>CAYUNT010000351.1:0-1518 GCA_964446285.1 uncultured Candidatus Sumerlaeota bacterium | reverse complement strand
TTTTGCTCCTTCAGAGCAAATTCAGGGAACAGAATTACGGGAAATTGGTATCACACCAAACGGCAATTCGGTTTGGCGGGTCGCGCGCAAAATAGAACATCCGCGAAAATACAAAGGCGCAAAGAGCGTTGCTCCCATCAGGCGGGAGATTTGCTCTTTGCGCCTTCGTGCTTTGCGTGCCTAATCGCGCAGGCTTTTCGATACCCCGCGCTTATTTCTTTTTGCCCTTCTTGGGGGCGGATTTCGGCGCGGCGGCCGCCGCGTTTTTCGCACCGGGCTTCGCGGGTTTCTTCAGCCAGGGCATCATGGCGCGCAGTTCTTCGCCGATGATCTCGACGGGGTGTTCGGCTTCCATGCGGCGCATGGCCAGGAAGTGCGGGCGGCCCGCGATGTTTTCGAGCAGCCATTCGCGCGCGAATTCGCCCGTCTGAATCTCTTTCAGAATCTTGCGCAATTCCGCGCGGGTCTCGTCTGTGACGATGCGCGGTCCGCGCGACATGTCGCCGTATTCCGCTGTGTCGCTGATTGAATAGCGCATATAGGCCAAGCCGCCGACATGGATCAGGTCCGTGATGAGTTTCAGCTCGTGGACGCACTCGAAATAGGCCATTTCGGGCGCGTATCCGGCCTCAACAAGCGTGTCGAACGCGGCCTTAATCAGCGCGCTCAATCCGCCGCACAGGATTGTCTGTTCGCCGAAGAGGTCCGTTTCGGTTTCCTCGCGGAAGGACGTTTCGATCACGCCGCCGCGCGTTCCGCCGATGCCCTTGGCGTGCGCGAGGCCGATCTGGCGCGCCTTGCCCGAAGCGTCTTGCTGGATCGCCAGCAGGCACGGAACGCCGCCGCCTTCGACAAACACCGAACGCACCAGGTGGCCCGGGCCTTTCGGCGCGACCATATACACGTCTACCTCGGGAGGCGGCTGGATGCAGTTGAAGTGAATGTTGAATCCGTGGCTGAAGGTAAGCGCCTTGCCGGCCTTCATGTGCTGGGCCACGAATTTATCATAGACGAATTTCTGTGTCTGATCCGGCACGAGCAGGTGAATGATGTCCGCGCGCTCGGCGGCCTCGGCGGCGGAAACCGGCTTGAAGCCCTGATCGACCGCCAAGTCGTAATTCGGGGTTCCGGGGAGTTCGGCTACGATAACGTTGACGCCCGAGTCGCGCAGATTCTGCGCCTGCGCATGGCCCTGGCTCCCATAGCCGACCACGGCGATTGTTTTCCCTTTGAGAATCCCGAGGTCCGCATCCTGATCGTAGTAGATTTTCAACTTGCCCATTGGTGTTTCTTCCTTTTTGTGGCGATAGTATTGTGCGGCTCAAAGCCCCGGTGCGGCGGAGTGGCCGCGCGCGACGGACGGCCAGCGGCTGGCGGCCGGAGGACATGCCCGTCCCTCCGTAAATTCGCCCAAAGTTTTTGCGCGCCCCCCCGCCGTTCTGTCAACGACTGTATAAATGAGTCCAGGTAATACACAGGTACATGGTGTCCCCCCTGGAGGGGTGTTGGTGAATGGGT
>CAYUNT010000350.1:0-1595 GCA_964446285.1 uncultured Candidatus Sumerlaeota bacterium | reverse complement strand
AAGGCCGGAGAAATCCGGCCTTGCCGCCGCAGCCTGGCCAAAATCCCTGTCTATTCTGCTTTTTCCGTTCTGCGCCGCGCTGCTGCTTGCCTGCCCCGCGCGCGCGCGCGCGGCTGAATTTCTCGACCCGGTGGCCCTCACGGATTCCTCGCGCAAATACCAGATGAGCCGCGTGGCGAGCGGGCAGATGGCTTTCGATTCGGCGGGCACGCTCCATGCAACGTATTGGTCTGGCAGACTGGCCACAAATCCCGCGCAACCCAGTTATATTTATTACCGCTCGCGCGACCGCCATGGCGTCTGGAGCGCCGAGGAGCAGATTGACAATTCCGAGACGCCGCAAGGCCACGCGGGCGGACGCCATCCCGCGCTGGCCATCACCCCCGATGGCGCGGTCTGGATCGTCTGGCACGACCACCGCCATTGCACCGCATCGGGCAATTGGATCGACAATGTGGAAATCTACGCCGATCGCAAGCCCCAGGGCGGGGAATTTTCGGCGGCGGACCTGCGGGTGACCACGACAAACGCGGGTGGGATGGGCGACAACGGCTATACGCCGCGCATCGCCGCCGGTCCGAGCGGGCGCATCACCATCGCCTGGTATGATTTCACAGCCAATGCCAGCGCCTCGGATTTGTATCTGAAAACATCGGATTCGAGCGGGGCGTTTAATTGGGGCGAGGCAATAAGCGCCTGCCGCCTCACAAACGAACTCGATCGCGGCGGTTCGCCGTCGTTCACCGTGCCCGATCTCGCTATCGGCCCCGATGGCGCACGCCACCTTGTCTGGAACGCTGGCGAAGGCTCGGGGGAGAATTTGTATTACGCCGAAGTATCGGCAGGCGGAGAATCCACAACGCAAATCGTCTTCGGACCGCGTGTGATTGCGGCGGGCGGTTCGGATTTCTATGAACCGGCGCATGTTGCCGCCGCGCCAAATGGCGATGTCTGGGTGGCGTTTGGCGACGAAACCTACGCGCCCAACGAGAAAATCACGCTTCTGCGCCGCCGCGCCGGGGCTGCGGATTTTGACACGCCCATTGCGATTGATCCCGTGTCTGCCGCGCGCCAAACACAACCCGACCTCAAGATCGATGCGCTCGGGCGTGTGCATCTCGCCTGGATCGACGCGCGGGCGGGAACACATGTGTATTACGCCCTCTACGATCCCTCGGCGGCGCAAGTCGTCGAGTCGCGGCCCGTCACTGCCGAGAGCGGTGAATACGCGCGCCCGAGCCTGGCGCTCGACCGCTCCGGGCGGCCGTTCATTTTGTTCGAGCGAAGCCTTGGCGCGATGTCGGGCGATATTTGGTTTGCCGCGCCCGCAACGCCCGCCTCCGCCAATGAGCGGGAATGGAGGCTGTATGAATAGGCAGAATGGGACCGATAGGACCTATGAGACCTATGCGACCTATAGGACCAATAGGACCTGCGGGACAAGAAAAGCCCGGAAGGCGCCTTGGATTTTTCCTGGGCGCCCTCCCCATTTTTCCGCCCACTGCCCACCACCTACTGTTCACTGTTCCCTGCCCGCTGTTCACTGTTCCCTGCCCACTGTTCACTGTTCCCTTCCCACTTATCACTGTTCACTT
>CAYUNT010000349.1:0-1595 GCA_964446285.1 uncultured Candidatus Sumerlaeota bacterium | reverse complement strand
ACCATTACGTGCAATCCGGGGTCTTCGAGCGGACACCCGAGGGCCAATGGGATTCGCGGCTTCTCGTTGACGTGCTCGAAGGCATCGAAGAGGCCGCCATGTCATCCTCCGCCGCCGGGCCGTCACCGGCGCTGGAACGCTGGCGCGAGGCGAAGGCCAAGATGGCCGAACTCGAACTCGAAGAGAAGCGCGCATCGTTGCTCACCGCCGAATCCGTTCGAGCGGCTCTGGGCCGGGCAAACTCGGTCTTGCGCAACCGGCTTGCCACCTTCCCCGCCCGATGCGCCGCCGTCCTGGGTCAACCGCAAATCGAAGGGCAACTTCGCGAGATACTCATGCGAGACCTGGACGAATGCCCGCTCAGCATCGGAAAGGGGAAGTGACGCCAAGCAAACCCATTTGAGCGGCTTCGCGCCGCCAATTCCCCAAGGGAGGATTCCCACTATGTTTGGACTCGCGAAAACAGACACCTCGATTGACCAATTTCGCATCAACCGCCGGGCCGAAAACTTGCCCATTCCGTTGCAGCATCTCTTAAGCCGCCTGGGGCGAGCGCCCGATGAAAACGGGCAGGTGTGGTTGCTCCGCCCTGAAATCGAAGCAAGCGGCATCGACGTTGCCGCGGCGGTCAAGACCGGAACGCTACAGCCTCACCCCGACAACGCCGGGCCGGAAAAGGCGACGATCACCTTGGCGGTATTCATCGAAAGCGGCCTCGCGAAAATCAAAACGCCCGCCGAAAAAACGGCGCGCGTTCTCGAAATCCTGAGCGCCTGGCCGGGCGCTGCGGAAAACGCCAATCCGCCGGTTATGACTTACGGAACGTCGCACCTGGCCGATTGCCCCGAAATCGCCGCGGCATGGAGCGCCGCTATCCCGCCGGACGCCGCGAGTGTGCCGTTGTTGCTGCTCGATCTGCCAACCCCGCCGACTATGGCCGCGCAATTCGTTCGCAGTTTCGCCGCCGCGCATCTGAAAAAAATCGCGGACGCCGCCGAGGGGCTGGAACCCGCGCCCGATCTCGCCGCGACGCGGGCGCTGTGCGAGCGAATCCGGCAAGCAATCCGCCCGGAGCAAGCCTATTTCAACGAAGGCGCATGGACAGAACCGTTTTTGCTCTTGTCGCTCGTCTGCGCGCCGTGTGCCGAATCTTTGGACACTCTGCTCACCTTGCGCGAAACCTGCGGGAAACTGGCCGCGCTTCCGCTCGCCAGCGGACACGGGCCGGAAGGCAATCGCGCGCATGACCGCGAAACCGCGCCCATCCGCCAAAGCCGCGCCAAGCGGCACGCGCTTGTGCTGCGGATGCTCTATGAAGTGTTTTTTGCCCGCGATACCCGCGAGGGATGACCGGCCACCACCCTGGCGCATACGGCGCATTGCGGGCGCGTTCGTCTCAAACCTCCGGAGGGCGCGCCCGCTTTTTTCCATCCGCAAAACGAATCGAGGCATCCTATGAGCCGAACCGCACAACCTCCGCGCCTTCCTTCTCGCGCCGAATGGGAAACGCTGACCGAGGCGCAATCCATGACGCCCGCCGAATGCCGCCGGAAGGTTCGCGCGAAGGCGATCTCCGTTTCTTATCACGAATCCGG
>CAYUNT010000348.1:0-1691 GCA_964446285.1 uncultured Candidatus Sumerlaeota bacterium | reverse complement strand
GCCCACTGCCCCCAGCCCACTTCTTGACTCACAACCCACAACCCACAACCCACAACTTCTTCGCTAACAACCCACAACTCACAACTCTTATCTCCGAACTCTTCTCCCTTCTCATGGATCAGCCGAAATTTATAGAGCGGGTATTGTCGCGTCTGGACCGCCTGGACCGCGCGCAGATTGAGGCGTTGATAAACAGTTTTCTGGATGAGCGCGCGCTGGCTCGCGAGGCGTCCGATGCGCTGCCGCTGGGCGCGATGCTTGTCGATCGCGAGGGGCGGATCGTCTGGCTGAATGCCGCGGCGCGCCGGCTGCTCGATGCCGAAGACGCGCGGCGTGGTCCGGGCGAGACGCTGGCGCGCACATTCCGCCCTCGGGATTTCGATGCGTTGCGCGCGCTATGGGAAGACTTTTCGGCCAATCCGCGCCGGATCGAAGGCGAGTTGGTCCCGGTGCGCCGTGGACGGGGCGTTTTGTTCGAGGCGAGCCTTTTTCCGCTCGGCCCGGACGCCGCGCAGCCTCATCATGTTCTTTGGGTGATTACAGACGCCACTTCGGGCCGACACCGCCGCGCCGAAGAGGAGCGCGCGCGATACCTTGAGTTTTTTACTACGCTTACGGCGGGCCTTGCCCACGAAATTCGCAATCCGCTGAATTCTCTGAGCATCCACGCGCGCCTGCTCGACCAGGGCCTGGGAGATTTGGCCGGAGGCGGTCCGCCGCCCAACCTCGAACGCATGAGGCGCTCGGCCGAGGTGCTGATCGAGGAAATCGAACGCCTGAGCGAAATTGTAAGGATGTTTTTGCTTGCCGCGCGGCCGATGAAACTCGATTTGCAGCCGGTGCGCGTCGAAAGCCTCTTCGAGCAGGCGGCCGAGTTGTTGGGGCCGCTTTGCCGCGAACGGGGCATCCGCCTCAAGATCGAGAACGACCCAGACCTTCCGCCCGCGCCGCTCGACCGCCAGCAGATGGCGCAGGTGGTGCTGAATCTGGCGAAAAACGCCATCGAAGCCATTGAGGCCATCGACGGCGCCGCATCGCCTGCTGGGACCGCGAAGGGAGGGGTGCGCCCGGCTCTTAAAGGAGCCGAACCGCGCGGACAAGTGACACTGCGTTCGCGCCTCGAAGGCGATCATTTGCTAATCGAGGTGAGCGACACCGGATGCGGGATTCCTGAAGATAAGCGGGCGATTATATTCGAGCCGTATTATACTACGAAAGACTCCGGGACGGGCCTGGGGTTGATGGTTGTGTGGCGGATTGTGAAGGCGCACGGCGGGGCGATCGCGCTCGATTCCGAGGTGGGCAAAGGGACGACATTCACGATTGCTCTCCCGCTTGGCAAACGCCCCGTGCGCCTGATTACGGGCCATGTTGTCAAAGGCGGCGGAGCGGAGGCAGAAGCGGGCGGCGGCGAGGCGGGCGATAGAGAGGCAAAAACATCTCGTTCATAAAAGCCCTATCGCATGGTTCATTCGGGCGTCGCACATTTCGGGATTATTGCTTTCCAATCAGGCGATCATAGTCGTCGTGGTGTCCGATCCAGACCCAAATGCAATCCTCTCCATCAGGCGCGGCCAGCGCACGGTAAACCAAGCCAACTCGCGCGGACCAAAATCTGCCAACCTTCTTGAAATGCAGAGAAGGATGATAGGGGTCTGCCTTTATACCATTTTCCTTTGATTCTGTTCCTA
>CAYUNT010000347.1:0-1702 GCA_964446285.1 uncultured Candidatus Sumerlaeota bacterium | reverse complement strand
CAGGATATATGCAATAATCCTAAATCAAAGGGGCACCATGTTCCTGTTGCTCCCGTAGTTGTATTTGCGGCGTGCTTGCCACCCCTTCGATATGACTCCATTTCTGGATTTTTCCATTGAAACCCGCCGTTTCCCTTTCGCACCCTCCCCTGCGGCCGGTAGTCGCGGGCTTGTCCGCCCTGCGCGAAGATACCGGCAATTCCGGCCATTTAGTCCACATGCGCACCTGTAGATAGACAGTTTCGAAATGCCGGCAGTCACCGCGCATGAATGGGAATGACCTTCGCCTCCCTTTTATTCCTGTGCATTTGTCATCCACACTCCCCTGGCAAAAACCTCGATCCTTCCTGGTCATTGAAGAGTCGAATGAACGGCGCACGCTCTGGGCCAGCGCGATCACCGGCATAATGATGGTCGTGGAAATCGCCGCCGGACTCCTTACCGGGAGCATGGCCCTTCTGGCCGATGGCTGGCACATGGGAACCCACCTGGCAGCCTTGGGCGTGGCGGTGTTTGCCTACCGTTATGCGCGAACAAAAAGCCAGGACCTGAACTTCGCCTTTGGCACGGGGAAAGTGGCTGTCCTCGGGGGATTTGCCAGCGCCGTAGCCCTTGCCGTCATCGGATTGATGATGATCTTCGAATCCGCGGTTCGCTTGTTTTCGCCACACGCCATCCAATATCATCAAGCTTTGATCGTTGCGGGAATTGGTTTGGCCGTCAATTTGGCATGCGCTGTGGTTTTAGGAGGACACTCTCATCATCATTCACACCCTGAAGACAATGACCATGAACACGATCATTCTGACGCTCATTCCCACAATCATTCGCATGGTCAGTCGCATCGCGACCATAATATCCAGGCCGCCTATGCTCATGTTCTTGCGGATGCGCTGACTTCTGTCCTGGCCATTGGGGCGCTTCTGGCCGCGCTTTTTCTTGGATGGCTCTGGGTTGATGCCGCTGTCGGGATTGTGGGCGGTTTGGTCGTGGGCCTTTGGGCCTGGAGCCTGATTCGAGACACAAGTTACATTCTTCTCGATCGCTCAGCGGAGCCGGAGCTTGCCGATCAGATACGCCAGCGAATTGAATCCGAGGAAGACAATCGCGTGGCGGACCTTCGCGTCTGGCCGGTGGGTCCCGGCGTTTTTGCCGTAATTGTGTCTCTTGTGGCAACTTCCCCCCGCCCGCCAGCCCATTATTCGGACATGTTGCGTATTTTCCCCCAGATTGTCTATGTGACCATCGAGGCGCACCCTTGCACGCTTAATGGCCCTGTCCATACCTGCTGCCCGCCCAATCCCGACGCGGAACACTCGCATTTGTGAAAAGGCTTCCCAAAGGGCTTAATGGCTATTCACTTCCAAGCAGCCAACTGAATCGCTCGCAGGCGCGGCAGTCGCCAGACGCTTGTTTATCAACAGACGCTTTGCCCGGCGGCGGCGTGGCGAGAAGGTTTTCGAACTCGGGGCGGCGAGAAAACACGGCCAAAATGTCCACCCAGTTCCTGGGCCAGTGTCGTTCTGCCACACAAGCAGTGTATAGTATTAGCTGAACGCCTTGGCGGGGAAAACCGGCCGCTCGGGGAATCTTGCCGCCAAAGGGGCCAATACGGCACTAGAAACATCCTTCAAGTTGAAAAGAATTTTACTGGAGTGTAGTGTTTTTGAAGCAATAGGGAGGGGATGCCGTTTCTGGAGCG
>CAYUNT010000346.1:0-1722 GCA_964446285.1 uncultured Candidatus Sumerlaeota bacterium | reverse complement strand
AGCAACAACGCCACCACGAGCGACGCAAGCAGCGAAAAACTCACCGTCAACGCCTGCTCCCTGAAGAGCAATCCCGCGACGCCGTGCACATAGACAATCGGCAGAAATACGACGACGGTGGTCAGCGTTGAGGCAATCAGCGCCGCCGCCACTTCGCGCCCTCCCTGGATGGACGAATCTCGCGCGGACATGCCGTTTTTTTTCAGACGGTCGATATTTTCGAGCGTCACGATGGCGTTATCGACAAGCATTCCGACGCCGAGCGCCAAACCTCCGAGCGTCATTAGATTCAGCGACAAATCGAGAAAATACATCAGGTTGAACGTCGCGATGATCGAGATCGGGATCGCGAGTCCGATGATGCTTGTGCTGCGCAGATCGCGCAAAAACAAAAACAATATGCCAATGGCAAGCAATCCGCCCACGATTGCGTTGCTTTTCACCTCGCCGATTGCCGCGCGGATGAAACTCGACTGATCCTGCGCCACAACCAGTTTGATGCCCTTGGGCAGCGTCTTTTCGGCGTTTTTGATCTCCTCGCGAACCTTGAGCGCCACGCCGACCGTATTGCCCTGCGCTTCCTTGTAAAAGGCCATTCCCACGGAAGGCTTTCCATCGAAGCGCACGATGCTTTTGCGTTCGCGCGCCTCATATTCCAGGCGCGCCACATCCCGCAGGCGGATCGGCACGGTTTGCCGCCGCCCCACGACGATGTCGCCAACCTCCTCGATGTTGGTGACTTCGCCCACGGCCTTCAGCAAATACCGCCGCGTTCCCTCTTCGATCCATCCCCCCGAGGCGTTGACGTTCGAGTTCTGAATGGCCGAAACCACGCGGTTCACATCAAGGTTGTCCGCCAGCAACTTCACCTCATCGAGCGCCACAACCAGTTCGCGCTCTTCGCCGCCTGTGACGACGACGCTCGCGACACCCTCGATTCGCTCGAATTGCGGCTCGAGCACGCGGCGCGCCAGCTGCCGAAGGTCCTGCTGGCTGGTTTTTTCACTCCCCACCAGGGCCAGCGTGATGATCGGGCGAGCATTCGGGTCAAAACGCAGCACCGTTACCGAATCCACGTCCTCGATGTTGCGCCGAACCTCCGCCACCGCCTTCTGGACGTCCAGAAAGGCATAATCCATCGGCGTGGACCAGGTGAACTCCGCCACCAGAATGGCCGTGTCGGCGCGCGAGATCGATTTTACCTCCGCCACGCCGCGGACCGTGTATAACATGCGCTCGAAAATCTGCGTGACGCGCCGCTCGACTTCTTGCGGCGACAATCCGCGCGTGCGAATCTCGGTCGTAATGCGCGGCGCCTGAATGTCGGGAAACAGGTTGATCGGCAGGCGATTGAGCGAAATCCACCCTAAAAGAATGATCAATAGGAAGATCATAGTGATCTTCGTGGGCGCTCGAACCGCGAAGTTCGCAATACTCATGCGCAATCTCCTAATCCTGCCCGGCCTGGAGCGTCAAACCCCAAAACCGGCTGTGGCCGCCCTTTTGAAGGGCGCATCTCACTTTTATGCAAGGAATCCTGCTGTGGCCTCGAAGAGGCCAAAGAGGGTAGCCTGGGGTGGAGCGAAGCGGAACCCCAGGTTGAGGGGTGAGAATCGCGCGCCCCGAAGGCGGCGCGAGGAGGTCTGCTTTTGGAAAATGCGAACGGTCATAATGGAAATCCAACAAATTCTCGCGCCGCCTTCGGGGCGCGGGATTTCTCTC
>CAYUNT010000345.1:0-1740 GCA_964446285.1 uncultured Candidatus Sumerlaeota bacterium | reverse complement strand
GGCGGCGGGAAGGCGGGCGTGTCGAGCATCCGCGCAATCTTCGAGGATTCGCTGTTGGCGCTTGGGTTTTCGGCCCATAATTCGCGCGCGGCTTCGAGGTCGGCGGCTGTGGGTTCGGCAGCGTTTTCGGAGTTCATCGGCGGCCCCCGTTCGCTGCAATTTCGGCCAGCGCCTCGCCGACCCGCTCGCGGGATTCCTGAGATAAAGCCTCGGTTTTCGGGCGGCGCGGTTTGGGTTGCGGCAGGCGAGCGGCGTATTCTCGGGCCGATTGACGCAAGGCGGCGTCGATGCCAGTAGCAGAGAACGAATTCCAGCCTAAGACGATTGGAATATCAGGAAATCTTTGCTGCAACCTGCGAAAACGGCGCGCGAGTGTTCGCACATTGCCGGTGGGATTCAAGCCCGAAAATGTCGTTTGCGCCGTTTTTAGGTCAATGATGTTCAGGTCGTCCATGCGGATTCACCTCCCGCAACAAAGTTGCAAGAGGATTGCACGGGACAACCACCTTGTCAAGATGTCCAAGGTGTAAAATAAACTCGGTTGTGCCGCCCGTTTTGGGGGATTTGTTTTCACACCCCCCCCCGGCGGCCAGGTGCGGAATTTCCGCAAGTCAGCTGCAAGAATCTTGCGGTTCGGCTGGCAACCGTTTCCAGTTCACCCGACGGGCGCGGCCATCGCGGCCTTGATTTCCTCTGGCGTCATGCGGCGCGGGAAAGCGAGTTTTTCTGGATCATAAAGGCCCAGGCGAATCATCAGCGCGTCGGATTCCACGGCCTTCCTGATGCGCTCCACGGCCTCGCGGTGCTCCGGCGATTTCCGCGCCTTACTTGCGCGGGCGGATAGCGTTCGCCGAATAGAGGCTCGCGCGCGGCGGGATGTATCTGGATACAAGGCCGCAATCACGGCGTCATAGACAAGTTTCGCGACGTGCAGCGCCTCGGGCGTCTGGCGCTTGTTCATGCGATGCTGATTCTCCGGCGCAATGGCCCAGACAATCAATATCACGTCCACGGCTACGGCGATAAACAGCCCAAGCGGGTCTTGCTTCTCAGGCGGACGGCCTTTGCGGCCCCGCTCCAGCGGCGGCGCGCCCCTTGTGTATTTCGAGCGGATGCGCCCCATTGCGGCCTCGATCAGCGCCAGCGCCCCATCGCAGGGATTTACGCGCGGTTTTTGCCATGTGGTAGTCCATAGCGGCTCTTCCAGGGCCAGGGCAGACCCCAGGCGCATTTCGTCCGTCGGTGGCAGGTCAAACACGCGCGCCACGGCCTCGCGGGCGGCCTTGACGGCCTTCTCCGCGTCCGCCGCTATTTGCGCTCGCTCGCCCATCAGGCGCGCCGTGTCCGCCTCTTCGGCATGGTTCAGGCTGGCGAGTATGTCCGACAGGTCCGAAAAGGCGTCAATGCCAGCCGTTGGCCCCAGAGCGTTTTCCACGGTGCGGCCATCGGGCAGGACAATCTCAACGATGGCGTGAGCAAGACCAGTGAACAGGCAATCGGGCGAAAGCGGCGTGGTGTGCATTTGGGTTTCCTCTCCGGCCCCTCCAAGGCCGCCTTGACCATAAACCGCCCAGGTTGCCAAAGTAAACCGTTTTGTCCAAAATGTGCAAAATAAATGCCCAAATTTTGACCAGTAACCCCCCTAAAAGTGTCCAAAATTGCCCAGTTCTTCGCCTATTATTCGCCTTGCCCCGGCTTTTCGGGGTTCTCAGGATTTCCTTTTGCTGATTGGGTTTTCTG
>CAYUNT010000344.1:0-1803 GCA_964446285.1 uncultured Candidatus Sumerlaeota bacterium | reverse complement strand
CGCCCACCCCCGCTCCGCCCGAGCCAGAGAAAACATCGTTTCTGGCAGGTTTGCGCGAGGGCAACTGGAGCGCGAATTTCGCCAAATTGGCCGCTATTCCCTGGACGCAATACATCAAACCCGCCGGATTGGTTATTGCGGCCATCTTCTTCTGGTTCTATCTTCCTGGCATGATCCTGCAAAAACGCGCCAAGAGCCTGGACATGACCGCCTCGCAATACGCGCAGTGGAACCGCCTGATTGGCCCGGTAGCGCTCGTCATGTATCTGGGCGTTCTCCTCAAAGAGCACATCAAGACGGCCAAGGGATCGGGCGGCGGCGGAAAATCCAAGCAAAAATGCCCGTTTTGCAAATTCAACCTGGGCAATCTCGACGCTTACGGCGACATGAATTTCACTATCTGCCCCAATTGCCACGAGAATATCACGCCTGTCTATGACCTCGAGGACTACATCGAACACCTCGTCGATACAGTGCGCCAGGACCTCGAAGCATCAAAAATGGGCACATCGAGCGTCAAGGCGCTGCTGGAAAAAGACGCCATGGCCAAACTCGTCCGCGCCCTGCTGACCCTCGGGGTGCGGCGGCGCGCCTCGGACGTCCATGTGGAACCCGAGCAGGAAGGATGCAAAATCCGCACCCGCATCGATGGCATGTTGCAGGAAATGACCACGATGCCGAAAACGCTGTCGCCCGCGGTTGTTTCGGCGCTCAAGGTCATGGGGAACCTCGACATTTCCGAAAAGCGCATTCCGCAAGACGGACGTTTCACAGTCTATATCGACAAGGCGGAAATCGACATCCGCATCTCGTCGGCCCCCTCGCCATTCGGCGAAAAATGCACGCTGCGTCTTCTCGACTCGCGCACGATCCAGGTCGATCCCGCGCGCCTTGGCATGGACCCGAATTGCCGCGAGGCTTTTGACTCCACCATCCGCAAGCCGCACGGCCTCATGCTCGTCACGGGGCCAACCGGATCGGGCAAATCCACAACGCTCTATGTGGCTTTGCAGATCATCAACACGGGCGAGAAAAACCTCGTTTCGATCGAAGACCCGATCGAATTCAAGATCAAGGGCGTGAACCAGATGCAGGTGAATGTGGCGGCGAATTTCACATTCGCCACCGGCCTGCGCTCGATCCTGCGCCAGGACCCGGACGTGATTATGATCGGCGAAATCCGCGACCAGGAAACGGCGGAAATCGCCATCGAAGCGGCCATGACGGGCCACCTGGTTCTCTCGACGCTGCATACGATCGACTCGGCATCGGCCATCGGGCGCTTGATGGACCTCGGGGTCGAGCCGCGCCGTTTCGCGGACGCGCTTCATTTGATCCTCGCGCAGCGCCTGATTCGCTTGAACTGCTCTGAATGCGCCAAGCCCTACAAGCCGCGCCAAGCCGATCTCTCGGCGCTGCACATCGAAGAAGAGATTCAGGCGTTGAAAGGCACCGGGTGTGATTTGTGCAGGCAAACCGGTTTCTTCGGACGCATGGGGTTGTATGAGGTCCTCGCGCCCGATAGCGAAATGCGCGACATGATCGAACGCCAGTGCACTGCGGGCGACATCCGCCGCACAGCCCAGCAGAAGGGAATGCGGACGCTGCGCGAGGCGGGCATCGCCGTGGCAAAGGAAGGAAAAACAACCATCGAAGAGGTTCTCCGCGTTACGGCATGAGTCTATATCCGCGGTTCATTCAAGGATGAAATGGACATAAAGGAAGTTGTTGTGGGTTGTGAGTTGTGAGTTGTGAGAGAAGAAGTGATCAGTGGACAGTGAACAGTGAAGAGGGTTGTGAGTT
>CAYUNT010000343.1:0-1820 GCA_964446285.1 uncultured Candidatus Sumerlaeota bacterium | reverse complement strand
CCACGCAGCCCTACGTGAAGGGGCTGCTGCTCGATGTGGGGTGCGGCCAGCGTCGGCACGAGCATCTCTTCCTGCCACACGTGGAGCGCTACATCGGGCTGGACTACCCGCCCGTGTCGGGAGGAGTCTGGTCCACGACCGGCGGCGAGAAAGTGGACATCTGGGCCGATGGGCACCACGTGCCGGTGGCGTCGGCCTGTGTGGATACGGTGCTGTGCTCCCAGGTGCTGGAGCACGTGCCGGAGCCGGCGCAGGTGATGAGTGAGCTGGCGCGGGTGCTGAAACCGGGAGGATATGCCATCGTCACCGTGCCGCAGGAATGGGGAGTGCACCAGGAGCCGTTCGATTACTACCGCTACACGCGCTATGGGCTGGCCTATCTGGCCGAGAAGGCGGGGCTGGAGGTGGCCGATCTGCGGACGCGGGGCGGCGTCGGGAACTCCGCGCGGAGTTGGCGGCTTTTCCGGTTCGCGGGGTCGCTGAAGGCTGGCTTCCGCGGCGCGGTCCGGGATTTCTCCGCCGGGCGCGGGCGCCGCAAACGCAGCGGGTGGAAGCGTTGGGGCCAGTTCCGGCGGGATCGCGGCGGGTGCAATCGCCTGTGAAGCGCCGCCATCGGCCGCGCCCGTTCCCGCAGCCGCTTCGCCAGAAGCGCCTGACGCGCTTGCCGCCTTCGAGCCGGGGCTTGTGATTTCGTCCGCCGTGGCCGGATGCGGACTCAGCGGCGTCCGAGGGAGCGTGCCCTTGGCTGGCGGGGCCGGCACATGCGGCTCGACAGACTCGCGGGCCTCACGAGCGCCGCGAGATTCACGCCCCGCGGGCGCGCGCCCACTGATGCGAATTGCGCCTTTGCGCCCCCTGCTCCGCGGCGTATCCTGCGCCCCCTCGCGCGCGCGCGCCAATTGATCGGCCGGACCGGGATCCGTTTCTGTATCGGCCAGGCCATTGCGGTAATCCTCAGGGGCCGTCTGGCGCGGATCGGCGAGATCAGGAAATTCCGCCCGCAGTTCCTGCGCGGAAGATTCGGCGCGCACCAGGGCGTTCTGGCCCTGATGAAGCAAAACCGCCTCAAAACGCGGGTATTTGATGGCGAGTATGCGAGTGGCCAGCAACGCGGCGTTTTCCGACGCATTGATGCCCACGGCCGCCAGCGGAGCGCCTCCGCCGACGGGTGCTTGAATGATCGAATACAGCGCATCCTGCCCGCGCAACGGTGTGCAATCGATCGGGATGCCGATTACGGGCAGGGGCGTATTGGCGGCGATGAGGCCTGGCAGCGCTGACGAACCGCCCGCCGAGACAAGGATCACATCCATGCCGCGCGACCTTGCCCCGCGCGCCCACTCGATGGCGCGATCCGTGGACCTTTGGGCGGATATGAGTTCCAGTTCGTAAGGCACGCCCATCACGCGAAGCAATTCGAGGCCCTTGCGAATGGCCGTGAATTCCGCCCGGCTGCCGATTGCGATTCCAACCAATGGAGAAGCCACAGTTTGCCACCTCGCCGACAAAATCACAATGCGAGCGTAGCGCGCATCATTCCGCGCGGCAATGAAGAAGCGGCAGGCGCGCCTAGAGAAAAACGACCTCATTCTCGGACGCATCTTGACACTGTTACAGAAAGTTCGTAGTTCACGCTTCAGCGTGCTATCTGCCAGCAAGCAAACTAAAGTTTGAACTACAAACATCTTGCTGGCCGTAACTATGTCCAAATGCGCCCCTCGTTCCAGGACAATTCCGTAAACCTTCTATTATTAGCAGGGATTAAAGGATATAGCGTTCTCTTCTTCAGGCCCAACGGGCCGAAATCCCTTAGCCCAGGC
>CAYUNT010000342.1:0-1900 GCA_964446285.1 uncultured Candidatus Sumerlaeota bacterium | reverse complement strand
TGGATACACCAGGATATGCCTATGATCTTTATGGCGGCGGCGGCGCGGTGTATCTGGCGGACTGCGACAAAGGGATTCATACTATTATTACCACGGATCCCAAGTTTCCTTACATTTTCAGAACGGATAGCGCAAGTCCGGATATGTGCTGGGTCCGTTTGTATAACATGGGTTATTATTATTACTCGCTGGACCTCTATGGCAAAATACGCTATTATTCGTCATCGACGGGCGTTTATAATTTGGCGACGCTCACCGGCCCGGACGCCTGCTATTCCGCCTATCTGGATGTGGCATCCACCAGTCAAGTCAGTTGCCTGGCTATGGATTCTTGTGGTCTGGGGCTTGCGAAATCACTTGGCATCCTTTCGCCTCGTGTTAGCACCAGGCTGAACCTTCCGGGCAAAGTAAAGGGCGTGGCCATTTCGGGAAATCTGGTTTATGTGGCTGAAGATACGGAAGGGCTGCAAATTGTGGACGCAACAAATCTGGAGGCGCCCATTCTCAAGGGGCACTTGCCCACGACGGGCGCGGCGAATCGAGTCACTGTCGCCGGCAATACAGCTTATCTCGCGGAATCGCGCGCAGGTCTGAGAGTTGTGGACGTTTCCAATCCCAATGGCCCGATTCTGCGCGGAAACTATAGCACGCCTTATGGGAGTTCGTTGCTGGTGACTGATGATCTGATCTACATGACCGATACATATAACGGTTTGTATATGTTCCGCTATACGGGACCAGGCATCCCCTCGCCCACGCCGAGTCCAGTGCCTACACGAACCCCAGTCACCACGCCCTGGCCGACGGAATCGCCTATCGTCACTTGGACTCCCACGGTGTCGCCCACTCCCACGCCCTCCCCCACCCCATCGCCAAGCCGTTCGCCAACGCCCACTCCCTCCGCATCGCCGACGCCCTGGCCGACAATGTCGCCCACCGCATCGCCGACGCCTGTAATACCCATTGGGAGTGTGTTTGAGGTCAAAGACATCCGCATCAAGACCGAGCGCCTGAGCGACCTGAAATGCCGCCTGGTTTCGCAAGTGGAATTCCCCGCGGCGGCGTCTTCCACTGGCGCCGCCGCCTCGCCCACTCCTGTTGCGCTCGAACTCAATCTCACCGAGGCGAATCCCGCGCGCGTTGGCGGAACGATTTCAATCGGCGGCCTGAATCCGATCACATGCAACACGGCCAAATTTTCCGGCAAATTCACATGGGATTCCCGCAAAGCACAGTGTGGAATCCGCCTTTCCGTCACCGGGAAAAACAAAGATGCGGGCGAATCGTTCAAGGTGGTGCTGGTGGGCTATCGCGAAGGCAACCGCCTGATTGTGGACAGCGCGAAATCGAAAATTGTGCTGAAAACCCCGGCATCGCGCAAATCGGCGAGCGCCTTATGGAACGGCGAGTCGGATTTGGCCAACCCATCCTGCGAGGCAACAATTGCAAAACTGAAATTCACACAGGCGGACGCGAAAGGAATACTCTTCCGCTCCGGAACAGGAACGATGAAACTTCCCTGGGGCGAATCGCTCGGGCTGAAGGCGCTTGGGCTGGTGGAAAAACGGTCGATAAAACGCGCGCGCGGCGGAGGCACGCTCGAACGGCGCGTCTATACAATGCAGTTCCTGCCAACGAATGCGGGCCGATTCACAATGGCGACCAATTGGTTCACGCCGGGCGCTGTGGAGGAATTTCCGCTTCAATCGGCCACATACAAAAGCTACCTAAGTTCGGGAATCCTCAAACCTCCCAAATGCCAGGATTTTGAGATGACGCTCGATCTGGATTGGCTGGCGCTAAAATAATTCCATTCGAAGAACAAAGACGCGAAGTCAAAACGAAGTGATACCAATTTCCCGTAATTCTGTTCCCTGAATTTGCTCTGAAGGAGCAAAAG
>CAYUNT010000341.1:0-1959 GCA_964446285.1 uncultured Candidatus Sumerlaeota bacterium | reverse complement strand
CCAGAGACGTCCCCTTTTCGCACGATAGCGGCAGGAATAGCGATTTGTATCAGGGCTGGGGCAATAGGGGCGAGGGAGGGGCGGCGTTGAAGGTAATGTCTTTGAATCGCGCGCGGGCAAGGATGGTGTCGTCGTGGCTGAGAACCGCAAGCCCCACAAATGCGCGGCCCTTTTCGGAAGCAAGGGGAAGCGCGGCGGATTGGGAATCCATTCGGGCGGAATTTTCACGGCGTCGCGCAGCGGTTTGACGAAGTCGTGAGCATCCACAAGAAAGGAAATATAAACAAGACGCTGAAGAAAAGCAGACAGGTGTAAAGCAAAGCGGTGTTCCGGCGGGCGATGTGAATTTCTACATCGACACCAACACGCACTCCGACGGCTGGTTCCCCGAAACGAATCTTCTCTACACGGTTCCGACGGTTGTGGCCGACCGCTACACCGCCGTGGGCGATTGGCAAAACGAAGCGGGCGAATCCGGCGACTGGAAGAACGACAGCGTCATTCATGTCATGAAGGACGACGGCTCCGAGGCGGGCGACTCGACCGCCGGAGACGGAATCTATGTTCTGAATGCCGTGATTTCGACGCCCGGAACGTATGCTTACAAGGTTATCCTCAACGGCACGTGGGACCGCCAGATTCGCGCTGATGGCCCGAACGGTTCGGGCTTTGACACGAACGGCAAGGTGAACTTCACCACCGAAGCCTTCAACCAGGCAGTGCGCCTGATGCTCGACATCAACCTTAACCGCATCAAGGCCGAGGTTTTGCCCGTGAGCGGCGTGGCGGAATGGCCGCGCATGTAATTGGGCAAAGGGCCAAATCCATCACACGCTGGGGCAAATTCGCCTCCAGCGCGAATTCACAGTCACAACACACCTCGGGCCATTTGGGATGCGCGGAGTTGGGTCTCCCCCCAAATGTCCCGGTTTCTTTTATGGCGCCTTTGCTGGCACCCTGGAGGTTTGAGGTAACGGCGGCCCCGGGCAATCAGGAACCGGCGCTGACTTTCACTCCACGGCTTTTCAGATAGGCCTTCAGTTCCGGTATTTTGATGATGTTGAAGTGAAAAACCGACGCCGCCAGCAGAATCGTGGCGCCCGCCTCGACCGCCTCGAAAAAGTGTTCCATCGTGCCCGCGCCGCCCGAAGCCACAACGGGGACCTTCACAACCTTCGCTATGGCGCGAATGACAGGCAGATCAAAACCTGTTCGCGCGCCATCGCCCGCTTTGCTCGTCGGGAGGATGCATCCCGCGCCGAGTCCGGCTGCTTTTTTCGCCCACTCGATCGCGTCCGCGCCGGTCGCGGTGCGTCCGCCGTCAATATATACTTCATACCCGGACGGCATCTTGGAATTTTGATCCACATCGATGGCCACAGTGACTTTCCCGGGGCCAAATTCCCGCACCATTTCTCCGATAATGGCGGGTTTGCGAAAGGCGGCGCTGCTAACGGATACTTTATTCGCGCCCGCCCCGAGCACGGCCGCAGCGGATTTCACATCAACAATCCCCCCGCCGACTGTGAAGGGCACGGTAACAGCAGCGGCCGTGCGCCGGACTACTTCGATAAGCGTGGGGCGGTTTTCCACTGTGGCGGTGATGTCCAGCATTGCCAATTCATCCGCGCCGGCCGCGCAGTAAGCGCGTGCG
Organism: uncultured Candidatus Sumerlaeota bacterium; assembly: GCA_964446285.1. Classification (GTDB taxonomy): domain Bacteria; phylum Sumerlaeota; class Sumerlaeia; order SLMS01; family CAYUNT01; genus CAYUNT01. The sequence goes on along the minus strand of CAYUNT010000341.1, from coordinate 305 downwards.
CACTCGACTGGGTCACCGGCGTCCTTGATGTCCACAAAATGAACTCCCTTAACCACGCGACCATTCTGCATATCCAAACAAGGCATAATGCTCACAAGCGGACTCATGGTTTTCTCCCATGCGTTTAGCGTCAGTAGGGGCTTGGAAATCAAAAAGCCGGATCGGGAACATGACAGCGTGCAAACCGGCAGCCAGCGGAGATTTTCCTATCCGTTGTGCGCAGCCGTCGTCAAGCTCCGCAGCGGATCACATAGGTAATACACAGGTACATGGTGTCCCCCCTGGAGGGGTGTTGGTGAATGGGT
>CAYUNT010000340.1:0-2037 GCA_964446285.1 uncultured Candidatus Sumerlaeota bacterium | reverse complement strand
CAACCGCCTTCATGGTTTTCGGGGCTGTATTCTTTTGCTCCTTCAGAGCAAATTCCGGGAACAGAATTACGGGAAATTGGTATTACTCTGGATTGCGCGCGGAGACGATCCCGGTTGTGGGCGTGATATTGCGGCGTATGCGCGGCGCGCAGTAACCAGCTTCGAGCAATAAATCGCGAATTTCCTCGCCGCTGTATGTGCATCCGCCGCTGGTGTTGACGAGCATGTGCACTCCAAACAGGGCGGCGTAAAGCGGGCTGTCTTTAGCGGGCGCCAGCAGGAAATCCTGAATGAAAATGGCTCCGCCCGGACGCAGCGCCTTGCGGGCGCGCGCGAGCAATTTCAACGAATCGCGCGGCGAAAGACTGTGCAAAATGTGCGAAAGGAACACGACGTCATACGTTCCGCCCAAGTCGTTCTTCATGTAGTCCCCGGAAATAAGGCGGATGGCCGCCGCGGGAATCGCCTTCTCGCGCAGGATTTTTCGCGTAACGCGCAGCGTCTGGGGCAAATCGAACACGGCAGCGCGCAAGCCGGGATGGCGGCGCACGAATTCGAGAGCGTATGTGCCCGGCCCTCCGCCCAGATCGAGCAGCGTGGACGCGCCGCGCGGGAGCGTGCAGGCCGCAACCACCGCCGGAGCCGTCTCGCGCGCGTTGAGGTCCATGGCGCGAATAAAGCGTTCCGTGGCCTCCGGCGAGGCGAGCGATCCGCCCGCGCGCGGGGAATGTCCGGTTTTAAGCGCCTCGGAAATCGCCGTCCAGGCGAGCGTGCTTTCGATCGAGTGAGCAAGTTTCGGGCCTGCGTAATCCGGGCTGCCTCTGAGCAAATATCGCTTTGCCGCCGGGCTGTTCGAGAAACGCCCATCCTTTTTCGACTTTGCGAGAAATCCAATGGCGCACAGGGCGTGAAGAAAAATCTCCAGCGCCTCGGGACGAACGCGGCAGACGCGCGCCAGAGCGGCAACATCGCGCGCTCCCGCCTCGATGCGTTCGGCCAGGTCGAGCCGAACCGCCGCTCCCAGCAGAATCATCGTGCGAAATCCTGTGATGGCGTCGGAAAATTCCTCGTAGGTCTTCATCTGTTTCATGGGAACAACCTCCAGAGCGCGGCGATAAGCGCTGCAACCGGCGGCGCAAGCGGCGGGAGCCTTCGGCCCTCAAGGCTCGTCGCGGACCAGCAATGAAACCGCCCCGTGCGCAAATGGGTCAAACCTTTCCGCACGTATGCCGGTCATTAGTCACCGTTCCGCGAGCGGCGCGACCGCCAGCGAGAAGAGAGGTTTGTTTTTATGAATTCCCGCCGGGCTTTTACCTTGATCGAATTGCTGATTGTTGTGGCGATTATCGCAATTTTGGCGGCCATCGCCCTGCCGAATCTGCTCGAAGCGCAAACACGCTCGAAGGTCAGCCGCGCCGAGGCCGACATGCGCAGCATCGCCGTCGCGCTGGAAAGTTACCGCGTCGATAACAACAATTATCCCGCGGAAAATTACCCCAGCCCGCTGCTGGAAAACGTCGATGGAACATGGGCATTGCCAAATCTCATCAAGCTGCGCCCGCTTTCGACGCCTGTGGCCTATATCACTTCGATGCCCGGCGATCCGTTTGCCAGTTTGCAGGACCCGCTCAATCATTTTTCGCCGCCGACGTATCATTATGCGGCGCTCAACGATCCGCTGTATCCTTCGCATCCTTTCTTCTCAGGGAAAAATCCCGAACATCGCACAATGGAATGGATCATGCAAAGCAACGGCCCGGACCGCACACCGGTTTCCTGGCAGTTTCCGCGCTACGACGCGACAAATGGCACCACGAGCGATGGCAACATTCTGCGCATGGGGCCTTGATCTCGGAGCAGGAATTTTACCACGCGAAAACCGCGAAAAAACACGAAAAGAAGAAATCTCTTCTTTCGCGTTTTTTCGAGGTGAACTCTCTTCGTCCTTTTCGTTATTTTCGTGTTTTTCGCGGTTAATTCTCTTTACTGGAGTGTAGTGTTTTTGAAGCAAAGAAGTGATAGGGAGGGGATGCCGTT
>CAYUNT010000339.1:0-2106 GCA_964446285.1 uncultured Candidatus Sumerlaeota bacterium | reverse complement strand
AATCCTGGCCCCCAATATGGGGATTCCGGAAAACGAAAGCTTTGTTTGCATTGCTAAAAGACCTTGGCCAGCATGAAACCGCTTTCTTTGGGAATCCCGGGGCCTCCGATTCCACGCGCTCCCAAAACATGCGCCGTGAGAGCAAATTACCTTTCCCGGGATGAAATGCCTCAAACCCAAGGAGCGTTATCGCTTGCGTGCTCGAAGCGCTCAACGACTTCTGAAGAGCCTTGAACACCTCGGATGACTTCTGCCGGTGCGGGCGCGCCACACGTATATTTTGAGCTTTGGGAGGTTGTTGCACGTCCATTTATTTGGCAGTGCGCGCACAAGCGCCAAGCGCAAAGGGGGCAGTTCACGCGGCCCAAACCAAACTTAAACGAATAATCACGCATTTTGACCGCCCAACTCCCAAAAAGTTGCCCCGTGGGGCGTGTTTTCATTTGCGGCGCGCGCCCCGTCTGAGAAACTCTGTTCCGGGCGGGAGCATATTTATAGGGGGAATAGCCCATGCGATTGTCCATTTACGTAAGCGCTTTCATTCTCTGCACCACTCTCGGCTGCGCGCAGATCACTAAACCCGGCGTGGATCGTTCGCCTTTCGGGGCGCAAAGCGTCTGGCCCAATGATGCCAATTTAGTAACTGTTCTAAACCGTATGCAGGAAGCGGGCATCCAATGGGGGCGCTTCGACCTGATCTGGTGGAGCCTGTGCGAAAGAACTGCCGGACAATATGAATTTGTCTCGCCCAACTATCCAGGCTACGAAAACTGGAATGTGGATCGCGCCATCGCGCTCATGAAGGAACGCAACATCGAACCCTTCCCTATCTTGTGTTATTCCAATCCGCTTTACGACAACGAGCAAGGTCCATATTCCGACACGGGCCGCGCCGCCTTCGCGGCCTACTGCCACGCCGCCGCCGCCCGCTACAAGGATTCGGTAACCTATTGGGAAATATGGAACGAACCGAATCAGCAGTTTTTCTGGGGCCGCGCGCCCAACGCAGCCGACTACGCCAAACTCGCCATCGTGGCCGCGCCGCGCATCCGCGAGGGGAATCCCAACGCGATCGTCGTTGGCGGCGTCACCTCGGGCATCGATCTCACCTATCTCCAAACGGCCATCGACAACGGACTGCTCGACGCGGTGGACGCCATCACCGTGCATCCGTATCGCACGACGTCGCCCGAGTCGATCGCGAGCGAAATTGCCTCGCTGCGTTCGATGATCGCCGCCAAAACCTCGCGCAACATCCCCGTCTGGACAGGCGAATGGGGATACAACACATGCTGGTCCAATGTAAGCAACACCGGACAGGCCAAATGCCTGGCCCGCATGATGGTGAACAATCTTTCGACGGACATCAATCTATCGATCTGGTTCTGCACGGCGGCGTATGCGGAAGACACGGCCTGCCCGAGCGATCCGCAATGGGGCCTGCTGGATTTTTCCTATGCGCCGCGCCCGAGTTGGTATGCGATGCAAACGCTCAACAAGCATTTTGCACCCCCCGTGAAGCACACAACCCCTCCGGCCAATACCAGCCTGACGCCGGCGAATTCAACCAACCGCATCGAGTTTTTCGAGCGCGCCAACAACCCGAAACGCATGACCTGCGCCGTCTGGCGCTCGCGCTGGCCGACGTCGGATTCTTACGCGGGGGTGCTGAGCACGCTGACCATGACGCTCACTTCCGGCTCCACTCTCAAGGCGTATGACGGCCTGACGGGCGCGGAAATTCCGCTGACCGCCGCATGGAACGGCTCGCAAGTCACGCTCACGAGCCTGCGCATTTACGACTATCCCATCTACATCGACATCGAACCTCCGCCTCCCACGGGTTTGTTCGTGCGGTAAGCGATTAATCTGCGCGCATCTGCGAACCATAGAAAAAGATAAGCATAAGCCAGCTGATTTTCGCCATCCATGAGAGCATGTCATGGCGTGAGGTGGAGGACCGTTTGCCTGGCAATGCCTTTCCGGCCTTGTGAGAATATCCGTAATACCAATTTCCCATGATGCTGTGCCATATTGTCCCGGCTAGTGAAAAAAGGATTCCCAGGCGAAAATGAAAGGACTCAGAAAATGGGATCAGAATCATCA
>CAYUNT010000338.1:0-2116 GCA_964446285.1 uncultured Candidatus Sumerlaeota bacterium | reverse complement strand
TTCCCAGGCCTTCGCTTCGCTCCGGCCTGGGCTAAGGGATTTCGGCCCGTTGGGCTTGAAGAAGAGAACGCTATATCCTGCAATCCCGGCGATGTTCGTTCCGCCGCGCGGGCGCAGATCGCGGTTGGGCCTGAAGAAGAGAACGCTATATCCTGCAATCCCTGCTAATCATAGAAGGTTTACGGAATTGTCCTGCCCCTTGCCGTCCGGCATTTCCCGGCGGCATTGACTTTGGCGCAGAAATTGCATAGAATGATATTTGCGCAGGAGGAAAGCGCCTGTGCGGCGTTTTCCCTTTGCGGTGGCGAACGCTCGCCGTTCGTGTCGCAGAACTGCTTTCGAGACGACCCTTGAGCCGGACATTTCGCCAGGAGTCGGCCCATGCGAACGTCTTTTCTATCCATTTTCCCGTCCATGAGCAAGAGAGGGCGCATTCAGGCCGTGCCTTATCGCCAACTGCTTTTGGTCGCCGGAGTTTTGACGCTGGAGGTTGCCGTGGTTGCCTGCAAGGAATCCGCCCACAATCCGACCCCAACCCCGAATTCGGAATCGGACTCAAGTCTGAAGTCTTCGGCTTACAACCGCCTCACGCCCGAGGAAGAAAACGTCATCCTCCACAAAGGAACCGAAAGACCATTCACGGGCGAGTATTACGACCTGAAGGAGGCGGGAACCTATATCTGCAAACGCTGCAACTCGCCGCTCTACAAATCGGCGAGCAAATTCGATTCCGGGTGCGGATGGCCCAGTTTCGATGACGAAATTCCAGGCGCGGTGCGGCGTCAAGTTGACGCGGACGGTTCGCGAACCGAAATCCTTTGCGCCCACTGCGGCGCGCATCTTGGCCATGTTTTCCTCGGCGAGGGATTCACGCCCAAGAACACGCGCCATTGTGTCAATTCGATCTCGATGCGTTTTATTCCCAAGGGCGACCCTCTTCCGCCTGCACTTTCCGCAGATTCGGGCAAGGATGGAAAAAGCGCGAGTGCGGAGCCTCGCGATCCCAGCGAGATTCTTTCCGCAACCTCGGAATTCGCGGCGGCGTCTGCGGACAAGGCCAATGATCTTCCGGCCACAGACACCGCGATCTTCGCCTCAGGCTGTTTCTGGGGAACGCAGTATATGCTCGAAAAGGCCAAAGGGGTTCTCTCCACGCGCGTCGGATACACGGGCGGCCACACATCGTATCCAACCTACCGCGACGTGTGCAGCGGAACCACAGGCCACGCCGAAGCGCTCGAAGTGGTCTTCGATCCGCGCCAGATTTCCTACGAGGACCTGGCCAAATTGTTCTTCGAGACGCACGACCCCACCCAGGTGAACCGGCAGGGGCCGGACGTCGGCGAGCAGTATCGTTCCGTGATTTTTTACCGCAACGAAGAGCAAAAGATAACGGCGGAGAATCTGATCGCGATTCTCAAATCGAAGGGATTGCGCGTGGCCACGCAACTGGTTCCCGCTTCGACCTTCTGGCCCGCCGAGGATTATCATCAGGACTACTACGAACGCACCGGCGGCGCCCCCTATTGCCATAGATATGTAAAGCGGTTCTGACAATTGCCGGGGTGATTCGAATCAGCCCCGCCCTTGCGCTGGACGATTCGCGAGTTTCCCCACGCTGGTGGAACTCCAACGCGGTGTCCGGTTACGGCGGAGATCGACAACGCCTTCGGTCTGATCGCTTGGTATGCGGATCAGATGTTCAAAGAAAAAGGTCATGTGGCGGAAATCTTGGTCTGGACGTATTGTTGCACGGATCGGCGGAGGACGTTGAGAGGGAAACCCTGAAAATCCAGGACGCCACACGCGGAGCAAACTTATTGCCGCCGCTTCGGACTGCCTGCTTTTCAACATGCCTTTGGAAAACGTTCGGGCGATGATGGAAACCTCGCGCAATTATCGGCATGCGTGCCAGAGGCCTTTGGCTAATTTCGGTGGAATTGCCCCGAAAAATTCACTTCTCAAATAGGATGAATCTGCCGATCAGAGGGCCGTCTTTCTGGTCCTGAAATTCGCGCTGTTCGCCCTGATCCTCGGAGCGAGGCAGGGTGTTTATGCTTGACCGGGAGCAACAGGAACATGGTGCCCCTTTGGTTTAGGATTATTGCATATATCC
>CAYUNT010000337.1:0-2171 GCA_964446285.1 uncultured Candidatus Sumerlaeota bacterium | reverse complement strand
ATGCGCTTGATTTCATCGAACGAACGGCGGGCGGGTTTGATGCAGTGGTGGGCGACCGAGGCGTGCGGCTTTCGGGCGGTCAAAGGCAGCGGCTGGCGATCGCGCGCGCCTTCCTGAAAAATCCGCGCATCCTCATTCTCGACGAGGCCACTTCGGCGCTCGATAGCGAATCGGAATCGAAAATCCAGGTAGCGCTCGAAGGGCTGCGGGCCAACCGCACTTGCTTCATCATCGCACACCGGCTAAGCACAGTCATGTCCGCCGACCGGATTCTGGTGTTCCGCGACGGACGCATCGCCGAAGAGGGACGCCATGAGGAATTGCTGAAGCGGGGCGGAGAATATGCGCGGCTGGCGCGGCGTCAATTCCGCCCGAACCCGCCCGCCGCGCCGAACACCGCGCCGCCCGCCGCCTCCTCCTCCGCTGCTTGAGGCGGGCCGCGCCCCAGAAAAGAGGCAGCATGAAAATCGTTGTTCCGCCGGGGCTTTGCTTCGACTGCACTTTGTGCGGAGAATGCTGCCGGAGAAGCGATGTTGTGTTGTTCGAGGGCGAAAGCGAGCTAGTCCAGTCGCTGGATTGGCGCGAGCGGTGTCCAGAAATGGCGGCGCTTAACTCCGTTGTGGAAACGAAGGGTTCGGGCCGCGAAGCGAAGGTTTATCTGGCGCATCGTCCGGATGGCGCCTGCGTTTTTCTTGGCCCAGACAACCGGTGTCTGATCCACAAGCATTTCGGCGCCGATGCCAAGCCGCTGGCCTGCCTCATGTATCCTTATGCTCTGATGCCGACGGGGGACCGGCTGGCGATTGATGTGGCGTTTGCCTGCCCGGGCGTCCGCGAGGCCGCAAGCGAAGCGGGAGAGGCGGCGGGCGACCCTGGAAAGGTAGGGAGCGAGCCGCTTCGGGAGGATGACCCGGAATTGCTGGCGTTTTATAAGAAATTTCCATACAAGGAGGACACGCGCCATCATTTCCTGCGCCCGCAGGTGTCTATTTCCGGCGAGCTGCTCTGGGACATTGAGCAGAATCTGCAGAATTTTCTCGGCGACCGCGCGCTCCCATTCCTCGTGCGAATCCGCTGCGTGTTGCAGTATCTGGCGCTTGGGCTTACCGGAGACCCAAAGTCGCCCACGGCGGCGGAATTTCGCGACGCCATTGCCAAAGGAATGGTCAAGCAGGTGCTTTTCCGCATGTCTTTGGATGGCACAATGGACCGCACGCAGCAGGCGTTTTTTTATCAGTGGCTTTATCTGGCGCTGAACCCAATTCAGCGGTCTTTTTACGATCTTTCGCCGGCGGAACAGGAAAAAGAACAGCAGCGCTTGATCGACATCGGCAACCAGTTTCGCGACCGGAAGGCGCATCCGATCATGGGGAATCAGGAGATGGAAATTGGCTTTTCCGATGTGCAGCGCGTGGATGCCAGTTTGTTCAACAGCGCGGATTGCCTGCTGCCCGAACTCTTTTTCCGAGCGGGAATTCTCGGCAAACGCTATCTTTTTATGGGTGGCATCGAACAGCCGCTCGTCGAGGCCGTGCCGCGTTATCTTTTCTATTATCCGATGATGATCTGGACGGCCAAAGCGCTCGCCGCCGAACGCGGAGCCGAAGCCGTGCAGATGGATGACGTCCGCGAGGCAGTTCACCGGATCGGAAACGCCGTGCAACGATTCTACTGGCTGCGGCTGCCTCCGAAACTGGCCAGCGCCTGCCGTTTCCTTTTTGTTGAAACGGACATGGTCAATGCGGCGATCAACGACATGATGGCGCTGCAATAGCCAGAATCCTGGCGAAGCGTATTTGCGCCGGGCGGGCGCGCGATTCTGCCGCTATCCCAACTTTCGCAGGATGCTTTGGTTCTGGCGTGAAATCCTGTTTTCGGATTGGTGCAAGTGGCTTGGCATGAGTGGCTGGTTTTTTTGATACCATTTTCCTTTGATTGTGTTCCCAATCGCCTGTCACGATTTTCGTTAGAAGAGCGAAAACCGCGCCAGGCGATTTCTTGTTGGTGTTTCGATAATTATTTTCCCGTAATTCTGTTCCCTATCCCCGGGCAATCTTTTTCACAGGCAGCAATAATAGAGCGGGCGTATCTTGACACTGTTACAGAAAGTTCGTAGTTCCGGGAGCAACAGGAACATGGTGCCCCTTTGGTTTAGGATTATTGCATATATC
>CAYUNT010000336.1:0-2315 GCA_964446285.1 uncultured Candidatus Sumerlaeota bacterium | reverse complement strand
CCACAACTGCCTTCTCTTCCCACTGTTCACTGCCCACTTCTTCGCTCACAACTCCCAACTCACAACCCACAACTCCCTACATCCCCCGATTATAGAAAGGCCGCCGAATGGCATGGATCGTTCAAGTGGATGAGCAAGGCCGCGCCCGGCGCCGCTGGCCTCTTGAAGCCGGGCGGCGATTGATCGGGCGGGCGGAAGATTGCGCCATTCGCCTGAGCGATCCGAACGTCTCGCGCCACCACGCCGCGATTGAAGTATTTCCAGACGGACGGGTGGCGTTCCTCGACCGCGCCAGCATCAACGGCTCCTTTGTGAACGACTTGCCTGTGCGGTGTTTATTTTTGCGCGACGGCGACCGGATTCGCGCGGGAGCGACGACGCTCTTGTTCAGTGAATCGGACGACGAAGCGCCCGGCGCGGAAACCGCTGAGGGCGGCGCGATACGCGCGGCGTTCACCGGCGCGACCGCCAGCGTCCGGTCCGCCGCCGAGCCGGCGGCACTCCTTGAATCGGACCTGAAATGGATTTGCGAAGGGATCCCGCCCGCCACAGCGATCCTTGCCACCCCTGGAGGTTTTGGGCAGGTCCCCGATTCGTGGCGCACAACGCTTTACGCCAAACTTCGCTGCCTCGAAGAAGCAATTCGGATTGGCGCGAGCGGCGACCGGGCGGCGGAGTTCCTGGAAAAGATTGGCGAGAATCTGCTGATGGCGTGCGGAGCAGCTCGCGCGGCGCTTTGGTGGATTCCCGAACAAGGCGATTGGCGCTCGTGGCGCATGGGGATGGAAATTGCCGCTTCCACCAGGGAAAATGCTGCGTCGAGCCAAGCAGAAACTGGCGGCCCTGGCCAATCCGCCGCCTACCCTTATGGCGCGCTGGAAGAGGCGCTTGGGCGAGGCGGGCCAAGCCGCATGCGGATGCCGGGCAATTCGGACGCGGGCACGGGTGGCATGGAACCCGGATCGCAGGCTGGGACGGCGTCGCGTTTTTCCACATCTGCCGTATCGTCCGCCGAAGCGACGCATTCCCCGGAAAGAGCAGTTCGCGCGCTTGCCTTGCCGGTGTGGGAAAACCCGGCCGATCCACTTGTGCCACCTGCGTTTTCTGCCGTGCCCTCAGCCGCGCCTTCTTCGCCCGCGCCCATCAAGAGCCTTTCCGAAATCTCGGCAGAGAATCTTGGACGGGACGTCCATGCCACCGGAAATCACGGGCAAGATGCCCATGCTCCTTTGGCGGGCGCGCACTACCGTCCCATCGCGCTTCTTTACTTCGAGTCCGCGCCAGGGCAAAGCGGCGGATTCAACGCGGCGGACGAGGAATTCCTTCTGACGGCGGGGCGAATTGCCGGCGGGCTGGCCGTGCGGTCGGCGGATCGCGAACGTCTGGCGCGCGCGCGCGGCGCCACGCTGCGCATCCTCGACGATCAGGTGGCAATCGCCAGCGCCAGTCCGGCATTTCAACGCATCCTCGAACAAGTGGACCGCCTGGCCGCCACGGAAACGACCGTGCTGATCCTCGGCGAAAGCGGAACAGGCAAGGAACTCATCGCGCGCGCCCTGCATGGATTCAGCCCGCGCCGCGAGAAGCCGCTCGTCTGCGTCAATTGCTCCGCGCTGCCGGAAACCCTTGTCGAGAGCGAGCTTTTCGGACATGAGCGCGGGGCGTTCACTGGCGCGGTGGCGCGCAAGCGAGGCGCATTCGAACTCGCTGATGGCGGAACGCTTTTCCTCGACGAAATTGGCGATATGCCGCTCGCCGCCCAGGCGAAACTCCTCCGCGCGCTCGAAACGGGCGAGGTGCAGCGGGTCGGCGGCGAACGCCCGGCGCGTGTCAGCGTGCGCGTTTTGGCCGCCACCAACAAAGACCTCGCCACCGAAGCCGCCACCGGGCGTTTCCGCGAGGATTTGTATTACCGCCTCAACGTGGTGGCGCTGCGGCTGCCCGCGCTTCGCGAACGCCCCGAGGACATCGACGCGCTGGCCGATTTCTTTTTGCGGCGTCTGCGGGCGAAAATCCATTCTCCGCTGCGGCGGTTTGACGCCGTGGCCACGCAGCGGATGCGCGCTTATGCTTGGCCGGGCAACGTTCGCCAGCTGCGCAACGTGATTGAGCGGGCGCTCGTTTTTGCGACGTCGGAGATTGGCGGCGCGGACCTGCTTCCGCCCGAGTTGATATTCCCGGGCGCATCCGCACCCGCATTGCCCGCCGCCCCAGCTCCCGGCGCCATTGCGGCTGCGCATCCCATTTCCGATGTTGGGAGCAGGGAAAACGCGGCAGCAGGGGCGCGGTCCGAATCCGGCGCGAGCGCGTTTTCG
>CAYUNT010000335.1:0-2355 GCA_964446285.1 uncultured Candidatus Sumerlaeota bacterium | reverse complement strand
TTCCCGTAATCCTGTTCCCTTTCCCCGGGCAATCCTCTTCACAGGCCGCAACAATAGAACACCACCTCGTGGAGAATAGGCGTTCTTCGGATTTTATGCCATTTTCCCCGGAGGTTGTTCCCTATTGTCGATCCCGTATTGCGTTTTGTTTGTATGAACATTGAAAAAGCATTTCCAACCGCGAAAAACGCGAAAATAACGAAAAGAAAAATCCTTCTATTTCGTTCCTTTTCGTGCCTTTCGTGGTCTCATCTGCCGTTTTTAGGATAAAATTTCCTCTTCAAAATCCGTGAGAAGCATTTGCGGAATAGTCCTGTTCAAGGGGCAAGTATCTCTTTGCGGACTTCAGACTCTTGATGCTGCAAATAGTCCGCAAGGACTTGCTCTCGAATTTCCGAAAAAGACTTGGGCGGCCGGGGGGAACGCTCAAGAACCCGGGCAATTAGGCAGGCGTCGTCGTCCATCAGAACTTCAGAAATCTGGCCGGCGGCAAGGGATTTCACGCCGCGCTCTAAAACACGCCCGAGTTCAGACACCGGCCGCGGTCTGGCATCCGCGCTCCACGTGAGCGCCAGGCATCCCGAATAATCCGCTAGATGAAGCAACGTTTGAGTGCTCGGATCGTCCTGGAAACGGGCGCGGGCGCGGCGGGCAGCGTTGAAATCCTCTTTTCGCATGGCGTGCGCCTCGCGCGGATGCATTCCTTTTGGCGTCTCGCGCCAGGGCATCCGCACAACCAGCAGCCTCACCATATCCGAACGAGCATAATCCGAAGCGGCGTGCTCCTGATAATACTGGTGAAGTTTGTCCTCTGAAGGCGCTTCGCGGCTCATCCGCTCGCGCACGGCCCGATCCACGCGCGCGGCGTTTCGGTGCGCGCGCGCAAGAAAGGCAAACGCCTCGCTCTGGCGCGCCTGGGCCGCTTCCGGCGAATGGCCCAAGAGGTCGTTTGCCAGGGCCTTTTTCGCCACGCCGAGATAGAAACGCGGATCGCGCTGGTCGCCCATCAGCATGGGAAGCCGCTTGACCGCCTCGCCGAACGTGACCGCGCCATCGCCTGGAATCTCGTATGCGGGGAGCGAAAGCGTGCGAGAATTGACCTCATCGAGGGGGAAGGAAACGGCCTTTAGTTTGCGCGCCATCGCCTCTGTAATTTCCTCGACGCGCTTCCGCATGGTTTCCTCGCGCCACAAAGCGAGCAAATCTTCCTTGTAGTATTCCACTGGGTCCACGTCCCCGCCAGGATAGCGTTTGAGCGCTTTCCCGAGAAGAAGTCCATTTCCAAGGGACACGGGGCCAAAACAAGGCGCTTCGATGTCCGCCGCCATGAAGAGGTTGAAAATATCATCCCGATACCGCCCGCGCACGAGGCGTCCGAGGGTTCCGTCGCCCGGCTCGCCGCGGCTTTCGTAATAGTCGCGCGCCACGGCCTGAAATGGTTCGCCCTGGCGCAGGCGCTCTTGAAGGCGGGTGGCGATTTCGCGGGCGGCCGCCGTGGTGATTTCATCGTCGATTTCCACGAAGATCGCCTGCGCCACGACGCTTTCTTCCGTGGGGAACCGTTCCGCGTAACGTTTGAGAACGGATTCGAGTTCCTGGCGCGATGGCGGGGCGAGCGAATACTTGATTGAATAACGGGTAAAGTTGGCCAGCGCATAACGCTCGAAGCGGCCAAATTGGGCCGCTTCCTGGTCAGGCGCTTGTGACGACGCCGAATTGGGCGCGTCCTTCCCCACCTCCTTTAGGCGCGCGGCCGCCCGCGCTTCTTTCTCCAGTTTTTCTCGAAACTTTCTTACATCCTCTTTGCCGCTGAGCGGGTATTGATAAGGCAATTCCGAATGAATGTAATATAGGCCATAGAGATGAATCTGATAAAAGTCTGTAGCCTTCGCAAACGGGCGCGTGTCCGGTCCGGGAATTTCGGAATCGGCGGAAGGCGCGCCGGATGGAACGGGCGTTTGCGCCGCGGCGCAGGACATTAGCGTGCAAAAGAAGAGAGGTAAAATGGCATTTCGTTTCATTGTTATCTTTTTCGCGTCTTTTCGCATTTTTCGCGGTAAATACCTATTTAACTGAAGTGCAGCGAAAGCGCTTGTTTGTTGTGCAGCGCCAAGGGCGCGGCAAGGAAAAAGCCCAGGGCAACGCCCTGGGAAAAAGGGGAAAATTATTCAGCCCTGAAGGGGCGGGATGACTGGCCCGAGTCCACCCCAAAAATCCGCAGTCCAATCCAAAACACAGCGGGGCAAGATTTGATGGAATCCTTTCGCCCTGTCAGGGCTTGGGTTTTGGGTGGGGTGCCCTCCCAGGGCGGCGCTTCGCTTGCCCTTCTATGAAGGCCTTTGTCCGCAAGCCAAA
>CAYUNT010000334.1:0-2371 GCA_964446285.1 uncultured Candidatus Sumerlaeota bacterium | reverse complement strand
CGTGGATCATACTGGGCTTTCCCGGCCCATTCTCGGGACAAACTCGATAGCCTTCGTCTGCCAATCCTACCATCCCGCCGATACCAACCGCGATTCCATAATCTCTGTATCCGAAAAAACCGCCATTCTTTCGCGCTGGCTTAAAGGCGCCTTCCCGTGCGCTTCGTGTGTGTCGGAAGCGGCGCAGATTTACAATGCGGGAGGCGCCTATTATGTCAAAGGAACGCCGGAAATCACACCATGCTATTCGTGCGGAACCGGCGTGTATGTGCCCGGAAAAGCCAAGCTGGGACTGGCGCCCAGCTCGCTGGCGGATGCCACTTCCGGCACGGTAACGCGCATCTTCGATCCGCCCTGCTTCTGGCCGCAATTCCCAGTGCATGTCACATTGCATTTCACGCCTCCTCCCGAGGCCACCATGATCCTTTATGAGGAAATCCTGCCTGCGGGCTGGATTCCCGCGGATGTATCGGACGGCGGAGTGTGGGATGCGCAAACCGGCGCTTTGCGTTATGTCTTCACGGAAAATCTTGAGCGCGTTATATCTTATGACGCTATTTCTCCCGCTGGCGCCGCCGAAATCGCTTCATTCCAAGGCGAGGCATTCTCGGATTTGGATACGATGGAACTCGCGGGCCAGGCCAATCTTGATCTGTGCATCGACCCAACTCCCATTCCGACCGAAACGCCTGTCCCAACGGAAACACCCGTTCCCACCCCGGAAATTCCGGGGCCGGGATTGGCCGAGCGCCAACTCGATGTGGAATGCTACACGCCCGAGGCGGCAATCCTCGTCACAATCCAGATTGTTCCGCCTTCCGGCGCATCAGTGGCCAGTTGCGAAGACACACCACCCGAGGGATGGATCGTGTCCGAAATATCAAACAGCGGAATCTGGGACCCAGTCACAAAGACTGTGAAATACCCCGTATTCCTTGAAAATCTCAACCGCTCGGTGAGTTACAAGGCCGCACCGCCCTCCGGTTTCAAAGGAAGCGCCTATTTCACTGGAACAGTTGTTTTCGACGAGGAGGCGCAGGACATCCAAGGAATCGCGCGGTTAGTTTCCTGCGCATCCGAGCCTTCGCCCACCCCGACCCCCATTGCGCGCATCGATTCCGACGGCGATGGAATCGACAACTACTTCGAGGTGCAATGGAACTCGGACCCGCTGGATTTTTTCAGCGTTCCTTTCATCCTCGATTTTAATCAGGACGGAAAGCTTACTATAAATGACGCAGTCCTGTTCTATCGGACACCGCCGCCGGCCGGGATTTTGCTCGACCTGAATGGAGACGGGTTGGTTGATAATCGAGACGCGCAAGTATTCTACCAGAACCGCATCGGCCTGATCCCCATCATCCCGGTGCAAAATCCGTAAGAGATATTTGGCCGTTTTTCCGGCTTTCTCTGAGAGTCCAAGGCGATCAATGCAGATCGCTGCGTTGCGCGCCCACAAGCATGGACGATTGGCACTTCTGGCGCGCCAGAAGGCATGCAGATGGGGACTGTGTTGTCTTTGGCATGTTGATTTGCCCTTGCCGACCGCAGGCGCGGGGAATGCACGCGCCCTATTTCTCGGCGCAGCGGGCGGCGAAGGTCTTGACCGCACAAAGGCAATGAAGATACTTATACCAATTCCCCTGGATTCTGTTCCGAATCGCCTATCACGGTTTTCGCGAAAAGAGCGAAAACCGTGCCAGGCGATTTTGTTGTTGGTGTTTCGGTTTCCCTGGGCGGCGCTTCGCTTGCCCAGGGCTGTTTCCATTTGCTCCTTCAGAGCAAATTCAGGGAACAGAATTATGGGAAATAGTATATTTTTTTCCGCCCGCCTGTAACCTTCTCCCCAAAAATGCCATGAGCATAGTGGCGGCCAAAGTGCAGCACCTGGCCGGCTGATTCCGGGGTGGCAGGCAAGCGGACACACGGTATTTCCACAAACAGCATTCCCACAACAGCCCGCTGCCTATTGTTTTTTCGCCTCCCCGCCGCCTGGCGCGCACTGCAGGCCACACTTCAAGTGTTTCCCAGCTCTTGGAGATGAGGCCGGAAGAAAACGCGCATGAGGAAGGAAACGAGTGGCGTGGCGGCGGCGCCAATCATGCTGGCGTTTGTGCGGTGGGATAACGTGCTCAATTGCAGACAGCCTCTTATGAAGCGCGGCCCCGGCGCAGACGCCTTGTGCCTGTCACCCCAGGTTCCGTCCGCCCGGGGTCCGCGCTTCGCCAGAAACGCGCAGGAACAACAGGCGGGATGATTTCGGTTTCGGGATTTTTCAGGGCAGGACAAAAGTTTCCCCGCCATTGCGCCATAAACGCGGGCGCATCTCAGTTTTTTGCAGGGTCAGTCATGCCAGCGTGAGGGTAGAGCA
>CAYUNT010000333.1:0-2390 GCA_964446285.1 uncultured Candidatus Sumerlaeota bacterium | reverse complement strand
CCTGAAGAAGAGAACGCTATATCCTGCAATCCCTGCTAATCATAGAAGGTTTACGAAATTGTCCTGAGGCGCGGCGGCAAGGCGGTGCAAAAGGGCTTGATTTTCGCGATTCTCTGAATGACAAAAACGCTTTGGGAACGCGCGGGATGCGGTGCGCGATCCCAAGGTATTTTGCCCCCGCATCATGTGCCCGAGTGGCGGAACTGGCAGACGCGCACGGCTCAGGACCGTGTTCCCGCAAGGGATTGGAGGTTCAAATCCTCTCTCGGGCACCATCGAACAAATCACAGAAACGCAGATCGCAAGCCCCGCCCAAACCGCGGGGCTTTTTCGCTGCTTCCGGCCAGCCTGAAATGGCGACTTCCTGATTGCAGAAACTCTTCAGGGATTGATAAGCAAGTATGCCGGGCTGGAATAGCAAATTTCCCACCGGCTGTTTTTCCCCTATTTCCCTGTTTCGCCCCATTGACAGGAGGACAACCCATGACGGTGACGAACACAGGCAAAGCACGTCTCATTCTCGACGGGAAGGAATACGAACTGCCCACTTTCATGGGCAGCGAAGGGGAGAAAGCCATCGACATTTCGCAGCTGCGCTCGCAGTCGGGCTATATTACCTATGACCCCGGCTATGGCAACACGGGCAGCTGCGTAAGCGACATCACATTCATCGACGGCGAACAGGGAATCCTGCGCTATCGCGGAATCCCCGTCGAGGAAGTGGCCGAAACGTCCGGCTTCATCGAAGTGGCCTGGTTGCTGATCTTCGGCCGGCTGCCCTCGCAGGCGGAACGCGACCGCTTTCGCGACCTGCTCACCAAGCACGCCTATCTGAATGAGGACATGAAGCACCACTTCACGGGATTTCCAATCACCGCGCCGCCCATGGCCGTGCTTTCGGCCATGATCAACACCATGTCGTGCTTTCATCCGCGCATGTTCCAGCTCGAGGACGAAGGCAAAATCGAGGAAGCGGCGGCCATGCTCATCAGCAAGGTGCGCACCATCGCGGCCTATTCCTACCGCAGTTCGATGGGCTTGCCCTACATGTATCCTAAGCCCCATCTGAGCTATTGCTCGAACCTCCTGCACATGATGTTCTCGATGCCTTATGCGGATTTCGAAGTGGACCCGGATGTCGAGGAGGCGCTGAACCTGATTCTGGTCCTGCACGCGGACCACGAGCAGAACTGCTCGACATCGACCGTGCGCATGGTCGGATCGAGCCAGGCAAATCTGTTCGCCTCGTGCGCGGCCGGCGTGTGCGCGCTCTGGGGACCGCTGCATGGCGGCGCCAACGTGGCCGTCCTCGAAATGCTCGAAAGCATCCACGAAGGCAAAGTGAGCGCCGAGGAATACATGAAACTGGCCAAGGACAAAAACAGCGGCGTGCGCCTGATGGGATTTGGCCACCGCGTCTATAAAAACTACGATCCGCGCGCGCGCATTCTCAAACGCTCGTGCGACAAGGTCCTGGCCAAACTCGGCGTAAAGGACCCGCTGCTCGACATCGCCCGCCGGCTCGAAGAACTGGCCCTCAAGGACAACTACTTCGTCGAGCGCAAACTCTATCCCAACGTGGACTTTTACAGCGGCATCATCATGCGCGCCATCGGCATTCCGCTGAACATGTTCACGGTAATGTTCGCCATCGGCCGGATGCCCGGATGGATCGCCCAGTGGAAAGAACAACGCGACGCTCCGGGAGCGCGCATTTCGCGTCCGCGCCAAATTTACACGGGCAACACCAAACAGAAATTCATTCCTATCGAAATGCGCGAATAGCATCGAATACGCCAGGGCGCGGCGCCCGGCAAATTCTCCCGCGGCTCGCCAATCCGCACCCGCCGGGCACCGCACCCGTTCACCCACTCCTCAAGGAGGCTTCCCGCCATGCCCGATACGATCTTTGGAAAGATTATCCGGGGCGAAATCCCGGCCAAACGCGTTTGGGACGACGCCCAATGCATCGCCATCCGCGACATCAATCCCAAAGCGCCTGTCCATATCCTCATTATTCCGCGCGAGCCGATAGAAACGATTGACGACATCCGGCCAGCGCAGAAGGAATTGATTGGCCATATAACGTGGGTCGCGACGGAAATCGCCCGCAAAGAGGGACTGGCCGAACAGGGATACCGTCTCGTTTGGAATTGCAGGGAACATGGAGGACAAGAGGTCTTTCACATTCATTTGCACTTGCTGGGAGGCCGGCAGATGACCTGGCCCCCCGGATGATGCCGCAAGGATAACAGGGATGGCTTATTCAAATTTTTCCTCGCCTCCGCCGCCACCGCCGCCACCACCACCACCGCCGCCGCCACCGCCTTCTGTATTTGGCCAGCCGCAAGGGTATGGCCCGGCGCAGCAGGGATATTAGCCTACCTCGG
>CAYUNT010000332.1:0-2415 GCA_964446285.1 uncultured Candidatus Sumerlaeota bacterium | reverse complement strand
TCGCAGAGCTCCCGCGCGGGACCTTCCCATTTTGAAGGGGTGGGAAAAAGGCTGTGGTGAGTTGCGAGTTGTGGGTTGTGGACGCGCCCAATCCGTCTCATCGGTCCTATAGGTCCCATAGGTCCTATTCGTCCCAAAGGTTTTATTTCCGCGATTCTGCGGCAGGGGGTAATACCTATGATGAAGCATCGCTTTTCGGCCTTTACTCTGATCGAGCTGCTGATTGTGGTGGCGATTATTGCGATTCTGGCGGCCATCGCCATTCCGAACTTCCTCGAAGCGCAGGTGCGCGCCAAGGTCTCGCGGGCGAAAACCGACATGCGTTCGCTTGCCGTCGCGATGGAGTCCTACCGCGTGGACGGCAACCATTATCCGCCGTTCAAGGTGCGGCGCGATTTGTTCGACGACGGTGTGCCCAGCACATCGCTTTACCTCGGCAATAGCGTGTTCAACCCGACGCACGCTGGCGTGAGTTCGCGCCACGTGTGGCTGACGACGCCCGTTGCCTATATTTCGTCTGTGTTTCCCGAGGCGTTTGCCGTGCGCGAAGTGTCTGCGGCGCAGGGGCTGGTGGGCGACCGTCCCGAATGGTATGATGCCTATGACATCGTAACGGCGGAGTCCTTCTCGCCCAGCGGGGATTTCGGTGCGACGGCCCCGCAGGCGCAATGGGGCGCATCGATTTCTTCGGGCGCGGCCTGGCGGATTTGCGCGAGCGGACCCGACCGCATCCAGGCTTACGGTGGCGCGCGCAAAAGCCAGGGAGCGAATTACGATCCGAATAAATACGGGCCGGACTACGATGCGACCAATGGAACCATTTCGTCGGGCGATGTGGTGCGCGTCGGCGGCGGACCGGGGATGTATCCCTCCGCCGAACGGCCCTATTACGACCGCGTGATGAATCCGTAGTGGCGGAGAAGATTTTTAGCACGAAAAATATGAAAATACGCGAAAGAAGAAATCTTCTTTTTTCGTATTTTTCGCGTTTTCGTGGTGAGAATTTTATTCCTTTTGGCGCGCGGCGGCATCGCGGCGGGCCTGTTCGAGGTTCCGGTGCCAGTCCTCGCGCGCGGGATCGGCGCGCACCGCCGCCTCGAATTGTTCGATCGCCTCATCGATCCGCCCGCTCATCGCCATCGCCGCGCCCAGGTTGTTGCGGAGCGTGCCGTCGTTGGGGAAACGCGCGAGCAAGCCGCGATAAATCTCGATGGCCGCGCCCCAATCGCCTTTTATTGTGAGCGCGCGCGCCAGGTTGTTGAGCAGCAGGGAATGCTCCGGACGCTGGCGCAACCCCGCGCGATACATTTCGATGGCCTCATCGACGCGCCCGAGTTGCACAAGGGCGTTGCCGAGATTGTTGCGCGCGTCCGCATAATCGGGCCGCAGCACGAGCGTCGCGCGGAATTGCTCCACCGCCTGCGCCGCACGTCCGCTGTCGAGATAAATCAGGCCGAGATTATGATGCGCCGCCCACGATGTCGGGGTTTTTGCGATCGTGTCGGTCCAGAGCGTTTCTTGGTTGCGATACACGCCGCACCGGATCGCCGTGTATCCGCCGAAAACGAGCAGAAAGACGCCTCCAATAAACCACGCCCTGCCCCTTTGTTCGCGCGGGCTGTGCGTGTTCTTCATCTGCTCGATTCCCCGCGCGCCTGCCCAGGCCATAAATGCCAGTGGGCCGATGCTCGCCAGATACTGGAAATGATCCGCCGCCCAGGAATACCGGAATGGATAGACGTTGAAGAACCCGAGGGCGGGGAAAAGCGTCCCGGCGAAATAGAGTTCGGCGGCGAGAGGGGCGCGGCCAAAACGCTGGTTGCGCCACTTCCAAAGCAGCTCAAACGCGACAACCGCCCCCGCTGGATACAGCCATGCCACAAACGAGGCGGGGTTGATCGTCCAGCGCTCGTAGAAAAAGGCGAGTGAGGTGGGACCGGCGAGTTTGCCCAGATAAAACCAGAAAAGCCGCCCCGCGAGCAGAATGCGCTGGAGGAAGGTCAGGCTCCAATCCGCGCCTTCGGCCAGCACGTAGCGGCGTTCCATCCAGGCCATGAGGAGTCCGAAAGCGATTCCGGCGGCGAAAAACGGCGCCATCGCGGCCCATTCGCGCCCGCGAATCCGTCCGCGTTTGCACCACACCGCCAGAAGCACGGCGGCGGGGAGTGAAGCCGTCACGGGCTTGGCAAGCAGCGCCGCCAGAAACGCCGCGAAGGCCGGAATCCACGCCCCCCAGCGCAGTTCGAGAGAGGAGAAGGCGGCGGAATTATCCGAATCGGAATCCGAGCCAGAATCGGAGAATTTGGAATCGAAAATAGAGGACTGGGCGGAGTCTGCGGACCTATAGGAATCTGTGGCGTTCGCGCATGGCTTTGATGAAAAAAAAGCCCTGAAAGGGCATAATAACTTAGCCCA
>CAYUNT010000331.1:0-2441 GCA_964446285.1 uncultured Candidatus Sumerlaeota bacterium | reverse complement strand
TATATGCAATAATCCTAAACCAAAGGGGCACCATGTTCCTGTTGCTCCCGAAAGGCGCAAAAAAACAAACTTTCCCAGGAGATTCTGAAAGCAGCAGGTGGCTTGGACCTCCCGCCCAAGATTCTTTGGCGAGTTTGCGGATAAGTTCTTAGGAAGGCGTTTGCTCGCCGGCGGGCGGCAACTCCCCCTTGAGGCGCAAGAGCCGTTCGCTCAATTCGCGCCTCGCCCGAGCGCCATCCTCGGGCGGCATCCAGGGTTCGGAAAAATGCATTTCGCGCCGCGCGAATGGCAGCGGGATTTCCGCGCGATCCCACGTTGGCAACCGCACGCGCGGCGTCAGGCGCGAGGCAATGGCCACAATCGGCGCGCCCGTCTGGCGCGAAAGCCAGATCACGCCCGGCTTGACATCGCCCCGAGGGCCGCGCGGACCATCGACCACGATCCCGATGTGGTGCCCCTGCTTGATTGCATGCACGAGGGCGAGCATCCCTTGCGCCCCGCCGCGCGAACTCGACCCCTTGACCGTCCGCAGACCAAGCCGCCGCAGGAATCCGGCGAAAATCTGCCCATCGCGGCTCGGACTCGTCAGCACCGTGATCGGGCGTCCGCGCCGCGCCATATCCAGACCCCAAAGCGCCACCGCCGGAAGATCGCAGTGCAAAAACGCCCCAATTCCCGCGCGATTTTGTTCCAGATAGCGCTCGACATGCTCATCGCCGCGCGCCGAACGCCGCATCATGGCCCCTACGCAACGCAGCACCCCCACCCCAACAGGCACAAGCGCGTTCAATGCGCGATATTTCAGTGCGCGTGTCCAATGCATGGCAGCTTGCGGCCCTACCGATCCACCCGCGCCCAATTGTAAGGGATTTCCGGCGAGTGCGCATCGAGGCGGAACTCATCGGGATCGGCGCGGTTGTATGGTTCCGTCGTGATGTTGATGATAATCGCTTCCTCGACGGAGATGCATTTAAATCCGTGATACACCATCGGCGGGATTTCAACCAGCAGCGGATTGTGAACGCCGATGATGAACTCGTTCACCTCGCCCCGCGTGGGCGAATCCTCGCGCGAATCATAGAGAACCACCTTCATCATGCCATGAATGCAGGCAAAGTGGTCCGTCTGGATTTTGTGATAATGCCACGCCTTTGTGACGCCCGGATAGGCCGTCGTCATATAGACCTGCCCGAAGCGGACGTCGAAATCCGCGTCATCGCGCCGCAGGATTTCCGAAAGTCGCCCGCGTTCATCGGCCATCACGCGCAGGGCTTTTGTCTTCACTCCATGAATCATTGCCAGTGTCTCCGATGGGAATACGGAATATGCATACAGCCAAAGAGAATAGTCTATATCGTT
This sequence comes from uncultured Candidatus Sumerlaeota bacterium, assembly GCA_964446285.1. Lineage (GTDB taxonomy): Bacteria > Sumerlaeota > Sumerlaeia > SLMS01 > CAYUNT01 > CAYUNT01. Next base: position 1,082 of record CAYUNT010000331.1, on the reverse strand, counting down.
GTTTGGCGCGCTGGGATCGCGAGGTTGAGATCGCTCAGTGGGGATTGCATCGCTGGAATCGCGAAACTGGAATCGCGAGGCTGGGATCGCGAAACTGGGATCGCGAGGCTCCGCACTCGCGTTCTTTTCCGGTTCCTCCGCCATCCACGCGGCGCACCCTACCCACATTCCCCCTGCCAGGGCAAGGGCTGGATGCGCCCTTGCGCGCCAATGAAAGCAAATGGCGAAACCGCGCCAGCCCGCAAGAGTGCTTGCGGCCATCGCGTTATGTCAGTTACCATAAGGACCATTGCAGGCGGCGCTCTGCCCGCGAAAGGAGCCTGCTCTGGTGAAAACGCTTCCGATTTCCATTCCGCAGGATGACATTGCCGAATTCTGCCGAAAGCATCATGTGCGGCGCTTGTCGCTCTATGGTTCGGTGCTGCGCGAAGATTTCGGCCCCGATAGCGACGTGGACATGTTGGTGGAATTCGAGCCTGGCGCCGCGATTGGCCTGCTTGACCTTGCTGGCATGGAAATTGATCTTGGCGAAATGATTGAGCGCAAAGTGGACCTGAATACCGCGGGCTTTCTCAGCAAGTATTTCATCAATGACGTATTGCGTGAGGCAGCGCCCATCTATGTCGCGCCATAACGATCTTGTCCGCCTTCATCACATGCACGATTACGCCGCAGAAGCAGTGGAAATGGCTCGCGGCCGCGTTCGTGGCGATCTCGAAACAGACCGAATGCTTGTGCTGGCTTTAACGCGGCTTGTGGAAATTGTTGGAGAAGCTGCCTCACGCGTCTCCAAAACGGGCCAGTCAGCCATTCCAGAACTTCCCTGGCCGAGGATCAGCGGCATGAGAAACCGCCTGATTCACGGTTATGATCAAGTGGACCTTGATATTCTTTGGAGCACCATAACAGAAAATCTTCCGCCAATTATCGCCATTCTCGATTCAGTCATTGCGCGCCTGGAATCCGAGAAAAAGGAATGATTTTAGTGGCAGCAGCCAAAATCGAAATCGCCGCCATGCCACCCAGAACGCACGCACCTTTCACTCAGGACTTGGCCCATCCTTTTTGCATTCCAACCAGCC
>CAYUNT010000330.1:0-2468 GCA_964446285.1 uncultured Candidatus Sumerlaeota bacterium | reverse complement strand
TTTGGCCTCTTCAAGGCCACGGCGGGATTCTTTGCAAAAAAGTGAGATGCGCCCGCTTACTTCCCGGCAGTGCTTTTTCCCTTGCCCGCAACGCCTGCAAATCGAGAGTATTTGAATTTGCGCGCCCGAATCCGTCCGCGCAACCTGCGGCGGAATTCAAAAACGCGCCATTCCACACGCCATCTGATGCATCCGGCGGGTGCCAGCGCCCCCTCACCCGAGGGCGCGGTCCCGGACGCAGCCGACGATGGCGGCGGATACAAAACCACTCTCAGGAGGCATCGGGCATTTATGGCTAGCGTTACAATGAAAATGCTGCTCGAAGCAGGGGTTCATTTCGGACATCAGAGCCGACGCTGGAACCCCAAAATGAAACCGTATATCTATACGGAACGCAACGGCATCTACATCATCGACCTCAAGAAAACCCTCCGGCTGCTTCGCGACGCTTACAAGTTCGTGCGCGACACCGTGGCCGAGGGCGGCAAGGTGATGTTCATCGGAACGAAAAAACAGGCCAAGGCCACTATCGAGGAAAGCGCCCGCGAATGCGGAATGCTCTTCGTCACAAACCGCTGGCTTGGCGGCACGCTCACCAATTTCCGCACCATCCGCCGTTCGATCGAACACATGCTCGAACTCGAACGCATGATTAAAGATGGTTCGATCACCCAATACTCGAAGAAGGAACAAAGCCAGTTGATGCGTGAACTGGCCTCGCTGAAGAAAAACCTCGACGGCTTGCGCGACATGACGGGGACTCCGCAGGTGATATTCGTCATCGACCCGCACAAGGAAGCCATCGCCTGCCGCGAAGCGCGCCGCTGCGGAATCCCGGTGGTTGGCGTTGTGGACACCAATTGCGATCCGGACATGGTGGACTGGGTAATTCCGGGCAATGACGACGCGATCCGCTCGATCAAGTTGATGGTTGGGCAGATGTCTGAAGCCGCGCGCGAAGGCTTGGCGGCCCGCGAATCGGCTCCTCTGGCCGCGGACGCGCCCGCAACCGGCGCCCAGCCCCAAAGCCTCTCCGCCGAGGAGCTCGAACAGCGTTACGATGTTCTGCCGCAAGGCGGGCTGCCTCCTTCGGCTCCGGCGGCTGCGCCTGCCGCGCCCCCGGCGCCTCCGGCTCCTCCGGCCCAGGCCTGATCTCACGGCGCAGTGTGCAACCCTCTTTCCCGGGCCGGCGGCCTGGGATGGAATTTACACTCATCTTCAATATAAGGATATATCCTCATGGCAGTGGAAATCAGCGCAACACTTGTAAAGGATCTCCGGGAGCGAACCGGAGTCGGATTCATGGAGTGCAAAAAGGCCCTGCTGGAGTCGGGGGGCGACCTCGAAGGAGCAGTCAAGGTCCTTCGCGAGCGCGGCATCGCCAAGGCCGAAAAACGCTCGGGCCGTGCCGCCGCCGAGGGCCTGGTCGGAATGAAAATCTCCGCGGATCGCCGCCGGGCCGCCCTGGTCGAACTCAACAGCGAAACGGATTTCGTCGCTCGCAACGAACAGTTTGTCCAGTTGCTGGCGCAGTTCGTGGACTGTATTTTCGAAATGAAAGACCTGCCGGCTGGCAATCGCGATGGCGAGATCGCGGGCGAAGCCGTGCTCGACCGTCCCTTCCCGGCCAATCCGGGCCACACGATGCGCGAGACGCTCGTCGAGCGCATTGCCAAGATCGGCGAAAACCTCGTTTTCCGCCGCCTGGCGCAGTTTGAAACCGCCGATGGCTTCATCGCCGGCTACATCCATCCGCCAGGCAAGATCGGCGTCATGGTGGAAATGGCCGCCGGCGCCGCTGCGAACAATGAGGAAGTGCGCACAGTGGCGAAGGACATCGCAATGCACATCGCCGCCGCCGTGCCGCGTTATCTCGACCGCGACCACGTCTGCCCGAAACACCTCGAATCCGAAAAGGATATCTTCGCCAACAAGGCGCGCAACGAAGGCAAACCCGAGAAGATTCTCCCGAAGATCGTCGAGGGCATGGTGCAGAAGTTCTACAAGGATGTCTGCCTGGTGGATCAGCCGTTCGTGCGCAATCCGGACATCTCCGTGGCCCAGTTGCTCGCCGATACGAGCAAAAAAGTCGGCGGAAAGGTTGAAGTCCGCCGTTTCATCCGCTTCCAGGTTGGAGAAAGCGCCTCCGAAAGCGAAGGCTGAGCGGGCATTCTTTCAAACAATACAACCAATTCCATCCGGCGCATCGTTCCGGCGTGATTCGCCGGATGGGATTTGGCCAAAGCAATTCAACAGCCCCCTTCGACCTCCCTTGCGGAACGAAGGGGGCTTCTTCTTTCCGGGTGAGCAAATCCCACAGGCGGCGCAAACGATGAAAAGTATCCAAAGGACGAAAAGGACCTGAAAGTCTCAAAGAGGCGCCAATACCATTTTCCCGAAACTCCGTTCCCTTAATTTGCTCTGAAGGAGCAAAAGAATACAGCCCAGGGCAAGCGAAGCGCCGCCCT
>CAYUNT010000329.1:0-2554 GCA_964446285.1 uncultured Candidatus Sumerlaeota bacterium | reverse complement strand
TTGCTCCTTCAGAGCAAATTCAGGGAACAGAATTACGGGAAATTGGTATAATATGGCACAGCATCATGGGAAATTGGTATTATGCGACCTGTGGGACCCAAGGGACTCAATGGACGTAAAGGACCTTGGAAACAAGGCATTGGCAAACACAAAATGCTGATGATTGTTTCCCGCCCACTGCCCGCGGATCACTTCTTCTCTCACAATTCACAACCCACAACTCCACCCCTGCCGCTCTTCTGCCGCCCGCTCACTCCGGAAACAGCAGCCGGAATGTGGTTCCTTCTCCGAGCCGGGTATGCACTTCGATGCGGCCTCCGTAGCTATCGACAAACTGCTTAACGGAAGCCAGGCCCAATCCGGTGCCGCGCGAGCCTTTTGTGCTGAAAAACGGCTGGAAAAGCCGCTTAATTGTTTCCTCGGCAATTCCCAGGCCCGTATCGCTCACCTCAATGCCTAACCCAGCCGAAAACGCGCTCAAGTCTTCGGAAGGATTTTCTCCCGCGCCGGAGCCGCCGCCGCCGCCGCCGCCGCTTCCGCCGCTCCCTTCCCGCCACGCATAGGCCCGCAGGCGCAGCTGACCGCCCTGCGGCATGGCGTCGATCGCGTTGCCGCCGAGGTTCAGCAACGCGCGCAACAGACGGTCCACATCCAGGCGGAAAACCTCCGCGCCCGGCTCGACAACCGATTCGATCGACACGCCCGTTTGCGCCGCGATCAGCGAAAGCATCTGGACCACTTCTTCAAAGAGCGCTTTCAAATCAATTTCGCGCCGAAGCGGCTCGCGGTCCTTCGAGAAATCCAGCATTTCCATCAATAGCATTTGCAGGCGCGTGGAAGACCGCCAAAGGACATCCATGCCCGCGCTGACCTTGTCATCCTCTCCCATTCGCAGACCCGCATCCACCAGGTGGATGGCGCCGTTGAGCGAGGTGAACACGTTTTTCATGCAGTGGGCGACGCTGGCAAACGCCTGCCCGATGGCCGCCAGCCGTTCGCGCGCCACAAGTTCCGCCTGCATCCGGCGGCGTTCTGTGATGTCGGCAAACGACGTGACAACCGCATACGGCTTCGTTTCGCCCGGATGAAACAGCGGGCGCGTGTTCATTGAAAGCCATACCACCGCGCCGCCCGGACGCCGAATGCCCAGTTCCACATCGCTCATCGGGCGTCCGCTGGCCAGAGTAGCGGTGGGCGGAAAATACGCCGGGTCGATGCGCCCGGCCTCCGCTTGCGGATCGCCACGGAGCAATTCCAGCGCGCCGGAACGATCCGCGCCGTCAAACGGATTCCGCCCGGACATTTCCTCGATGTTCAATCCGAGCAGGCGTTCCGCCTCGGCGTTGCATGCCCGCACGGCCCCCGCGCTGTCCTGGAGAATCACACCCTCGGACAACGCGCTGAGGATAGTCCGATGCAATTCCTCGCTCGAACGGAGGCGCTCGAGCATTTCACGCCGCTGCGTGATGTCTCGCTGCACCGAGATGAAATGCGTTGTGCGCCCTTCGCTGTCCGTAAGCGGGGCAATCCAAAGTTCCGTCCAGTATTCCGAGCCATCTTTGCGGCGGTTGTGGAGTTCCGCGCGCACGGGGACTTTGGCAATCAGCGCCTGGCGGATGCGCGCATGTTCCTCGGGCGGCGTTTGCGACCCGCGGAGCATCCGGGGCGTTTGTCCAATGGCCTCTTCGGGTGAATAACCCGTCTGTCGGACAAATCCCTGGTTCACATAAACAATTCTCGGCCCGGGCGGATCGATGAGGTCAGCCTCTGCGATGGCGATAGCGTCGTAGGCGTGGTCCAGGGCGGATTCCAGCAGGCGCAGCCAGGCGGCGGCGGATTCCACGCGAGCGCCTCCGCCTCCTATGGCGTTCTCTTTGGGCGCAAGCGCGGCGCCAGATGAACCTGGCGGCGGCTGCTGCGATGGTGGCGGCGAAGGGTGTTGTTTATAGTGGCGGGGCATGGAAACCTCGAAATTTGATTTCGCCGGAAATTTCGTTGGTCAGGCCTGCATAATTCCGCTGCCTTGCCCTCGGCGGACCCATTGGCCAACCCCGAGAATCTGTTCTCTTTGTCCCGCCAGCCCCAATTTTCCCCTTCCTTCAGACCCAATATCAATTTTGGCTCCAATTTGAATAAAGGTCAATCGGCGAAGCGCCGCTGGACAAAGGCTTCCGCGGACGGCGAAATGCCGCGCCAAGACAAACGCCAATCCATGAGCGGGATTTCTCCCGCCGGAAAATAGATATTTCGGGTCAAATGTTGGGGGGCGCCGCGATTTGGAATCCGGAATCTGCAATCCGGAACCCGGGACTCGGAATGCGCGGTTCTGCTTTGCCGCCGCTTACTTTTCCGCGTCGATTCTGCGTCCGCTTTGATCGTAGCGGAAGAATCCCTCGCGTGTTTTCAGTCCCAGTTCGCCCGCACGGACCTTTTTGCGCAGGAGGCTGTTCGGACGGTAGCGCGCGTCGCCGTATTCGCGGAACAATTCGTCCATCCAGAACATGACTTCATCGAGGCCCATGCGGTCGGCCATTTCGAGCGGACCCATGTTGAA
>CAYUNT010000328.1:0-2555 GCA_964446285.1 uncultured Candidatus Sumerlaeota bacterium | reverse complement strand
CCGCCCCTCAAACCCCCGACAAGTCTCTCGACCCCGCCGCCAGCGGCGCTCAGCCGTCCGCTTCCCCGGCTCCTGCCCCGATTTCGAAAAACGTGCCGCCTCCGCCGCCGCTCGCCGCCGCCGGCATGTCCATGCCCGCCGGGGCGCCCTTGCGTCCGCCGGAGACTGATGCCGCCGCTGCGCCAGCCGCCGCTCAGGCTCCGCGCCAGGCACCCGTTCCGCCATCTCCTCCGCCCTCTCCGGAATCTGAAAAGGAAGACGAAGAGGCAATGGAAGCCGAATTCAAGGCCGCCCTCGAAGAGATGACGGAAGGCCCGAGCGTTGTCCCCGGCGAAATCCGCGAAGTCCCCATTGTGGACATCACAGATGAACTCGTCTTCGTGGACGTCGGAGACAAAGCAGAAGGCGTAATTCCCATCATCGAATTTCTCGACCGCGACGGAAAGCCAAGGGTGGAACGCGGCCAGATCATTCCGGTGGAAATTCGCGGCTCGGATTCGCAGACCGGTCAGGTCCGGGTTTCTTACAAATCGGCGGTCGAACGCCTCACCATCGCCCAAATCGAAGAAGCCCTCGAGAAAAAACTCCCTCTCAAGGGCCGCGTGGCCGAGGTGGTCAAAGGCGGACTGATCGTGGACATCGGGATCGCGGCGTTCATGCCGGCTTCGCAGGTGGACCTGCACCGGGTGGAAGACCTGTCGCAGTTTATCGGGCAGGACATTGAGGTTGCCGTAATCGAATTCAGCCGCAAACGCCAGCGCGCCGTTGTTTCGCGCCGCCAATTGCTCAACGAACAGCGCGAAGGCGCCCGCGCGCGCTTGATGGAAACCATCAAACTCGGCGACACGCTGGAAGGCACAGTGAAAAACGTGCAAGAATTTGGCGCGTTTGTGGACCTGGGCGGCATCGATGGATTTATTCCGCGCGAGGAAGTGAGTTGGGACCGCGGCGCATCGCCTGGCGAAATTTGCAAGCCGGGCGATAAGGTGAAGATCAAAATCGTCAAGGTCGATCCGGCCTCGGGCAAAATCACACTCAGCCGCAAACAACTGCTGGCCGATCCTTGGGCCGACGCCGAAACGCGCTTCGCCACAGGCACGCGCGTGCGAGGCAAGGTCGTTTCGATGACCAGCTACGGCGCTTTTGTCCACATCGAAGAAGGCATCACGGGCATGATCCACGCGACAGACATGTCGTGGGGCACTTCGATGAAAAAGCCCTCGGATTACGTTCATGAGGGCGACATCGTCGAGGCGCAGGTTCTCGAAATCAACAAGGACAAGCGCCGCCTCTCGCTGGGCCTCAAACAGATCAAGATGGACCCGTGGATCGAGGTCGAGGCGAAGTTCCCCATCGGCTCCAAGGTCAAGGGAACCGTGACGTCGCTGACGAACTACGGGGCTTTCGTGCGCCTGGATGAACATATCGAGGGAATGATCCACGTTTCCGACCTTTCCTGGGAGAAAAAGATCGCGCATCCCAAGCAAATGCTGAAAGTCGGAGACGAAGTGGAGTGCATGGTCCTGAAGACAGATGCGGTGCAGCGGCGTGTGGCGCTTGGTATAAAGCAGCTGGCGGACTCGCCATTCGAGAAATTCCTCCATGCCTATCCGCAAGGCTCGCTTATTACGGGGACTGTGACTCGCATCGCTTCGTTCGGGGCGTTCCTCGAATTGGCCGAAGGCGTCGAGGGCTTGCTGCATATTTCGCAGATCGACGAACAGCGCGTGGACCGCATCGAAAGCGTGATGAAGGTAGGGGACAAAGTCACCTGCAAGATCACGAAAGTGGATGGCGGCGGGCAGAAAATCAGCCTGTCGCGCAAAGAGGCCTTGCGGCAGATGGATCGCGAATACGTCAAGGCCTACATGGGCAAAAACGTCTCGGGCGGCATGAATCTTGGCGAGGCGTTGCGCCAGGCACGCCAACAGCAAGATGGTCCTGTGTCGCCCGCTCCCGCCGCGCCTGACGTCAAAGCCTCCGAAAAACCCGTTGAGAAGCCCAAGGCCGCGCCCGCTCCCAAGCCGGCCGCGCTTGCTGCCGGAAGCGAAGCGGACGGCGGAGTTTCCTTTGGAGCAGACAAGCCCCTGTCCTCCAAAATCAGCCTTCCGCCCCTGCCGCCGTCGCTCACCAAGCCGTCTGAACCCAAAGAAGGCGGAGCATAATAGAATCAGCAAATACGCTGGCTGGAATTAGGTTTTCACCTTTTTCCGCCAGCGGATAAAATCAACCAGAGCCGGCGCGCAAACGATGCAGGTCATCACTCGCGCGCCGGCCTTTTTCATTTCATCCGCCCGCGATCTGAGCGCATTGTTCCAGGCAGATTTGACAGAAAATAGACCTCTATAAGCCTGCGCGGAGAACTCGCAATGTCATGCGGTGCGGAAAAGGGGCGCAAGGCGGAAGAAAATTCTTTGTTAGGAGCGCGAAATTCTTGCACTAAACGCTTGACAGCCTTGTAAAATCTGCGTATTGCCGCCCTTGAAAAGCGGAGATGGGCATGAAACCTTGTGATTCGAGGTTTCATGTGCGATCTCTGAACCCCTGACAGAGAC
>CAYUNT010000327.1:0-2565 GCA_964446285.1 uncultured Candidatus Sumerlaeota bacterium | reverse complement strand
CTTTTGCTCCTTCAGAGCAAATTCAGGGAACAGAATTACGGGAAATTGGTATCATATTCGTCCTATGTGTCCCATTGGTCCTATATGTCCCATTTTTTCAGCGGCAAAAAAAGACCGCCACGGTTTTCGCGTGAGGGCAAAAACCGTGGCGGGGACTTGCGAACTGGGTTGGAGCAGAAGAGCGGAGGAAGGTTGAAAAGGAGGACATTCCTCACCCGCGCGACTCCCCTTCGCGGCGGACGTGCCTCAGGGCAGCTGTGTGTTGATTCTCGCGGGCATTTTGCCGCCGCATTGCGCCGCATCTTCTTCATCGCGCGCTTCCTGGAACGCTATGGCGTTGAGGGCGTTGAGGAATGCCTTGGCGGAGGCGACAATGATGTCGGTCGATACACCGCGCGCGCGCATCACGCGCCCGTTCTTTTGAACCGTCACTGTCACGCGCCCAAGCGCATCTTTGCCCGACGTCACTGCATCCAGGTGGTATTCCATCAGGCGAACCTCGACGCCGGTGGCCTTCTCGATGGCGCGGAATGCCGCATCCACCGGGCCATCGCCCATCGAAGCCTCGATGAGTTCCTCTTTGCCCCGGCGCAGTTTCACCGTTGCCGTCGGGATCATCCCCGTGCCGGAGAAGAACTGCACGCTGTCGAGTTCCCACTTGGCCTGTCCCTCGCGCAGGACCTCGTCCACGATGACGTAGAGATCGTCGTCGAAAATCTGCTTTTTCTTGTCGCAGACTTCCTTGAAGCGCTCAAACGCCTGCTGGACCTCTTTGTCATCGAGGTGGAATCCCAGCGCTTCCAGGCGCGCTCGGAAGGCATGGCGTCCCGAGTGTTTGCCCATGACCATGTTTTCGCCGCTCCAGCCAACGCTTTCCGCGGTCATGATCTCGTAGGTCGAGCGCTCTTTCATCACGCCGTCCTGGTGGATGCCGGCCTCATGGGCGAAGGCATTCGCGCCAACGACGGCTTTGTTCGCCTGCACGCGCTGTCCGGTGATTTGCTGGACCATGCGCGAGCAGCGGTAGATTTCGCTCGTTTTGATGCCCGTTTCGACGCCGAAGAAATCGCGCCGGACGTGCAGATTCATAACGGCTTCTTCGAGCGAGGCATTGCCGGCCCGTTCGCCAATGCCGTTGATTGTGCATTCGATCTGGCGCGCGCCGTTGCGCACGCCGGCCAGCGAATTGGCCACGCTCATTCCCAGGTCGTTGTGGCAATGCACCGAGATGATCGCCTGGCGGATGTTTGGGACTTTCGCGAACAGGTTGGCGATGCACGCGCCGTATTGCTCGGGCTGGCAATAGCCCACCGTGTCGGGAATGTTGATGGTCGTAGCGCCCGCCGCGATGGCCGCCTCGACGATCTCCACCATGAATCCCCAGTCGGTTCGTCCGGCGTCCTCGCACGAGAACTGGACATTCGGGGTGAAGGTTTTGGCGAACTTGACCGCGTTGACTGCGGCCTCGATCACCTTTTCGGGAGGCATTTTCAGCTTCTTCTCCATGTGGACCGGAGAAGTGGCGATGAAGGTGTGGATGCGCCCGCTTTTGGCGGGTTTGACAGCCATGCCACATCGCTCGATGTCGCTTTCCTTGGCGCGGGCTAAACCGCAGATTTGCGGAGGTTCGCTGCCGTCTTCACGCATTTTTTTGCCGATGGTTTCCGCCACCGCGTGAACCGCCTCGAAATCGCCCGGCGACGAGATCGGGAATCCGGCCTCGATGATATCAACGCCCAGGCGCGTGAGGGCCTCGGCCACCTCCAGTTTTTCTTTGGTTGTCATGCTGCAGCCGGGCGATTGCTCGCCGTCGCGCAGCGTCGTGTCGAAGATCAGGACTCGATCCGACATCGCCAGTCACCTTCCTTTCGTTCGAGATGGTTTTTGCGGCGGCGTTGAAGGGTGCACATGGACGCCATGCGCTGCCATTTCGATCCGCTCGCGTGTTTCGCGCCTCCGAAAAAGGGAAGCGTGAAAAATAAAAAGCCCCCGAAAGCCCTTGTGTTGGCTTTCGGGGGCGAAATCCAGAAAGAGGATTCGCGGTGCCACCCCGTTTCGCGCTCCAGCCGTATTTGCCGATGCCGCCGCTGCCGTTTTGCATTTCGCCGGGTTTGCGGAGATCGGCAGGCTGGCGCGCCTTCATTGCCTCCTCTGACGGGGGAGTCCAATCCGTCCGGAACTACTGCGCGCCGCCCTGAAATCTGGTAGTCTGGGGGAATTTCTGGCGGACGCGGCGCGGTTCGCGCCGGAGGCTCCGAGGCGAGTTCAGGATCGTCGAGCGGCCAGGGTCTCTCAGCCGAAGGGGAATCGGACCCCTGTCGGACCCATTCTCTCCGCGACCGCCGCGGATTCCTTACTGCTCCTCATCACAGCCTTTATGTGGGTGTTTGCGAAAGAACGCCGAATCCTGGCATCTGCCAGGGGATTCGTCCGGCGGCATACCCGCCGTGAACGGAGAATAAGCACGAAGAGGGAGGGAGATGTCAAGCTCGAATACCGCCCCCTGCCCGCGCCGGGCGCATCTCATTTTTTTGCAGCGGTTGTAGGTGGGTTTGATGTTGTGGG
>CAYUNT010000326.1:0-2565 GCA_964446285.1 uncultured Candidatus Sumerlaeota bacterium | reverse complement strand
TGGGAAACCGAGACTCCGAAAGGCAAATCGCCTGGCGCGGTTTTCGTTCTTATTCGCGAAAACCGTGACAGGCGACTCCGTCTATCTCTCCTGGAATTGATTTTTCGCCCGCATCTCCACTCTCCAGCCGCAGGAGGCGCAGGCAAAAATATCCTGAAAGCAAATAGAAAAACCCCGACAGCACATTTTTGCGTTCGGTGATCCACGCGACCGATTCCACATGGACCGGATGCACCGCGAAGAGCGCCGCCGCCATCCATGCGCCCGGAACTCCCGCCCGGCGCAGGATTTGCCACAGCAAAAACGCATTGGCCGCGTGCAACAGCACATTCGCGGCGTGATACGGCAGCGGATGGAGTCCGCCGAGTTGAAACTGAATCCAGAACGACGTCAGCGTGAGCGGGTAGTATTGCGGAAACGCGCCGAGATCGAACCAGATGCGCCACAATCCGCCCCACGTGCGCAGGAGCGCGTTGTGGGTGACAAAGACGTCGTCATCCCAAATAAACCCGTTCAAGAGCGCGGGAAACCACGCCGCAGCGATGATCGCGGCCAGCATCGCGCCCCAGCGATTCCACACGCCTCGAAAGGGGAGTTGTGGGATGCGAGTTGTGAGTTGTGAGCGAAGAAGCGGCGATTCGGTCAAAATTACGCCTTCCTCCTAATTCTTAGGCCCTAATACGGTCATCCACAGAGCGAATGCAATCCAGGATGAGCCAGCCGCTTGAAAGGAAAAGGACGTGGCATGGCGAGCACGGCAAACAATTCCTGCGCCTATCGATCCAAGCCTCCTTGTTCCACCGGCGCGCCGATGGCGGAAAGAAACGCGCGGGCGTGGGGGGCGTCGCGGGGGCCATAAGGCTCGGAAGGAAGTGCGGGATTATATAAAACGGATTTGACCGGTGTTTTTTCCATAGTCTGGAAAAGCAGGCTCAAGGTCGGATAAGTCCAGAACCATTCGTATCGCTGATCGTCTGATCGCGGCAGGGCGTCCTCGATTGCGACATATCCGGCGTGCGACTGCGTGGCCTCGAAGATGCGCTGGCGAAACTCGGCAAATCCCGCCACGTGCAGAAGCCTCGCCTGGCACGCGATGCACAGCACGGCGATCAGGCAAAAGATCAGCCCCTTGCTTGCATTCAGGTTCATGCTCTCACTCGCGGAATTGGAGGCGGCATTGGCTCCGAGATCAGTGTCGGCATCGGAACTGGCGCGGCGCGGCGCGGGCGATTGGAGCGATGCGCCGGCGCCGGCGAAAGCGGCGAACAGCAGCGGCAAAATCAGATGGAGCGTCCGCAGCGGATAGGAGGTTGCGGGCGTTGCAAGTTTGTTGAACGCGATGCCCGCCATCACCGCCGCAGCCGCCAATCCTGCCACAATTTGGAATGCGGGCCGGGCAGCGGCTTGTTGCATCCATGCGGCGCATTTTCCGGCCGCAAACCGCCAGCGCATCCGCAAGGGAGAATCCGAATCGCCAGTTGGCGGCGCTGTGGAGGGAGAGAAAGCCAGCAGGATCGAAATCGCAAAAAACAAGGCAACTCCACAGAAAACGGGCCATACGAGGTCGAAGTGGCTTCCAAACATGGCGTCTCTCGACTGAGGCGCGGTTGTGCGGTCGATGGAATAGAAATTGAAGAACGCGCCGACCACATACAAAAATGCCAGCGCGGAAAGGGCGCGAATGCAGGCGGGATTGGCGGAGTTCCGCCGCGAGCGGACGAGCAAAATGCCCAGGCAGGCGGGAAAATAGAATACCCAGAATTCATAGCAGGAAAAACTGAGAATCCACAATATAAACAACGCGGCCTGCGCGCCGCGTCTGGCCAGATCGCGGGTGGCGAGGACGGCGAGCGTCAGCACAAAAAGCGCGGAGGCAAGGTGGCATTCGGAGATGATGAAAAACGACGTGAAGCACGCAAGAAGGCAATACAGCAGAGTGGCGAGGACGGCGTGCCTGGGTAATCCAGCGCGCAGAAAAAGCCACGACGCAAGCAGATACCCGCACCACGGATAATAAAACAGCGCGAAACCATACAGCCACGACAGGAAGCGGACATTCGACATTCCGCAGTGCATAGCCCCCACCATCGCGCCCTGCACAAGGACATGATGCCCGGTGCGCGCCGGAGTGTGGCCGATGGGGTCGAGCCGCTTCGATTCGAGCAGATTCGCGAAGTGATGCGCGCCATCCGCATAAAGATGAGATTGGGAACCGATGGCGAGCGGGAAAACAATGAGGGCGAAGGCGGCATAGACGAGGAAAACCGTGGTTTTCGCGTTCATGGCAGCCATCTTCAAAAAGGAGACCGGTGAAAACGATTAGACCTGGGGAACAAATGGGACGGATGGGACGAATGAGACGATAAGGGAGGACGGGACAATTGGGGGTGAAAGGATATTTGCCATCGAAAACGCGCAATGGGGCGGAATCGGATTGGCGTCAGACTTTAGAAAGCCCCCTTCTTCTGCTTTGGAGATTGTTAGTGGCATCGAAAGGGCGCAACCGGAATCCAGAGGTAATACACAGGTACATGGTGTCCCCCCTGGAGGGGTGTTGGTGAATGG
>CAYUNT010000325.1:0-2573 GCA_964446285.1 uncultured Candidatus Sumerlaeota bacterium | reverse complement strand
CCATCTTCTCCCGGCCCTGCATCTTCCGCCACATCCGCCGCCTCTTCGGCCGAGGCGCACCCTCTTTATGATCTTGGAACGATGGCGGAGATTCTGGCGCGTTGCGAGAAATCGGGCCAGGCACTCTGGGAATACGTTCAGGAACGCGAAGGGGCGGAGATTTTTGAGTTTTTGGGCGGGATTTGGACCGCCATGCACGCGTCGATGGAGCGCGGTTTGCGCGCCGAAGGCGTGCTGCCGGGCGGCCTGGGATTGTCGCGCAAGGCGCGCGCCATTTATCGAAAAACGCAAACGGGCGGAGCGCATTTTCGGCGCACAGGGTTGCTCGCTGCCTATGCGCTGGCAGTGGCGGAGGAAAACGCCTCGGGCGGCGTGATCGTTACCGCGCCTACGTGCGGGTCGAGCGGCGTTCTGCCCGCCGTGCTTGGTTACGTGCAGGAAACCGTAAATTGCGACGAGGCGGACATCCTGCGGGCTTTGGCCACCGCCGGGCTGGTGGGAAATCTGGTCAAGCACAACGCCTCAATCGCCGGCGCGGAGGTTGGGTGCCAGGGCGAGATCGGAACGGCTTGCGCAATGGGCGCCGCGGCCGCCGCGCAGCTCTATGGCGCTGCCCCGCGCCAGATCGAATATGCCGCCGAGATGGGACTGGAACACCACTTGGGTTTAACTTGCGATCCGGTGGGCGGCCTCGTGCAGATTCCGTGCATCGAACGCAATGCCCACGCGGCCACGCGCGCTGTCACTTGCGCCGAATACGCGCTCTTCACAGATGGCTCGCACCGCATTCCGTTTGACGAAACTGTGGCTGTGATGGGCCAAACCGGGCACGATTTGCCGTCACTCTATCGCGAAACGGCCTCGGGCGGACTCGCCGCTGCCTTCAGCCACCGAAAGCGCTGACAAAGCCGCCATGCGCGCGCGCATCTTTCCGCGCCGTTCGCGATTTATGGTTCTCGACGTTTTCGCGCCTATCGCGGTGATTTCCGCTATTTTCACAACTGCGGCCAGCCCTGCCTGGCGGCGGCGCGCAGATTCTCAACAATGCGCGCGGCGAAGGCGCTTGTGGAAACCTTTGTAGCGCCTTCCATTTGGCGGTGCAGATCGTAGGTGACCACCTTCTGGTCGATGGTTTGTTCCAGTCCGCGAATGATCAGCGCGGCGGACTCTTTCCATCCCATGTATTCGAGCATCATCACGCCGCTGAGCAGCAACGACCCCGGATTCACCATGTCTTTGTCCGCGTATTTGGGCGCGGTGCCGTGCGTCGCCTCAAAAAGCGCAAAGCCATCGCCGATATTCGCCCCCGGCGCCATGCCCAATCCGCCCACCTGCGCAGCGCAGGCGTCCGACATGTAGTCGCCATTCAAATTCGGCGTCGCCAAAACCGAATACTCATCGGGCCGCAAGAGCACTTGCTGGAACATGGCGTCGGCAATGCGATCCTTGATGAGGATTTTCCCTTCGGGCTGCTTGCCGCCAAACTTCTCCCCCACTTCAGTCTCGGTCACTGTGACATCGCCGAACTCCTCGCGCGCCACCTGGAATCCCCAGTCGCGGAACGCGCCCTCGGTGAACTTCATAATGTTTCCCTTATGAACCAATGTCACCGATGAACGGCCATTTTCCAGGGCATAACGGATGGCCATGCGAACTAACCGCTTGCTGCCAAACTCGGACATGGGCTTGATGCCGATTCCCGAATCCGCGCGAACCTTTTTGCCCATTTCCTCATTCAGGAAACGAATCACCTTAGCCGCCTCGGGCGAGCCTTCCTTGAATTCGATGCCCGCATACACATCCTCAGTATTTTCGCGGAAAATTACTACATCAAGTTTCTCGGGATGTGTGACGGGCGAAGGCACGCCGCAAAACCACCGCACGGGGCGCACGCAGGCATAAAGATCGAGAATTTGGCGAAGCGCGACGTTAAGCGAACGAAATCCGCCGCCCACAGGCGTTGTCAGCGGACCCTTGATCGCCACGCGATAGGCCTTGATCGCGTTCAGCGTGTCGTCGGGCAGATACGTGCCGTATTTCTGAATCGCGTCGTCGCCCGCGGCAATGTCGAGCCATGCGATTTTTCGCTTCCCGCCATAAGCAGCTTCCACGGCGGCATCCCAGACCAGGCGGCTGGCGCGCGAGATGTCCGGGCCGATTCCGTCGCCGATGATCCGCGGAATGATAGGATGATCAGGCACAACGGGTTTTTGCGTCTTTGCATCAAAACCGATCGCATCACCTTCGGGCGGGGTGATTTTATCGAATGCCGGGCACATGATGGAATCGCCTTTCACTGTGGAGTTGCGCGCAGGACGGCGAGAAGGAAAGAGCATTCGCAGTACACACGCGCGAGGACAAGGAGAGGAACCAACAACCTGGGATCGCGAGGCTCCGCACTCGCTCTTTTTCGCAGCACGCACGTGCGAGGAGAGGAACCAGCAAGCGGCGGATTCAGCCGCGCCAAGGCTCTTTTTTCCGCATCTCGCGCGAATTGTCAATCCGAAGGCTGGTCCTGTGAGGTAATACACAGGTACATGGTGTCCCCCCTGGAGGGGTGTTGGTGAATGGGT
>CAYUNT010000324.1:0-2591 GCA_964446285.1 uncultured Candidatus Sumerlaeota bacterium | reverse complement strand
CCTCCTCCCCCGCTTCCGTTTCTGCCGCTGATTCCGCCGCCTCGCCCGAGCCGCTCGCGCTTGCCGAAATCGAGCGCCGCCACATTCGGTCCGTGCTTGATCTGTGCCAGGGCAACAAGCAGAAGGCCGCCACGCTGCTCGGAATCAGCCGTTCGACGCTCTACGAAAAACTCCGCGAAGAACCATGAAAAAATCGACGCCCGATCTTTCCAGTTTTGCCGTCGGCGCGCCCGGCGGTCCCGCCGCATCTATTGAACCCGCATGCGATGCCTCTGCTCCAGGCGGCCAGGTCCGGGGGCTTTTTCAGGCGGACGCGGACGCCGTGGACCCGAAAAACCCTGATGCAGCGGTGATTTTGGCGGATTGGCTCATTGCCCGCGCGCTCGCCCTGCGCGCCAGCGACATCCACCTGCATCCGCGCGCACGCGATCTTCTTGTCCGTTTTCGCGTGGATGGCCGCCTGCTCATCGCGGCGCTTGTTCCCTCGGCGCTGGGCGATCCGCTCGTTACGAGGCTCAAAGTGATGGCGCGCCTGGTTGTGTATCAACGCACCTCGCCCCAGGATGGGCGCATCGATTGGCGCACCGAAACCGCCAGCCGCACGCTGCTGGAAAAACTGGGACTTGAGCAAACGGCGGAATCCTCTGGCTCCGGCTCGCTCCCCACAGCGCTGCGTGCGTCTTTCCTGCCCACGCTGCACGGCGAGGATGTGGTCATCCGCCTGCCCGAATCCGCCGCCGCCCCGCTCGAACTCGCGGGTCTGGGCATGAGCGGCCCTACCATCGAGCGGGTTCGTGGGCTTCTCGCCCTGGAACAAGGGACGATCCTCCTGACCGGCCCGAGCAGCAGCGGCAAAACAACAACGATTTATGCCATGTTGCGCGAGATTCACGCGCTCCGGGGCGATGCCGCGCATGTTCTGACAATCGAAGACCCCATCGAGCAAGACTTGCCTTTCGCGGGCCAGGTCACCGTCCGTGCCGATCAAGGGCTTGGCTGGACCGCCGCCCTGCGAAGCGTCCTGCGCCAGGACCCCAACGTGATTCTGATTGGCGAAATTCGCGACCGCGAAACGGCCGAAATCGCCATCCAGGCCGGAATGACAGGCCACCTGGTGATCTCCACAATTCACAGCGGACGCGCCGCGGGCGTGCTGGTGCGGCTCATTCACATGAACGTCGAACCATTCCTGGTCGCTTCATCCGTAACGGCGGTTTTGGCAGAGCGTCTGGCGCGGCGGGCGTGCCCATCCTGCCGCAAGCCCGCGCCGCCCGATGCGCTGCCGGAGATTGTCGAACGCCTGAAAAAGACGATCCCGGCGAACGCGGCGGCAGGTTCCAGCGGCGGCAGTCTCAGCGAAGGCGGCGCCCACAAAAACAGCGGCGGCGCGCCAGGCTTTGTTACGGCCCCCGGCTGCGCGCAATGTGCCGGAACCGGCTCGCGCGGACGAACGGGGCTTTTTGAATTGCTTGCAGTGACGCCGGAAATTCGCGAACTTGTCCTGGCGCGCGCTACCGAAGCCGCGCTTCAGCAAAAGGCGTATCCGGGCGGCGGCGATGCCCTTTTATCGGATGCACTGGCCCAGGCGGCGCAAGGCTATATCTCCATCGAGGAATTGGCGCGCCTGAGCGCGGCGCTGCACATTCGAGATTCCGGCGGGGCAGATTTGAATTCTGTTGTCGAAGCCCAGCCAAGGCAGTAGGTTTTCCAGGAAGATGAAGGCCATGTTCCTTCGTGGGAAAGCCTGCGGTTGATGCAATCCCTGGGAATCTCGATCCGATTTCCGCCTCGAATCGCGCCCTTCGCCGCTCTTTTGGCGGCCTGGACCGCGCTGGCTTTCGGCCAGGAAACCCTGACGGCAATTCCAGAGGCAATCGCAAGCGGCGCCGTCCAGGCTGAATTCCGCGCCCTCGGGGGAAGCACAGGCGACACGATCCGGCTTGTTATCCGCCGCGCAGACGCGATGCCGCCGGGCGCATTGCGCATTGCGATTGCGCCAGGAACCCTGCTGCGCTCGGAAAATCCGGGCGAACAAAACATGGTGGTTGCAGGCGTGCGCGGGCGCGAAATTGACTCGGAAAGCTATGAACCTGGCCCCGAAATCACGCTTAGCGCCGGCGAAGAGGCTGTCTTTATTCTGGAAGCGTATTGCGCGGAATTTCACAAGGACAATCCCTCGCCCGGCGCGCGGTTTTCGCTCATGGCAGGCGGAATTTCTGCGGGCGAAACAACCGCGGGCGGCGCGCAGGAATGCCTGGCCTGCATCCTGGAAAAAGGCAAGGCGCGCGGCCTTTCGCCAAAGGCGCTTCAGGCCGCGGTGTGGATTGCCACGGACGGCATCGGGCGCATGGACCTCGCGGAGCGCTTTCCCGTCGATGCCGAAGAATGGCGCGCGGCGCAATCGCTGGCGCGCGAGTGTCCTCCCCCGCCACCGCCTCCGCCCACTGAATTGCCCCCATCTCCGACTCCGCCACCCACTGAAACCCCGGCGCCCCCCCTCACGCCTGAACCGTCCGCCTCCCCGACTGCCATTCCCCCTGTTGTGGCCGCCGCGCCGCCCCCAACTCCGGCTCCCACTCTTTCTGGAAACG
>CAYUNT010000323.1:0-2645 GCA_964446285.1 uncultured Candidatus Sumerlaeota bacterium | reverse complement strand
TGCTCTACCCTCACGCTGGCATGACTGACCCTGCAAAAAACTGAGATGCGCCCATGGCGAGGCAGGCGCGAAGAGGCATCCGCCTCAGTTCAGCGGAATAATAGCGTATTCGCCTTTTCCAATGGCCCAGCCGTAAAGAATATCCACGTCGCGCTGGTCAATCACGCCGTTGCCATCAAGGTCCGCGTCGTTGACAATTGTCAGCGGAATCAGGCCCTGCAAACCGCGAGAAAGCTCGACAGCATCGAGGATGTTCACCAAGCCATCGCCATTCACATCGCCAAGCGAAGGCCGGCTCTGCGGATTGTTGGGATCGGACCCGGCAAATATCTCATAATTGTCATCGAAGCCATCGCCATCGGCGTCGCCGCGCGGCGCGGGCGTGCGCGTGGGCGTCACGGTTGGAACCGGTGTGGGCGTCGGCGTCGGAGGCGGTCCTGCGGGAGCTCCGCCCCAGAATCCGCCCTCAAAACGGTATCCCCCGCCGCTGACGTCCGCCGCCGCAAAGGCGTCCGCCTGCCCGATGGTGGAACTCGCTTCATACCGGCTGGCAGAACTCGCATAGCCGCGCCCTCCGGCGTCTATGGAACTCCATGCAAGTTCAAATGGCTGGGCCAGCGCAGCCAGCGGCCCGATCACCAGCGCCAGAAAAAAGGCCGCCATTGGGACAAGAAGGCCCTTGCGCGCGCCCGGCTCCCGCCCCGACGGTCCCAATCTCCATTCATGCACACGATTTGAAGTCATTGGGGTCCGTCCTTTAGCGGGAAGGAATGGCGCTGGCCGCGGCTCCAGGCGCATTGCTCTGAAGTTCCGCCATCCGCGCCTGAAGTTGCGCATTCTGGCGTTCCAGCGCATCGAGGCGCGCCTGCTGCTCGCGAATCATCTGATGAAGCGCCTGGATAGCCGCCAGCGCCACGCCGTCCGCATCCACTGTGCTGATCGAGTGGTCATTTTCGCCCAGCGCGAATGCGCTATGGAAATCCTGCGCTGTCGGGCCGATGTGGCGCACCCCTTCCGGCTGCGCGCGATAATTCCAAGTCAAAATCGGCAAGGCGCTCAGGCGTTCGAGAAGCGCGTGGCCATCCACTGACTGGAAGTTATCCTTGGCCGCACGGTCGCTCAGCGTGGACCACGCGCCCGCGCCCGGCGCCAGTTCGACGCCCGCCGTCGGATCGCCCGTTCCTTCGTCAACGGCAGACACAATGCGCGTTCCGCCAGTGGCCCGGACAGCAAATTCGTTCGCCGCCGCCGAAGCGAAATCCACCGACGTTCCGTCGGCGATCAGAATGCTTCCGTCATGATCCCCCGCGATCACGGCCCTTTGCCCAAGCGCCACGCTGTAATCGCCTCCAGCGCTATTGTATTGGCCGCCAAGCACCGACGCGCCAACGCCCGATGCCTTGTTGTTGCTGCCGCCGCCGATAAAGGTAAATTCGCCATTGGTCTCATTGGCCAAGCCGCCAGCTATGGCGGAGGCATCGCTCATCGTTGAGTTATTCGCCCCGCCCAGGATGGCGCTGTCGCCGCCCACGGTATGGTTGCCAGTTCCCCCACCGATGACAGAAGAAGCGCCTTCCGTTACATTTTCCAGGCCGCCACCGGTAAAGGACAACTCGCCCTTGCCAGTGTTCGTGATGCCGCCGCCGATTATGGCCGCCGTGGCCTCGACGCTATTTCCCTGCCCGCCGATCACGGCTCCGTGCGCCTCGACGACCTGATTCGCCTCGCCGCCGCCAATTGCGGAATAAGCGCCGCCAGCCGCATTCAGCTGCCCGCCGCCGACCGTCGTGAAATCGCCAGCCGCCATATTTTCCGTGCCGCCTGCGATCACACCCGTTCCGGCCGCCAGGTTGCCATAGCCGCCGCCAATCGCGCCAAAATCGCCGCTCACGCGGTTAGGCATCGCGGAGGTCCCGCCGCCCGCGATTGCCGCGCCATCGGTTCCCGCCGTGGCCAGGTTCGCCGCATGGCCGCCGATGACATTCGGGCTTGTGGCGCTATACTCCAGGAGAAACGCCCGCATGTTGTTCACCTTAATCTCAAGCGGCTGCGTGCTGGCCGTTCCCAGGCTCTGCGCATGAAGCGCGTCGGGCGAGGCGAGCACTTTCTCGCGCGCGAACAAAGCAAACGCGCCCGATTCCGTCCCCGGACGCACGCCCATCTCGATCCAGCGATCCGCGCCCGTGAAAACGCCCGCGCCAAAATCCAGCGCCGCCGTGAACAACCCTGCGTCCACATTGGCGTCTTCGATCGTGACCGTGGCGCCCACTTGCGCGCCGCCGCTGGCCGCGTCGAACAGCCGGAATTGCAAATCATACGAACCAGTCGCGGGCTGTCCGCCATCAAGCAGGCGTCCCTGATACGAAAAACTTCCCGCCAGGGCCATCGAGGCCATTGCCGCCCAAAGAACCGCCATTCCCGCCACACCCCATAAGCCTGTGCGTCCTGCGCGCTTCCCCGCCTGACCAAACGATGAAATCATTCGTGCGTTCATGCGTGCCCTGCGACCTCCGAAAATGAAATGAGATGCTTCTGTGTTGAGATGGATTTTCAGAGCAGATGGATCAGCCTGCCGCCCGTCCCCGTTCAATGATGCCCTTCTTTTCGCGCCCGAGCAGACTTCAGGGGTGACTCATCGCCGAGGA
>CAYUNT010000322.1:0-2706 GCA_964446285.1 uncultured Candidatus Sumerlaeota bacterium | reverse complement strand
GGTTGGGGGCCTGTCGTAATGTTGCCCCCTCACTGTGTTCGGGGTTCTGCGCAAAGAACCATCCCCAAGGCCTGTCCGTGTATGCAGAACCCAGAACGAAGCGACGCGGAGTTCCCGCCCTGCGGATTCGGGTGTTTTGTTCGTGGTTGCGGCGCGGAGGGCTGTGAGTTAATGGTTTGAGATGTGAAAAGGGCGCATTGCAGCGCTCGGGCCGCACGGAAAAGCGCGAGTGCGGAGCCTCGCGGTCCCAACTCAGTCCGCACTCAAATTCAATCCAGGATTTTGCCCCAACCCGATGCGATTTGTCACAATTCTCGGCTCCACGGGGTCTATAGGCCGCCAGGCGCTTGATGTGATTCGGGAATTTCCCGATGACCTGCGTGTGGCGGGCCTCTCGGCGCGCTCGAATGTGGAGTTGCTGGCGGAACAGGCGCGCGAGTTTGGCGCGCGGATGGTCCAGATCGCCGATGAAGCGCTGGTTCCCGAACTGCGCGAACGCCTGGGCGCGGGCGCGGCTGCGAGTGCGGCGCCTCGCGGTCCCAGGGAAAGGAGCGTTGCTGCGGGCGCGGGCGGCGGCGCCGATTCGAGCGCGGGCAATGGTGTCGAGATTCTCAGCGGCCCTGATGGGCTGGTGCGCATTGCCTCGTGCTCGGGCGCGGATGTTTTGCTCGTGGCGACGGTCGGGTTCGCGGGACTTGCGCCGACGCTCGCCGCGATCGAAGCCGGAGTGGAAATCGCACTGGCCAATAAGGAAGTCCTTGTGGTGGCGGGCGAAATCGTCGTTGAGGCCGCGCGCCGCCGGGGCGTGCGCCTGCTGCCTGTGGATAGCGAACACAACGCGATTTTCCAATGTCTCCAGGCCGGGCGCGCCAGCGAAGTGCGCCGCCTGATTCTCACCTGCTCGGGCGGTCCGTTCCGCGCCTCGACGCCTGCGCAGATTTGTGCCGCGGGGCCGAGCGAAACCTTGAATCATCCCACCTGGTTCATGGGCCGCAAGATTACGGTCGATAGCGCGACGCTAATGAACAAAGGCTTCGAGGTGATCGAGGCGCATCATCTTTTTGGCATATCCGTGGACCGCATCGAGGTGGTGATCCATCCGCAATCGACAATCCACTCGATGGTGGAATTCGTGGATGGATCGGTGATCGCGCAACTCGGCCCGGCGGATATGCGGCTGCCCATCCAGCATGTGTTTCTCCTGCCCGAACGCCGCCCTTCGCGCGTGGCCGCCCTCGAGTGGTCCACGCTGCGCACGCTGACGTTCGAGCCGCCTGATCTTGAGCGATTCCCTTGCCTGGCCTATGCTTTCGAGGCGGCGCGCGCGGGTGGGACGGCGCCATGCGTCCTGAACGCCGCGAACGAAATCGCCGTGGCGGCGCATCTGGAAGGGCGGATTTCGTGCGGGCAAATCCCGCGCCTGATCCGCCGAGTTCTCGACGCGCACACTCCCGCGCCCGCTCCCGGTCTGGCGGCGCTGCGAGAAACCGATGCCTGGGCGCGCCGGACCGCCGCCGATCTGCTCGCCGCCGAACCCGCCCTGTAGATCGCGGCGGCGCGAACGCGATAATTCCTTTTTCGGATCGAGAGAAATCCATGAATCCCGCCGCGCATCCAGCGATGAGTTTCCCTCCGGCGGGGGGGGCTGCGACCGGCCAGGGGCGCGACCCGTTCGAGAAGCGAATCGAGCGCTGGGGCGGGCCGTTTGTCGCGCTGCTGACGCATGTGGCGCTGGCGGCCATCCTTGGAAATATGCTTGTGCATCGTGCAGAAGTTCGCCCGCCCGAACGCCCCTTGCGCGTGCAATTTCTCTCGCCCGAACCTGAGCCGCCTCCCCCTCCGCCTCCCAACCCGCCGCCGCGCCCGGCCGGTTCTGAAGCGCCCGCCGCTGCGCTCATCCAGCCCGTGGCCGCCACTTCACCGGATGGATCGGACGAACCGGACGACAATAATCCAAGCACTGCCAAGGAATCGGCCTCTTCGCCCGCATCTGTGTCCACCGACGCGCCGCCGGATCTCAAAGGGCGGATAAAGAAGGAAGTCGCGAATCTGGCGCGCGACCAGGACCTTCTGCGCCAGCGCCAGATGGAAATGGATTTGCAGGTGGCCGTGCTGGCCATGAAGGCGAAAAGCCGCAAATTCCCAATCAACAGCGACGGCGGGCGGTTTGGCGCCATACGCACGCTCGATGTGTCTGGCGTGCCGGAGGCCGCGCTCCAGGAAGTGTTCAAACGCTACAAAATTCGCATCGAACACGGCGTGGCTGCGCCCGCGACGTCCGAATATGGAATCCCCAGTTTTCTCAACGCCGCCGTGACGAAAGACGGCACCTACCGCAATGCGCCGGCCGGAGGCGTTCAGGACATCTTTGTGCTTTCCGCCAAGGCGGTTGGCGTCATGGCGCTGCTCGAAACGCACGCCATCCAGGATCGCGGCATGGACCCCATCCGGACGCGCGTCCGCGAAATCCAGTTCGGAATTGTGAAAAACAAAGACAACGAATGGGACCTCGGCGTCACAAAACTCGTCGCCGAGCAGATCGAGTGATTTTGTTTTTTATTTTTTACCGCGAAATACACGAAAAGAACGAAAATTGAAGGAAGAAGACAGACCTGGAGGCTTGCCCCACTTTGGGGTCTTGATAATTGACGACGAGGGCGCCGGGGGGGGGCTGCGGCGGCTGGGGCTCGCGGGAATTACAAGACG
>CAYUNT010000321.1:0-2707 GCA_964446285.1 uncultured Candidatus Sumerlaeota bacterium | reverse complement strand
AAACGGCATCCCCTCCCTATCACTTCTTTGCTTCAAAAACACTACACTCCAGTAATGTTATATTCCGATACTTGTATTAGAGAATGCCTTCAGGCGGGGGAACGGCTATTGCGTCCAACGACCGCACTGCCGTGCGCAGTTTGTTCGCGTTCGTGTGAGTGTAAATCTGCGTGCTTGTGATCGACGAATGTCCCATCAGCGTTTGGATTTCCACAAGGTCCACGTCGTTCACATGCAGGAGCGTCGCGAAGGTGTGGCGGAGTTTGTGCGGCGAGATTTTCGCCTTCGAGATGCCTGCGCGCCGAACGTATTTGCGTACAATGTTTTGCACGGACCGGCCCGTAAGCCGCCGTTGGAATTTGTTGAGAAATACGGCGCGATCTTCGGCGGCGGGGCGCACCAGAAGCCAGTCGCGCAGCGCCTGCCCCGCCGCGTCGTTCAGCGGGATCAGGCGCTCCTTCGCCCCCTTGCCGAGCACCTTGATCGTGCGGCGCTCGAAGTCAATGTCGGACACATTCAGCCCGACGAGTTCCTGCAATCGCACGCCCGTGAATCCGAGCGTGATGAGGATAGCGTAGTCGCGCACGGCGGCGTGGTCGCGCGGATCGGGCGCGGCAAGCAGGCGCTGCAACTCGCTTTCGATCAGGTAAATCGGCAGGCGGCGCGGGAGTTTTGGATTGTGAATCGCCTGCGCAGGGCTGGCCTTGATGACTTCCTGGCGGACGCAATGCTCGAAAAAAACGCGCAACGTGGCGATTACACGCGAAAGCGTCGTCGCCCGGTAGCGCCGTTCCTCCTGCAAATGCGCCAGATACTCCTTGATGTGATGGACGGTGATTTTTTCGATTGGGATTTCGCATTTGAGCGCGCGCGCGAGCCAGTCTGCAAACCGCCCGAGATCGTATTGATACGCCTTGCGCGTTCGTGCGGAAAGATTGCGTTCGACGCGCAGATACGTGTCGAAATCAATGGCGCATTCGCGAAGATTCACGAAAATGACTCCATGCAATCCGCGGAATGAATAGACAGGATTTACAGGATGAACAAAAATGGAAGCAGCTGGATGCGTGGCCCTGTTTTTCTTATCATCTTCTTCATCTTGTAAATCCTGTCTATTCGCATCCTGTCTGTTCCTGCGCCCGCGCGCTCAAGAGTGCCTGCCCGTGAGTTCGCGCAAGCGGCGTCCGGCCTCCGCGGCTTCGGGCGAGTTCGGATAGCGCGTGATGACCGCGCGGTAATTTTCAACGGCTTCCTGGCGGCGGCTCTGGGCCGAATAGACGCGGGCCTTGCCGAGGAGCGAGCGCGCGCTCAGCGGATTGCCTTCGATCACCTGCTCATAGGCCGCCAGCGATTTCTGGAAATAGTCGCGCGCCGTGCGGGTCTGGTGGCGGTCCTGCGCCAGGCGGCCCAGCATGTAATAGCACCAGCCCATGCCCTCTCCGGCGGCGGTCCGCTCCGGAGCCAGGGCCATGCATTTTTCATAATACTCAGCCGCCTGCTTGTAGGATTCCTCCTGAACCAGCCGCTCCGCCTGGGCATAATACGCGTCGGCCAGATGCGGATGAATGGACTTTGCCTCGGCGGGCCAGCGTTCGAGCGCCAGTTGCAGGCGCGCCGCCGACCGCAACGGCTCGCGTGTGCGCAATTCATGTTCGGCCTGGCTCAGCTGCTCGGCCAGTTCGGGCGGGATGACATGCTCGGTTTTTTTCTCGCGATCGCCGCTGAGCAGTGCCGCCATGCGTCCGTGCAGCGCGACGCCCGAGGCCACCGCCACGCACCCAAGAAGCATCAATCCGGCCATCCACCCAAACACGCCCGGGCGCGAAGATACGCGGGCGGCGTGCGGAACTTGAGGGAGTTGCGCAACGGGCGCGGCGGATGTGGTTTCTGGCGCCGGGGTGATGATGGGCACAGACACAATGGGCGCGGATGCTGGGGCGGGCGTCGGCGCCGGTGCGGCACGCTGTGGTGCGGCCATTTTCAGCGGAGAGGGCGCTTCGGCGAAATACACCCGCTCCGGCGAATGCCTGGCAGCCGCAGGCGCGGGATTTGCCGCTGGCGCGGCGGCGGGCGCGGGCGCAGGCGCAGGCGCCGCCTGCATTGCAGGCATCGCTGGCATCCCACGCATTGCGTGCATCGCTGCAGTGGCAGGCATCGCCTGCATAGCGGCCGAAGGTCCGGGCGCTTCGGGCATGGCGGCGCGGCGTGTCATGATTTCCAGCGCCAGAACGCGGATTTCCTCGCGCAAAGGCGTCAAGCGACGCGCCCGGGCCAGCAAGGCCATGGCGGCGTCCGCATCGCCCATATCAAAAGCGCGGCGCGCCCCTTCGAGGCATTCATCAGACTCGCGGACCACCGGGTCGTCCACGGGTTGTTTTTTTTGCGTCCAGCCAGACAGCAGTCCCATCATTGCGCTCCGCCAAAGGGTATGCGGAAGGAAAGACAAGCGCCTTCACAAACGGAAGTTCTCCATCTTCCCAAGCCCGCCTAACGCGACGCCCGAACAGCATCAACTTAAATCCGCACCCTGCCCCGAATGCGGGGGAATACGGCTGCGGGCGTAACTCATCAGAAGAATGCAAACCCACATTGAGCTGCTGCGAAAATCGCGTCTTGGGACTGCGAGGGAACATTTTTTCGCATTTTAATTAAAAACGGGAGCAACAGGAACATGGTGCCCCTTTGGTTTAGGATTATTGCATATATC
>CAYUNT010000320.1:0-2789 GCA_964446285.1 uncultured Candidatus Sumerlaeota bacterium | reverse complement strand
GCAACCGCCTTCATGGTTTTCGGGGCTGTATTCTTTTGCTCCTTCAGAGCAAATTAATGGAACAGGATTACGGGAAATTGGTATTATGCCATTTTCCTTTGACGCTGCGCCGAATATCTCCCTCCTTTACGGTCGGGTTACTGCGAGAACGCGACGCCAGAGGGCAGTTGCTCGCAATAGCCCGACCGTGAGGGAGGGCCGGATAGAGAACAGAATCATGGGGAAATGGTAGTATCGTAAAAACGGCGGAAGAGACCACGAAAGGCACGAAAAGGAACGAAACAGAAGGATTGTTCTTCAGAATTTGATTCATACCAATTTCCCTTGATGCTGTTCCCAAATCCATTTGAGAGGCTTTCCCGAGTTTTTTTAAAAGGAGGACTCGGAAAATGGGTCGTTGCCTTCGAATCGAGTGGAAGCACAGCGAGGCGCAGCTCAAGAAAGCCTATCTGGCGCAAAAGCGCCCGTTGCCACGCACCCGGCTGCATTTTCTTTGGCTTGTGCGCCGCGGCAAGTCGCTGGCCGAGGCGGCCGAAATCGTCGGGCATCCCTACGGCAGCGCCAAGCGCTGGCTGCGCTATTACCGCCAGGGCGGCCTGGAAGCGGTTGAATCGCGCCGCGGCGTCGGAAAGGGGCGCGCGTGGCGCCTGACGCCCGAGCAGCGCGCGGCTGTGTGCGAGCCGCGCGCGCCGTGGGTTTTGCCACGGCCAAGGAGGCGGCGCGCTGGGTCAAGGAGCAGTTTGGCGCCACCTACAGCCCCGGGGGCGCCTACAAATTCCTGCGCCGGCTGCGGCTGGCCGTGAAGGTTCCCCGCCCGATGTCAGACAAAGCCGGCCCCGCCAGGCAAGAAGCCTGGAAAAAAGGGGGCTTTGCGAAAGCCTCGCCCGGGCGGGCGTGACGCACAAGGCAGTGCTTGTGTTTGGCGACGAGATGCGCGTGGGGTTGATTGCCTGCGTGCGCAAGCGCTGGACGGTGGTTGGCTACAAATTGGTTGTGCGCCTGCAGCGCATCTACAAATGGCGCTATCTGGCGCTTGGGGTGGATGTGGCCAATCTGCGTCTGATCTGGTGCTGGATCGAGACGATGAAAAAGGAGAGTTTTTCCCAGGTGCTCGCGGCGTGGAGGGAGGCCGGGGTCGGGGCCGTGTCGTGGGACAACGCGGCCGGGCACAAATCCAAGGTCCATGAGGCAAGCGGGATTGTGCGCGTCTATCAGCCGCCCTATTCGCCCGAGGTCAACCCGCCCGAACGGGTGTTCGAGGAACTGCGCCGGGCGATCGAAGGAACCAATTACCCGACGATCGAGGCCAAGATGGCGGCCGTCGAAAAAGAACTCAAGGATTTCAATGCGCACCCCGAACGGATCGAGTCGCTGACACGCTGGGATTGGATTGCCAGAAATCTTTCCGCCTTGCCCCAAGAATAAGGAACAGCATCAAGGGAAATTGGTATCACCCAGCGGGTGAATCGAATTCTGGCGAAAATCATTCCCCTTTTCGTTATTTGCGCGTTTTTCGCGGTTGGGAATGCTTTTTCCAGGACTATTGATCCTTCGGACCCTTTTGACCCTTTGCGTCCCCATTCAACAGCGAGAGCAGCTGCGGGCGCGCCAAGTCCGGCAACGCATTGTGATCCGCGCCGGGAATCGACTGAAAATCGATCATCTCGGGATGCGACTCGGCGAGGGCGCGGCCCATGCGCTGCGGAACCACCTCGTCGCTGTCGCCATGAAAAATATGAACATCCGGCGGCGGCGAGCGATGCGCGAGTTCGTCCAAGCGTGCGCGGTTATCAAAACGGTCGAGCAGCAAATGGCATAGCGGCCACCCAACCGACAGCCGGGCCATGTCGAGCAGCGAAGTGAACGGCGCAAGCAGTATAACGCGCCGCACTGGATGTTCTACGGCGAAATCGAGTCCGGTGGCTGTTCCGATCGAAAAACCAAGCACGTTGATTTCGCTCGCGTTTTCCAATTGCCGCGCGGAAATCCCAAAATGACTCGCGAGCGCCTCGAACGCCCCGCGCGCGGATTTGCGAATCCGTTCGCGCGTCGGGCTGCCTTCGCACAATCCGTAGCCCGGATAATCCACCAGCAAGATGCCAGTGTCCGCGCGCGAAACATGGTCGATCATATCGAGCCAATCGAGCGATCTCGCGGCATTGCCGTTGAAAAACACCCACAGCCGCGCGGGCGGCGGGGCAGGCGCGGCAGCCGAAGAAGCGGCGGCATGGGGGTTGTTTGGCGGGATGTAAAAGGCTACTTGCCGCCCGCAACCTTCCACCAAATAGGCCAGTTCCTCGGAACCGGGCGGCAATTCCATGCGGTAAATGGCCGGGTCGTAGCGCTGGGGGAAATAGATCATCCGCCGCTGGCAGGAACAAAGAAACATCGTGAAGACCAGGGCGAAACCGATAGGAATGGCGATTGTCATGCGAAGGATTCGCCGGAGCCGGGGAGAAATGCGCAGAGGACGCGGCGGGCGCGCCGTCGCCGTCGTTGCTGTGGGCGTCATGGGACACTACGGCGGAAAGCAAAGTGTCAAAAAGGATAGACTATCGTATCAAAAGGCTTCCGCTCTGGATGCCCTGTCTTTCTGATCTCACTGCTGCTCTTGCTTTTTCAACTCCAGTGTTGTGCCGGTTTCCGTATCTTCTTTCTTGACTGAAGTGGGCTGAGGAGTAGGTGTCTCGCTGGGAGGCGGGGGAGGAGGCTCGGCGGGCGCCGCCGTTTGGTCGTTGGGCGGCTGGGGTGGCGCGGGGAGCGGTTCGGCGCGCACCTGAGGCGGTTGG
>CAYUNT010000319.1:0-2793 GCA_964446285.1 uncultured Candidatus Sumerlaeota bacterium | reverse complement strand
TTTTGCTCCTTCAGAGCAAATTCAGGGAACAGAATTACGGGAAATTGGTATTATTCGTGGCAGAATTCTTTTTCCTGCTTCTTCCTTCTCCTTCCTTTATTTCCCGGCTTCGCGCTTGACTCTCGGGCGCGCGCGATTTCTTAAGGAAGACCGGGAAGGCTAATTTCGGCCGCGCTGATCCGATCAATCATACATGAATTCAAATACGCGCTGACTCCCGCGAACGGCTCCGGGAGGAATCCAAGAAAATTCAATAGAATCCAAGGGAGACTGCATCATGGCCGGAAACGCGATCGCACTCACTGACGCAACGTTCGACGCTGAAGTTTTGAAAAGTCCGATTCCCGTGCTGGTGGATTTTTGGGCGACGTGGTGCGGCCCCTGCATGAGAATCGCCCCGATCATCGAGGAACTCGCCGCGGAAAACGCCGGCCGCATCAAGGTGGGCAAGGTGGATGTGGACGAAAACCAGGAAAAGGCGGCGGAATATGGCGTGCAAAGCATTCCGACGCTGATTTTGTTCAAGAACGGCGAGATGGTCGAACGCATCGTCGGCGGCGTGCCCAAGCGCGTCTTGCAGGAAGCCATCGACAAACACGCTTGACCGCGGCGTGTGCGGAATTTCACCGCGAGAGACGAAGAATTTTACCACGAAAAACGCGAAAAGAACGAAATAGGAAATTTTCTATTTCGCACTTTTTTGCATTTATCGCGATATCATAAGCCGTCTTTAGGTTCCTCCACTCATTCAGGGCAAGATGTCGAAGATCACCTATTGCATCGGCGGGCCTGTTTTCGGTATTAGGTTAAACGATTGAGCGCAAGAGGCTCGATCTCAGGCTTTTGCACAATGAAAATTCGTTCTGGCAAAAGATAAGCGAATGCAACATTCCCCGCGCGACAGTTCAGGTTTATTTCGAATTCCTTCTCTCAAAGCGGGAGCGGCCGCAATTCTCCCCTGGGCGATTTTATTGGCGGCAATCGCCGGATGCGGGTCGGCGGATTCGCAATCCGGCCCGTCCGCCACCTCCTCCGATGCCTCCTCCGCCGCCTCCACCGCCTCCTCCTCCGCCCAGCACCCCGTCGAGTTGCGATTCTGGCACGCCTGGGGCGGTTACGAGGGCAAATATCTCGAATCGCTCATCGAGGAATTCAACCGCACGCACCCGGGCATTGTGGTGCGCCCGACGTTCTTCAACATCGGCGACAAGTTGCTGGCGGCCATCGCGGGGGGCAAGCCGCCGGATGTCGCCACAGTGTGGGATTACATGCTCGGCACGATGGGCGAGTCGGGCTGTTTTCTGCCCCTGGAAGACCGGCTGCGCGCCGCCGGATTCGACGAATCGGCCTATCTGCCGCACATCTGGGAGTATGGCATGTATGGCCGCCACAAATGGGGCGCGCCCACCACGATGAATGCGCTGGGGATTTATTACAACCGCCGCCTAGCGCGCGAGGCGGGTCTCGATCCCGACCGGCCGCCCGAGACAATTGCCGAACTGGAGGAATGGGCGGCAAAACTTACCGTGCGCGACCCGGCCACCGGACGCCTTGCGCGCATTGGATTTGTGCCCATCACGGCGCATTGCTGGTTCTGGAATCATGGCGGAGGTGTGTTCGATCTCGAGCATCGCAAATTCACAATCGACAGGCCGGAAAATGTGCGCGCGCTCGAATGGATGACCTCCATGTATAAGAAGGTTGGCATGGAGGACTTCCGGCGCCTTTCGGCTGGATTCGGCAAACTCGACAGCCCGCAAAATCCGTTTTTCGTCGGCAAAATGGCCATGAAGGAAGATGGCCAGTGGGTGACGCAATTCATTCGCGAATATGCGCCGGATTTGGATTATGGCGTCATGCCTTTTCCCTCCGCCGTGCCGGGTCAGCCTGGCGTCACGTCTGCGATTGGGAGTTTCTGGGTGATCCCGCAAGGGACGCGGCACCCGGAGGAGGCATGGACGTTTTTGCGCTGGCTGATCTCGCCCGAGCAGTCGGCTCGTTTTTGCGCCAAACTCCACAACATTCCGCCGCTGCGGGCGACGCTCGAGCTGCCCGAATTCAAAGAAACGCTCGCGGACAAGAATTTCGCCGCGTTTGTGAAGATGATCCTCGATGGACGCGGGCGCACCCGTCCCGCCCTGCCAGTCGGACAGGAACTCGAGGAGAAACTGGCGTTTCAGATCGACGTTGTGTTTGGCGGACGGATTGCGCCGCGAGATTATCTGAGCAATTTGCAGAAGGAAATGGTGCAGCGGCTCGAATTCAACTCGAAACTTCTTGGCGTGGAAGACGATTCGCCGACCGCCGCGCCCAATTCAACGCCCGACTCCGCGAAAAAATAGTCACAGAATCAGAGCAAAGAATTTTCACCGCGAAAAACGCGAAAAGACGCGAAATTCAAGGACTTTTCGTTGTTTTCGCGTTTTTCGTGGCAAGAATGTAATACCATTTTCCCGAAATCCTGTTTACTGAATTTGCGCTGTAGATACACCGTTGTTTTACGCCGATAAGGGCTGGGAATCGGTTTGTCCAGCCAGCCGGTTTCCTTCGAATCCCAAGGGGATTCCATAACAAAGCCCAAGGTCAGCGAGGAACGAGCGCCACCCTGGGTAAAAGCACGAACAGAATATCCATACCCTGCAAGGGTTAAATAAATCGCAATCCGCCTAATGTGGATTTCCCCGGTCTTTTCTTTTTTGCGGCGCGGCAGTTTGGCGGGAAAAATCCAATCTATTGAGCCCTTGCAGGGCAATTTCCTTTTCGCGGCGTTTGTTTCCCAGGGTGGCGCTCGTT
>CAYUNT010000318.1:0-2928 GCA_964446285.1 uncultured Candidatus Sumerlaeota bacterium | reverse complement strand
CCACGATTCAGGCGACTGCCACAACCACAATCACCCCGCGCCCGACCCCGCCCTGCGACAAGGGCGCAACGTGCGAGTGCCCGCAGGACGCGCAATGCGGCGATGTTTTCGATCCAGGCAATCCAGTAGAATTTACGGGAACCGACCGCCTGCCATGCTTCACGGAAGACTTGGTTCCGGATGCCGCCAGCCGCTGGTTGCGAATCGCTCTCCCGGCGCTCACCCGCCTGACCATCCGCGTGCAGGACTTCTCCAGCGGAATGCCGGTTGGCGCGGGGCTTTATGATTCATGCGAGGACTTGCTGG
This sequence comes from uncultured Candidatus Sumerlaeota bacterium, assembly GCA_964446285.1. GTDB lineage: Bacteria > Sumerlaeota > Sumerlaeia > SLMS01 > CAYUNT01 > CAYUNT01. The sequence continues at coordinate 2,622 of CAYUNT010000318.1, read as the reverse complement.
CGCCGCTGGCCGAGATGTGCACCTCGATGGGAGAAGCCTCCGTGTCCTATGAAAATCTGACCGCGCGCGAGCAGACGATTCTTGTCCTGATCAATAGCTACGCCTATGCCGATCATCCTCAGATTTCGATCGACTGCGAATCGCTTGGCACCGTGACTCCCACAAATACTCCGCCTCCGTCGCCAACCGCAGAAGCCTCTCCGACGGAAACAGCCGCCCCCTCGCTCACGGAGACTCCAGCTCCCTCGCCCACGGAAACTCCGGCCCCTTCGCCAACTTCCTCCCCAATGCCAACCGCTCCCCCATCGGCGACCGCGACGGCAACGGCTCCCCCCACGCCGACGCCGACTGCATCCGTTAGCCCCACATTGACTGCAACACAGGTGCCTCCTACTGCGTCACTCACCGGCACCCCCACGCCAACCAGCACGCCGGTGCGCACGCCAACCCCGGTCGCCACGCCCACTCCGCCCCAAGCCCTCGATTCTGATGGCGATGGTTTCTCGGACCGGTTTGAGGACGAGCATGGCTCCAATCCTAACAATCCCAGCGACGTCCCCGCGGGACTGGATGTCAGCAACGACGGTTTCGTGACCATTTTTGACGCGGTTATGCTCTATAGAAACCCGCAACTTGTCGGTCCCGAAATGGATATGAACGGAGACGGCGTCTTTACCCAGGATGACGCGATGATCCTATATCACAATCGCGTCTATGGGTATCCCGTGATCGACTAAAATCAAGCCAGACGCCTCCGCCTGCGCGCATTGCGCCTGGGATCGCGAGGCTCCGCACTCGCATCTTTCCGAACGCTTCCACGCACGCGCGGCGCGTTTGGGATCGCCGAAGTAATGCGCGCGCCGTTCCTCATGCAATTAGTCGCTTCAACGCGCGCGGCGCGCCTGGGATCGCGAGGCTCTGCACTCGCATCTTTCCGGACGCTTCCACGCACGCGCGGCGCGCATTTTTTCGCATGGACGGCATCGCCCGGAAGGCCGTATGCTATTTTCGTGTTTTGCGCGCCTAAAATGCTCTTTGGGAATGAAACCCGCGCTTGCGTAAAATCATTTGACGCCAAAGGCATTCGCGTCTGATTTAGCGGTGGCTTGGACGCCACGTCCAAGGTTGTTTTTCACGGTTTTTCTTCGCAGTTTATCACAAACATGTCCCAAGGAGCGGGAGGGCGATGATCGGATCGCGAGGCGCCGAATTCCAATATGGATCGCGAGGCTCCGCACTCGCGCATTTCTCTCTGGCCCCCAAATCAGCGCCAAGACTTCCAGCAGAAGGAGGAATTCGTATCCAAGAAGTTCAGCGCGGCGGGCTGTTCATCCAAAACTGCACGATTGCCAACTGCCACAACGGGATTACCGTTCTTTCGGTCGCTGCGGACATGGCCCGCCCGATTGGAACCACGCGGCGTAATTATGGCCCATCCGCCATCGAAAACAACATCGTCGTCGATTATCACGCGGACGGGCACGGAATCCAAATCGGGCAGGGAGGCGCTCCGGGAGCTGCGGCGGAATGGAATCCTTTTGACAATCCATTGCCAGGATATACAGGCCCTGGAAATCCTGTAATTCCCGTGAGTTACAATCTGGTATGGCGACAGACCGCCAACGGATTAGAAGACAGCGTGGCATTCACTGGGGATGATTGGTATGATGATGAATATCCCACACCTGATCCTCCATATCCTGCGCGTTTTGGCGAAGTGTTTGCCAATCCCAATTTGGATTCCTCATACCGCCCCACTACGGCATCCACAGGGGTTCTTGAAAACGGAAATCCAAGGCGCGTTGACGTCTGGCGTAATCCGGAGAACGGCCAATATCGTGGAATGAGGCGATGCTTGGGAGCATTTGAAGTCAAGGATTGCCCAGCATTCCAAGACCAATTAGCAGCACGATACCAATATTCACTGAACTAGAGCCATGAGAAATACATTATTCACATGCTTAGTCGTGCTCTCAGCGGCAAGGTTAGCCCTATCCCAGACGGGCTCTCCGACGCCTTCTCCTACATGCAACTCAAGCAGCCTGCCTGCAAATTTTCTTCCAGTACCTGGACCGGATCCGACATTTTATCCAAATGACAAAATCACTTTGACTTTTGCACCTGTTGGCACCGTCGATTGGCTGACCACTCCCATTTCTTTTTCGTGGGCTACGAGCTATGGATTGGATTTCAACGGCAAACAAACCGAATCCTTTATTATTCCTTCCCCTGCGCCAGATACTTTATGGATTACATGCAGCAGCAGGGGATACGGAATTCGCCCTGAATGCCCAATTTGGAGAACGGGCGTAGTCGACTACAAAGCCCGTCGATTCGATTACGTTCTCCCGACGCCAAGCCTCTCTCCTACGCTCACTCCAACCCCGTGCGATCCGGAATGCTTGTGCTGGCCGACGCCGACGGCGCAGTGCGGGTTGATGATCATCTCGCCACCGAGCGGATCGAGGGATGTTCCCACTTCGAGCGTCATCATCGAACATTCGGGACTGGAATTCATCGAACTCACCTATGGGCCGTATGGGAGATATTGGCCTGTAGAACAAATAGGGCCAAAGGCGTTTATGGCGCGCGATCTGCTGCCCAATACGGAGTATCTATGGT
>CAYUNT010000317.1:0-3058 GCA_964446285.1 uncultured Candidatus Sumerlaeota bacterium | reverse complement strand
GCACAGGCTCACGAGTTGCTGAACTGGAAAGCCCTATGCATCCCCTTAAAAACCCATGAAAAGCATTTACGGAATTGTCCTGGCACTTTGAACAGTTCCTGCCCGCGTGAAATGGAATAGTCAGGAAATTTTGGCGTAAGGCTGCACAGTCTGGATGCCGGGGAGGAAACTTACGAAGAAGATCGATTTGGCTTATTGGGAGGATTGGACAGGCTTGGCTGGTTGCGACGCCTCTGCCGGGGCTTTGTTTGCCGGGCCTGGCGCGGAGACGGCCAGCGAGCCGATCATGCCGCCCCAGCGGCTGCCGAGGGGAACGATGGTCATGCGCGCTTCGGTTTTTGCGCCGGGCGCAAGCGTCGCGCTCCAGACGTTCCAATGCGAATTGTTCCCGACCATTGGAACGCGCCGCCACATCATCTTGCCCTGCATCCAGACGCCCGCGAGAGTGTCCACCTTGAGTTTGTCGTTGGAACAAAGGAAAAACTCAACCGTGCGTGTGGATGCGGTGTCGTTCGCAAGCGGCAGTGCGAACTCATACATCACGGGATAATTGCCGCCAAAAAACAAGTGCGTCTGGCCGCTAAGCGGGTCCGTGACAGGATACGTGTCGTCTTTGAATGTGTTCGGCCGCACCATGTATTCACACGGCTTGTCGAGCGGTCCGCCCGGCGAGGCTGCAAACGCAAATGAATAAACGCCATCCGGGACCTTCGAGAGCGGCAGCCTGGCTGTCGCGTCGCGCCGTTTAGGGAAAATATAGACATCAGCAGCGATCCAGTCCGCTGTTCCGCGCGTGTAGGAAGGCCACAGCGTCGGCGGCAGAGCCAAGTCCGGCATCTGCTCGGCCTGCGCGATTCCGGGGTCTTTTTCGCCATACCAAGTATAGTCGCACACCCACAAATCCCCATCGGCGCATCCCAGGAAGATGCCGCTCCAAGGCAAATCGCCCTCGAGCGCGCGTTCTTCCCAAAGCGTCGCCGTTTGCCCTGGCTGGATGACGATCGTTTGCTTTTTGTCGCCTCGCAGCGCCCCTTCCCACGCCTTGAAGTGATCCCAATCGCACGTCGTTCCCTGCCCCGAAATCTGAAGCGTCACCGGCTTATCCGTGCGATTGACGGCGATCAGTTTGTAGCTGATGCGCCCGCCGAGCAGTTGCTCTTCCTCCTTGGCATAATAGTGATAAGGAAAAAGTTCAAAATAGCGCCCGGCCGGGATCGTCGCGCCGCACATATACGTCGCCGGTTTCGCGCTGGCCATGTAATAAGGGCCTTCCTTGGGATATTCGCGCGCAGGTTCTTTGCCGATGGGCATCACCACATGCTCGATGTCGGAAATCCAGGCGAAACCATGAGGGCGCCGCTCAAAAGTCGCATCGCCCGCGGATTCAGAAAGCCATTGTTGCGCAAGTTGTGGCGGCAGCGGGCGGAAATCCCTCGCAGGATGGACAATCACTTCGGGAAACGCGGTCATAGGCAAAACTCCCAAAAGGGCAAGGGTGACTAAAACGATTAAGCGCGCGCTTGATTTTCTTCGGTTGGCGCTCTGCGCCGCAGAATGCTCGAACATGGTTTATTCTCCGGGAATAACGCGAAGTCGCAGACGGCCATTGCGGACCAATCGGCCTCTATGCAGCCTCCATCCACCCCACAGGCTTATATGTTACAAGCCCGGGCGCCTCCGGAGCAAGAGCGTTTGACAGTATGGGGGTGGTGCGCCATTCTGCATGCGCCGGTCGCAAGAATTCGGCGGAGGGAATCCGGCAAAGTCTGCCTGAGGAATTTCCCGCGTCTTCTGAACTTGCAGCGTGAAAGGAACAAAGCCATGTCCACAATGGATTCGTGCAAAGTGAAGAAAATCGCCCTCCTCACTGGCGGCGGCGACTGCCCCGGTCTGAACGCCGTCATCCGCGCGGTGGCAAAGACCGCCATGAATGACTATGGCTGCGAAGTCTGGGGCATCGAAGACGGTTTCAACGGACTCATCACGCGCCGCGCCCGCCTGCTGGATAACTTCGCCGTGTCGGGCATTTTGAATCTGGGCGGGACCATCCTCGGAACATCGAACAAAGACAATCCTTTCGCACAGCCCGTTGAGCGTGACGGCAAGCGTGAAATGGTCGATGTGTCCGATGCGTGCATTCAGTATATTCGCGAAATGGAATGGGACGCGCTGGTGTGCATCGGCGGCGACGGAACCCAGAATATGGCCTGGCAATTCTGGAAAAAAGGCGTCGCGCTTGTCGGCGTTCCCAAGACGATCGACAACGACTTGGCGGCCACTGACTACACATTTGGCTTCAACACAGCGGTTTCCGTCGGCATGGAAGCGCTTGACCGTCTGCATACAACGGCCATGTCGCACCATCGCGTGCAGGTGCTTGAAATGATGGGCCGCTATGCGGGCTGGCTGGCGCTGCAAGCGGGTGTCGCAGGCGGCGGCGATGTCATTCTGATCCCGGAAATCCCCTTCGATATGGAAAAAATCGCCGCGTTTTGCGTGGAACGCGGCAAGCGCGGGAAGAAATTCTCCATCGTTGTTGTGGCGGAAGGGGCCAAGCCAATTGGCGGCAAATTAATCGTGAAACAGCGCGTGGAAAACAGCCCCGATCCGCTTCGATTGGGCGGCGCAGGCGAGTTTGTGGCGAAAGGCATCGAGAAACTGACTGGGCTGGAATCGCGCTGCACGGTCCTGGGGCATATACAGCGGGGCGGTTCGCCGACGGCCTACGACCGCCTTCTGGCCACGCGCTACGGACATGCGGCGGCGCGGCTCGTTGCCGAAGGCAAATTCGGACGCATGGTGGCCCTAAAGGGCGACGCCATTGTCGATGTGCCGCTTGAAGACGCCATTGCGCACCTGAAAACAGTCCCCTTGGATCACCCTCTCATCGCGGCGGCGCGTTCCATCGGGGCGTGCTTCGGGAACTAATGCCAAACCAATTCCATCAAGTCCGACAAGTCTGGTCAGTCTGGCATGTCTGCCATGTCCAATACGCCAGATAATTTACTGGAGTGTAGTGTTTTTGAAGCAAAGAAGTGATAGGGAGGGGATGCCGTTT
>CAYUNT010000316.1:0-3123 GCA_964446285.1 uncultured Candidatus Sumerlaeota bacterium | reverse complement strand
GGCCTGTCTGCCAACCCCGCGATGAATCGCGCGGCGAATGATAAGAAGATCGAGCAAACGCATGAAAGAAATGATACTTTGAACAGTTCCTGTTTACATTAGCCGCTCCGCTGGGAATCCGTTGAAAAGAGGGCCGGCACTTACTATATACTCGATTTTGACCGTGTGGAAATCCCGCATATGCACCTGGGATAGACGAAGGGACAACAAAGGACGGCCAGCATGAAGAAAATCCCAAGAAGGTATATTGTGGCCGCGATGGTTCCGCTCTGCATGGTCTTGGCCGTTTGTCTGGTGATCCTTTGGGCCAAGATACAGGTTTGGCGTTCCCGTCCGCTATTTTATATACAACCAACCACAGGACAACTGGTGGGGCCTGGCGGCAAAACATTGGGTCTGCCGCCTGTGATGAACGCCATCCCCGCGGCCCCTGCCACCTTGCCAACCCCCGCTCCATCCTCCGCGCCCTCCTCCGCATCGGCCTCCGCGCCAACCCCGGTCCCAATTCCCTCTTCAACGCCTTTGCCGGCGCCTTCGTCCCCAAGTCCATGAAAACTATAAGGCAACACTCTGCCTGAAATGACCAAGGCAGCGTTTGGCAAATGGAAAATGGTTTTTCTTCTCGCGCAAAGGCACATTAAGAACACAAAAACCACTGCCTTTGGATTTCCGCGCCCGCCGCGCCCGCCGCGCCCGCCGCGCCCGCCGCGCCCGCCGCGCCCGCCGCGCCAGCGCCTGCATCTACGTCCGCCCTATTATGCCTTTTCCTCCTTGCCCGGCAGGCGGCCATAGAGGGCAGCCAGCTTCTTCAGGCCCTCCGCCCGTTCAGACGTCAGGGCCTCGCCCCGCGCGCGCCACGACCAATTTCCCTCCGGACGTCCCGGGAAATTCATACGCCCTTCGCTGCCAATCGCCAGCACGTCTTGCAGCGGCACAATCGCAAGATTCGCCACAGACATATACGCCAGCCGGATGAGGTCCCAGGCGACATTCGAGCCGTCGCACCAGCAGTAGCGCCGCACATGATCGCGCACCTTTTCGGGCTGCGAGCGATACCACCCAACCGTTGTGTCGTTGTCGTGCGTGCCTGTATAAACTACATAGTCGGGGCTGGAGAAATTGTGCGGCAGATACACGCTCTCCGGATCGGCGTCGGCGGAGAATCCAAACTGCACGATTTTCATTCCGGGGAACTCGAACTCCAGCCGCAGCGCATCGACCTCAGGCGTGATGACGCCCAAATCCTCAGCGATGATCGGCAACGCGCCCAGCGCCTCACGCACGGTGCGGAACAGCGCCGAACCGGGGGATTTCACCCATTTCCCATGCACGGCCGTCGGCTCCGAGGCGGGGATTTCCCAGCAGGATTCGAACCCGCGGAAATGATCGACGCGGATTACATCCACAAATTCGAGCAGGGCGTGGAAACGCGCGATCCACCATGCGAATTTCGAGCGCACATGCGCGGGCCATTTGTAGAGCGGATTGCCCCAGCGCTGGCCCGTTTCGCTAAAATAATCGGGCGGAACCCCGGCGACGACCGTCGGCTGTCCCGCCTCATCGAGGTGGAACAACTGGGGATTCGCCCAGACGTCGGCGCTGTCGTGCGCGACGAAAATCGGCGCGTCGCCAATGATTTGCACGCCGCGTTCATTCGCATAGTTCTTTATCGCTTTCCATTGGCGGCAGAACAGGAACTGATCGAAACGGCGCCGTTCGACGGCGGCCGACAGGCGCGCGCTCCATTCCTTCAGGGCCGCGGGCTTTCGATGAAGCAGGCTCGCGTCCCATCCCGTCCATGCCCCGCCTCCGTGCGCTTCCTTGAGCGCCATAAAAAGCGCGAAATCCTCAAGCCACAAAGCGTTTTTATCGCAAAACGCCTTGAATTCCGCGCGAAAAGGCGCGCTGGCGCCCCGCGTGCTGAAACGCTCGAAGGCCGTTTGCAGCATGGCGTTTTTCCACTCGATCAGCGGTCCAAAATCCACGGCATTGGGAGAAAACGCCGGCATTCCGGCAAAATCCCCCGGCGTGAGCAGGCCCATCCCTTCGAGTTCCGCCAGGTCAATGAGCATCGGGTTGCCCGCGAAGGCGGAAAAGCATTGATAGGGCGAATCGCCAAATCCCGTCGGGCCGAGGGGGCAGATTTGCCAGTATCTTTGGCCCGCCGCGGCGAGAAAATCCACAAAACGGCGCGCTCCCGCGCCCAGATCGCCAATTCCGTGCGGACCCGGCAGCGAAGTCGGATGGAGAAGTATGCCACAACGGCGCGAAAACGGCATGGATATGCGCTCCTGTAAATTGGAAAAACCTCTGCGCGCGGAAAGCAGAGGAACGGAGGAGGTCCGTGCGCAAGAGGCAAAAAATTTGTTCAACTCACCCGGAAATCCGCGGCGTGGCGCCCTCTGGAACTTCCGGGATGCGCGAGTCTGGAAAATTCGCGTTTCCCGGTCAATCGGCAACCCGGCAAAGGGGTTTATGGAGCCGCGCCAGCTTCTTTTTCGTATATGTCGCCCGCGTAGCATTGCGCAAAAAAGGCGCGGGATTTTCATTTGACAATCCGGGGGGTGCTTGAGGGATACTCAAGTTCTGGAGGCGCGGAAACGTGGAATTCCGCACCGCCGGAAACTAGCGCGCCCGTAGCTCAGTTGGATTAGAGCGTCTGACTACGGATCAGAAGGTCGGGAGTTCAAGTCTCTCCGGGCGCGCCAGCAAACTTCAAATAAAACCTACACTTTCGCGAATGGGATTCAAAAGCCCTTATATGCGCCGTTTTTCCGCGTAAGCACAGCGTAAGCAGTTCGTGGGAAATTGACCCCCTTTTCCGGCTTCCAGGTGGCAACGGCTGCCAGGTCGGCGGCATGGCATGAAAAAACCCCCGGCGGGTGAGCCAGGGGCGGGTTGCTCGATCAGCGCGGTGGGCGGGTCTCATTTTGCCATCGGCTCCGAGCCGCTTCTCGGGGATTGGTTCAACTGCGCAAATTGCGCAGTTGTCTGGTCGATATGCTTTGACCGTGTTATCCGACACTCCGCACATCCGGGCGATTTCGCGCGATGACAGCCCCGAGAATTCCCGCAGGGCGATTTCCACGCAGCGCCGCCTCGATTTCCGCCGCGTTCATTTCC
>CAYUNT010000315.1:0-3146 GCA_964446285.1 uncultured Candidatus Sumerlaeota bacterium | reverse complement strand
GCCTGTCACGGTTTTCGCGAAAAGAGCGAAAACCGCGCCAGGCGATTTCCTTTTTCTGTATTGGTTTCCCAGGGCGGCGCTTCGCTTGCCCTAGGCTAAGTTCTTTTGCTCCTTCAGAGCAAATTCAGGGAACAGAATTACGGGAAATCGGTATTATACCTGGCCGGTTTCCATAATTTTACGGACTTGTCTGCAAAACGGCGGCAAATCTTCATGCACAGTTCGCCATACAACCTCTAAGTCGATACCGAAATAGTCATGGATTAGCTTGCTTCTCATGCCTGCAACATCTTCCCACGGGATTTCTGGATGGTTTTTGCGAAATGTGACGGGGATTCTGCGGGCTGCTTCGCCGACTACCTCCAGGGCACGGACCACGGCAAAAATCTTTTCCTCATTTTTCAGAAACGTCTCAAAATCAACTCCATCAAGGAAATGGCAGGCCTTCTCCGAATACTCGGCCATATCGTTCAAAAAACCTGACAAATCCCTGGCGGCGGATTTCACAGGGGGATCGTCTCCCGCAAAATGCGTTCTCTCAAATGACTTTTAAGGGCCGACTTCATTACCAGATCCACTCTTACGCCAAGCGCATCGCTGAGTTCGCGCTCAAGGCGAACAAACTCGAATAGTGTCGGCGCGCGGTCAAATTCGATCAGGATGTCCAGATCGCTTGATCTCCGTTGAGTTCCGCGAGCATACGACCCAAAGATGCCAACAGATCGAATGGCATAGTGCTTTTGGAATTGCGGAAGGATATTACGCAATTCCTGGCGGAGCGAAGCGCATGGATTCGGAGAATGGTCGCAAGGGGATTTCATTGAAGCAAATATGGAACCTATGGACATGGTGGATTGTCTGACGTCTGCAATCCCACCACAGATACGTTCGCCATTGCCGCTGTTTCTCTCAACTGGAATCTCCCGCGGCCAGGAAGAAATGGCGTGGATTCTCCCTGCCTCCACGACGGCAATATACAATTCCGTCTTTTAAACGCCCCATGTTATTCTATTGAGAAGTCATTTCACATGTCTTTTCTCTTGGAATCCGGAAGGGGGGATTGTCAATATCCCGCATCCGGAGGAAGCCCCGGCGGGAAATACGCCGCCTTTCCTCTTTTTCGGCGGAAATCCGTCTGGCGGAAACTGGTTTGAGCCAGACGGAAGCATAGATTTGGGAATTTCCGCCGCGATGCCAATGTATTGCCGCCGTATTGCTGGAAGTCTTTATATGCGAATTCTATTTATTGGCGATATCTTCGGACGCCCGGGCCGCCAGGCCGTAAAACGCCTTTTGCCGGAATTGCGGTGCACGGAGGAGATTGATTTTGTCGTGGCGAACGCGGAAAACGCCGCCGCGGGCAAGGGAATCACGCCCGAAATCGCGGAGGAACTTTTCCGCGCGGGATGCCATGTGCTCACGGGCGGTAATCATTCGTTCGCGCAGCGCACGGTCTTTCCGCTGATGTCGCATGAGGAGCGTCTGCTGCGTCCGGCCAATTATCCCGACTTCCCGGAAATCCCCGGCTCAGGATGGGGCGTATATTCGAGCGAGGCCGGATTCCCTGTTGCGGTCATCAATTTGGTGGGGCGCGTCGGGCTGAACCATTACGACTGCCCCTTCCGCGCGGCGTCGGCGCTTGTGGCGGAGGCGCGCCGCCAAACCCCGCTCATTCTTGTGGATTTCCACGCCGAGGCCACGTCGGAAAAGGTGGCGATGGGCTGGCATCTCGACGGCAAAGTCACGGCGGTTCTTGGCACGCATACGCACATCCCGACGGCGGATGAGCGCGTTTTGCCGGGCGGGACGGCCTACATCACAGACGCGGGCATGACGGGGCCGTATGATTCTGTCATTGGTGTGAAGAAGGAATTGGCGATGGCCGCGATGATCCAGATGATGCCGCAGAAATTCGAGCCGGCATCGGGCGATGTGCGGATGTGCGGCGCGCTGGTCGAAGCGGATCCGGCCTCGGGCCGCGCGCTTTCGATCCGCCGGATCATGCTCAACCTGGGCGTGGAAGCGCCGGAGAAATAAGAGTTCGCCGCAGAGGGTGCAGAGAAGATTAACTCACCGCAGAGGCGCAGAGGACGCACAGAAAGACGAAGAGATTTCTTCTCCGCGCTCTCTGCGTCTCTGCGGTGAATCTTCAAATCGGCATTTGTTCAATGCCTTCGCGGAATCCTACGGGGCGGAATCCGAGAACGCGCGCAAGCAGGCTGGAATCGAGCGACACATCGCGCGGGCGCGGGCAATCGAGCGCCACGTCGGAGCGCCGCGCCGCGCGAAGCAACCCGGCATCCAGATTCCAGCGCCGCGCAACGATTTCGCCCATCTCCAGGCGCGACAATCTGTCCGCTCCGCCGCAATGCAGCATGCCGTTGCAGGGCGTCGCGAGCAGCCGCGCGATGACTTCCACAACGTCTTCAATTCGCACGGGCGTGCGCCATTCGTCTGTGAATAGCGTCACCTTTTCGCCCCGCCTGAGCGGCCCCGCAATCCACTCAAGAAACGACGGACGCCCCGGCGCGGGCAGCCCATAAAGAATCGCAGGGCGCAGCACGGTTCGAGGCCCTTCATAATCGAGAACGATTTTTTCCGCCGCTACTTTTGTTTGCCCATAGCGCATGACGGGTGAGGTGGGGGAGTCTTCGCGATAGGGCGCGGCTTCGCCGTCAAAGACAAGGTCCGTTGACGTGAAAATCAAATAAGGTGGCCGGTTTTTCGATGCGGTGTCCAGAGCGCCCGCGATTTCCCGCGCGGCTTCGACGAGATTGCGCGTGGCGGACACATTGGCGCGCTCGGCTGCTTCGGGATCGCGCTCGCAAATGCCCGTCGAGGTCAGCGCCGCTGTGTGCACAATCGCTGCCGGCCGCAATTCGCGCACAAGCCGCCTCACAGCCTCCGCGTCGGCGAGGTCAATGCGCGCTGTCTTTGCGCGCTCGAAATGCGCATCCGCGCGATGAATTGTGGCCACAATCCGCCGCGCCTGGCTTTCTCCGTCAAGCCGCCGCGCCAGATGCCACCCGAGCAACCCCGCGCCGCCTGTAATCAGAATTGTATTCATTGGAATAATGTTACTGGAGTGTAATGAAAATGGTCTGATAATTCTTGTGCGCCAAAGGCGCGAAAAGGAAAAAGCCCAG
>CAYUNT010000314.1:0-3205 GCA_964446285.1 uncultured Candidatus Sumerlaeota bacterium | reverse complement strand
AAGACTCTGGATCAGGATGTTGAGGGTTCAAGTCCTTCCCCCCCAGCCATCAAAAAGCCAGTCAAAGCAAGGATTTCCAAAGAATCCCCGAAGTATCACCTTCGGGGATTTTTCTTTGGGGTCAACAAATCGTCACCCGCACGGGCGTTGCGGCGCCGGCGGGCGAGGTCGCACGCAGTGCGCAGGGCATGGCGCATGCTCGTCGCCCGCGCCACGCCTTGGCCGGCAATGCCAAAGGCCGTTCCGTGGTCGGGCGAAGTCCGCACAAACGGCAGCCCCATCGTCAGATTCACGCCCCCGTCAAAATCGAGCGTCTTGATCGGAATGAGCGCCTGGTCGTGATAGAGCGATACGACGGCGTCGAACTGCCCCTGTCGCGCAAAGTGGAACACGGTATCCGCGGGCAGCGGCCCCTCGACCCGCATACCGTTTTCGCGGGCCTGGCGCGCGGCCGGGATGAGGACTCGCATTTCTTCGTCGCCGAACATCCCGCCTTCGCCCGCGTGGGGATTGAAGGCGCACAAGGCCAGGCGCGGCTCGGGGCAGTCCCAGGAGCGCAGAAATTCGTGCGTAAGGCGGATCATCTCGAATACGCGCTCGGTCGTTAGCAGTTCGGGCACGCGCGCCATAGCTTCGTGGATCGTCACGAGCGCCACGCGCAGCCCTCCGCCCGCCAGCATCATCCCAACGCGCGGTGAACGCGCCAGCGATTGCAGCATCTCGGTATGGCCTGGGAAATGCGCCCCGGCGGCGTTGAGCGCGGCCTTGCTGATGGGCGCGGTGACAATCGCATCCACGCGCCCCGCCATCGCCAGCCGCGCGCCCGCCTCGATCGCGCGAATCGCCAGCGCTCCGCAAAGCGCGTCCTCGCGCCCATAGGGAAGGATAAATTCTTCCTCGCAGCCGCGCGGCGTATAGACCGGGAAGACCGGAACGCAGCCGGATTTTCGCTCCGCGGCGGGCAGGCAAGACGCGCGGTCCGGGGCGGAATCGAAGGCGTCGCGATCAATTTCTTCGAACCGTGCGCGCAGAGCAAAACGCCCCGCCACCTCGCGATACACCCACGCTGGGCCGATCAGCAAAACATCCATCTCGCACAAGAGCGCGTCGCCGCTTCCCTCGCCCTTGCCGAGTAGCGCCTTTAGGGTGACTTCCGGTCCGACGCCCGCCGGATCGCCAAGCGTGATGCCGATGAGCGCGCGCCGGGGCGGCGATGACGGGCCAGGATGAGAAGTCAGGGGCTGAGTTTGCTGCTGCCTCTTGGTTTTTGGGTCAGGCTTGTCGGAGACGTCAGACCTGTCCAACTTGACAGGCGCGCGCCCTGTCTTGCGAGGTGTCCGTCCTTTTGAATCCGTCTTTCCGGCATTCCCCTTGTTCCCCTCCTTGCTCCCCTTCCTGTTCCGATAGTTGCTGGCAGTGGCTTTCATGGTCCCTCTCCGATTTCGCGCGGCGGCCGGATTGCTGACGCCCCACCCCATGCGATTTTTCAAAGGCCCAATCCTGTCCGGCGCGGCGCAAGACGTCGCCAACGCCGCTACTGCAAGGCGATTCTATGTTCAATGCGGAAATTTTCCGAGAACTGAAAATGAGCCAGTCTCCAAACAAAAACGCCACTCCATGATACAATTCTCGGGGGGGCCTTGGGCGGAAAAATTAGTCCCAGGGACGCCTGGCAGCGAACGTGTTGTTTCATAGGGCTGGCTCGCTCTATTCATACAAGGGCCAAATCCCGGAGTTTCCACCGCATATAATTCCAAAGGATTTACTCTGGATGCCTATCGTCACCATTAATCAAGACGCATGATTCCGCAAAAAGTTGCAAAGAACGGAGAAATTTTTTGCGCCACGAGATTCTAAGCCATTTTTCAGAGATTGATGCGCGGCTTGCGCAGGCCGATTTCCGCTCAAATTTCCATCCAAATGGAGATGTGCGCTAGTGTTTCCGGGCAATAGTTGCCTCCGTGCCAGCGCAAATTCTGAAAGAGGGCAAACGATTTTGCTTGATGCCAGGTCCCTTAATACATTGGTTGATGCGCGGGCATGTTGTGCCCGCGTATGGATAGTCGCTCTGGGAACTGTAAGTTATTTACGATGTATCTGGCTCAGTTTGGTTTGTCTCCTACTCCTTCTCCTGATCCTGGCGCCCCTGGGCGTTTCCAGGACCTGAATAGCATCGCGCCGGAATTCTGGCACCCCGAGGACCTCGATCTGCCGCGCGCCTGGCAAGAAGGCAAGCGCCGCGGATGGGTTCTTTCCGGATATGAATCCTTTTCCATTCAGAGCATTCCCTGGGAACAGTTAAAGCGAGAGGATGAAATCGGCCCGTGGAAAATGGTCAAGCGCTCCACTGTCCGCCGGGTGGTCCGCGCCCGGCTTTCCACGGCGCCGAATGAAACGCTCTATGTGAAATGGGTTCGGATATACAGTTGGTATAAGGCGTTTGGCTGCTTGTTTCGGCGCAGCAAGGTGGCGAGGGAATTCGCCTTGGCCCGCCGGCTGCTGGCAAGCGGCATCGCCACTCCCACGCCCATCCTTGTAGCCGAACGCCGCCGCGGACCGGTCCTGATGGAGGCGTTTTTAGTAACGCGCGGCCTGGATGAACCGCATTGGCGAAACGCCCGCGATCTCTGGGCCGAATGGCGAAGCGATCCCCGGCAGCACCCGCAGGCGGATGAATTGCTCCGCGATCTTGCCGCCACAATCCGCCGCGCCCACGACCTCGGATGGGTCCACAACGATTGCCGCGCGCTTCACTGGCTGAGGCGGATGGAACCGGACACGCCGGAAACCGCCGTTTTGCCGGACACGCCGGAGCCGGATTCAGAGCAGTCTCCGGACCATTCGCACTTTCTCCGATGGGCCGTTCTCGACCTCGATGGCAGCGCGCTGAACTGGCCGCCGACGTCCGCTCGCCGCCGAAGCCTTCTGACTTTGATGATGTCGTCGTTTCCGCGCCCTCTCTGGACAGCCGAAGACGCCCATGTGTTTTTGGCGGGCTATTACGGAGCATGGATGCCCGATGAGAAGATTGTGAGCCAGATGATCGAAGCCGCCGAACGTCTGCATGAAAAAGGAGCGCGCTCGCGCAACAAAAAAAACGCCGCTTCCTCCTCTTCGGGCGCATCTCACTTTTTTGCAAAGAATCCCGCTGTGGCCTTGAAGAGGCCAAAGAGGGTAGCCTGGGGTGGAGCCTGACTTTTATACA
>CAYUNT010000313.1:0-3261 GCA_964446285.1 uncultured Candidatus Sumerlaeota bacterium | reverse complement strand
TGCAGGTCCAACCCACGAAAAACAGCGAATTATCTAGTCAAAGGCCAAAGGCGAGTGTCCTGCGGAGCAGGACAGACTTCCAGGTCTGCCTTGCAGCCAAAGGCGGAAAATACCCAGGCAAGAGCGAAAAACCCCTGCGCTGTGCCGCAGATTGCAGCACACTCGCCAAAAATCCAAAATGCGCTCCTTCATTTTCCTTGCGCAAAAAGCAGGCTTTGTTCTTGACCTCCTTCGGGGGCATTCCTATTCAAAAGGAGTAAAGGGGTTCGCACGAAACCCGATTGCATGTAGGGGACTGCTGCGGAACGAGGATTTTCGGAGGAATCAGAACCTGACAGACTGCCGGGATTTTACCTGAATCGAGGATTCCTGATGGACGCGCGGATAACCGGAAACTTGGGAGACATACTCCTTCGAGAAGGCCTGATCTCCGAAGACCAGCTCAAGCGCGCGCGCTCGGAAAGGGAAAAAACGGGACGTCCGCTTCCCTCCATTCTTGTGGGAATGGGCATTATTTCCGAAAAAGTCAAGTTGAGCATCCTGCAAAAAAAGACAGGCTGCTCGATAGCGTCGCTCAAGAATATGGAACTCGAACCGCTGCTAGCAGTTCGGATTCCCAAGCCGCTGGCCATTCGCCACGGCGCCGTCCCCGTTCGAATGGATGCCGATGGCCTCGTGATCGCCATGGAGGACCCGTCGGACCTCGAGGCGCTCGATCAGCTTTCGGCGGCGGCAGGCGCAAACGTAAAGCCGGTTCTGGCCACATCCGAGGAAATAGCGGCGCTGCTGGACAAGTATCCGGAGTCGGAAGCCCGCCCCGAGTTTTTGCCCCGGGGCAGCCATCTTGGCTTTATCCGCGGCCTGACCTTCTGGTTTTTCCTGCTTGTTCCCATCGGCGTCTTGTTTGCGCTGATGCAGTTTGGCAGCGCGAAATTCCAGGCTTATCTCATTAAAAAGATGGGCGAGGACATCGTTAATATCGCGTTTTACATGCTGCTGGGTTACGGTTTTTGGTCCCTGGCAGTATATTACATTCACGGCGAGATATTCAGCCGCCTGATGGGTGAGGAACAACGTCCGCCCCGTCCGCCGAAAGAGGATTGATCGAAGGACGGCGCATGCGGCGGGGATAAACGAGGAAACAGGCGGCGCGGAAGATTTTCATGTCAGAATGGTCAGGTCCGGCATCGTCGCGAGGCGGTTCGGCGGCAGGCCGTGTGAATTGGGCGCGCGCCGCCGTCGTGGCGGGCATGCTGATTTGCGCCGCGCGAACCGCGCAATGGACCATCTTCGAGGGAGAGGAACTGGCCCAGCGCGCCGAGTCGAATTTTCTGGGAACCCTCCATTTTCAGGGGCCGCGCGGTTCGATTCTCGACGCGCATGGAGCGCCGCTCGCACGCACTACAAGCGTCTATTCCGTTGACCTGGCGCGATACAGAAACAGCCCCGAGGAAGTGGCGAGGATCCTCGAACAAGTGGGGGGGATTCTCGGCAAGGACCTGAGCGCGTATGCCGATGCGGTGAATCAGGCCCGGCCGCGCTGGAAACGGATTGCGCTGGCGCGGGGCTTGTCGCTCCAGGACGTCATGCCGCTCTATGAACGGCGTCCCGACTTGCCGGGGCTGGGCATCAACGAAGATCGGATTCGCACGTATCCTCTCGGGCGGGCCGCCGCGCATGTGGTGGGATACACTGGATTCCTTACACAGGAAGAACTGGACAAGGGACGGGGTGCGGATTTGCCGCGAAACGCCCGCGTGGGCCGGGCGGGCTTGGAACGCTATTACGAGGCGCGGCTTCGCGGCGAACCGGGAAACGAGATCGTCGAACGCGATCGCCGGGGCCGACTGCGCCGTTCGCGGCTGGAACAGCCGGGGCGTCCGGGCTATGATTTGCTAACGACGCTCGATTCGCGGCTTCAGCAAGTGGCGCACGATCTGCTGGCGGGTCATTCGGGAGTGCTGCTGGCGATGGAGGCCGAAACCGGCGCCATCCTTGCCGCCGCGGTCCGCCCAACATTCGATCCGCAATCTCCCGGCGCGCCCGCCCCCGAAGGCGAAACGAATTCCTTCCTCGACCGGGCCGTTATGCAGCATTACCCGCCCGGATCGCCGTTCAAACTGGCCACGGCGCTGGCGGCGCTGCGGGTGGGAATTACGCCGGATGCGCGAATCTACTGCCGCGGATACTACGAGACGCCCGATTGCCCCAACCGCCGATTCCGCGATCAAAACAACCCGGGCGGATACGGCTGGATCAACATGGCGGATGCCCTCAAGGTGTCGAGCAATGTGTATTTCTACCAGACGGCGCACGACATCGGGGCGCAGGCGGTCCTCGATGGCGCGGCGCTGCTTGGGCTGGATCGCCTCTCGGGAGTGGACCTGCCCGGCGAAGTCCCCGGAACGCTGGGGCGGTTGCGGGCGCGTGCGATCAGCCCGGGAGAAACGATCCTCATGGGCATCGGGCAAGGTCCGCTGGCCGTGTCGCCCATGCAACTGCTGCGGGCCACGGGCGCGGTTGCGACGCGCGGACGGCTGATGACGCCTCACATCGGGCGGGCGCTTATCGGACCCACGGGCCGCGAGGAGCCGTTGGGACCCTGGCCGGAGGAATCATTCTCCCTCGCAGATGAAGAATGGCAGGCGATCGTCCGGGGGATGTATCGGGTCTGCAACGAGGAGCACGGGACGGCGTTCAAAGCGAGTTTCCCCATCGAGTGGCAGGTTTGTGGCAAAACAGGAACGGCGGAGCGTCCGCCTGGCGAACCGGATGCCTGGTTTGTGGGGTTTGCCCCGAGAAAACAAGCCAAAATCGTGATTGTTGTGATGCTCGAACACTCCGGGCATGGCGGCGAAATGGCGGCTCCGCTGGCTCGCGAGTTTTTGCGCGCTTATCTGGGAGATACTCCGCAGCCAATAGAAACCGCGCCTGAACAAGCCAGCGCTCCCGAGTCGGCCAGCGCGACGGAGATGGGCGGGGCAAAGGCAGCGGGCGGCGTTAAGGCGCCGAACCGGGAAAAAGCCCCAAGGGACCTAAAGGACTCAACGGACTCAAAGGACTTTAGCGACAGGCGTGCGGCGAAGGCGCTTGGACTGGTCCCAGGCGGTGGCGATACAGAATTGGGCAAGGAAGGGGACATTAATGGAGAACAAGGCAATCCTGCTTCCCGCTCGCCGAATCCTCCACAGCCCCCAACTCCGCCCTTACGCCTCCCTCTCCCCATCTCACAACCCACAACCCGCAACTCACAACTCTCCC
>CAYUNT010000312.1:0-3325 GCA_964446285.1 uncultured Candidatus Sumerlaeota bacterium | reverse complement strand
AACCCATTCACCAACACCCCTCCAGGGGGGACACCATGTACCTGTGTATTACCTCTGGCGAATGCAAAGACGCTTGCCCTGGATAGGCCCTTGGATGGACAAGAACTATGTTCCGGTGGGGCGGATTCGCAAGGTTCCCGCCGCTCCCCGAGAGATAAAAGGTAATGGGCTTCTCTATTGCCGCGTAATATGGTGGCAATATCGAGAATTCTCAAGCCCCTCTGAGGGTGGATGCAATTGCCGGCAGACTTGGAGGTCTGCCCCGCTTCAACTCAAGCCCTTCTGTGAATGGATGGATGGAATAGTGCAAATCATGATGGCAAAGCGACTGTTCTCTGGAATGCAGATCGAAACCCGCTCCCTTGTTCCCGCCCTTTTGTTTATGTTTGCCGGATTGCTCGTTTTGCATCCGGCCGCCGCGCGCGCCCAATCCGCCGGCCCCGCCGCCGCCTCTGTTCCTGCCTCCACCACGCCTACGCTCGAGGCGGCTCTGCTTCTTCCCTCCAAACCCGTCGTCTCCGCGCCCGCCAAAAAGGCCAACTATGTGGGCTGGGCCGAGGTTGTGACCCCTCGCGTCGAAGTGGGGCAGCCGATTTGGATACGGTTCCGGGCCAAAAAGGCAAAACAATCCGATTCCCGGACGGCTCTCGAAATCACTTGGGATGTGGGCAAGGACATCGAAGCGATCATCCAATATCCAGGGCATCCGCCGGTTCGGTTGCAAAGCCCGTTTCCCTTGAACTTGACGCCAGTTTCCACTTTGGCCCTGCTTCCCGGCGAAGAGCGCACGATCGAAACCTGGCTCCTTTACGTCCCCGAGGCAACTTCCGGCATGATTTTCGAAGGGTCGGGCAATTGCGCCATGTCTCTTCGCATGCGCTACGCCGTCGAGCACGATCCCGTCATTGCGGAACTGCCTTACGTCCCCATCGAGGTTCTTCCCGCCGGCCCGGACGAAACGCCCGCGCTGAAGTTTCTCATCGGCCAGATGGACCGCGATCTGGACCGCGAACGGGCGCTTGTCCGCGACCTTCAGGCGGGCTTGGCCACGGAGGAAACCGCCCCGCTGATGGAAGCGCTTCGCAAGCAAGCGCCGCGCTCGAGCCTGGCGGCCCTTGCGTTGTTTTCCCTGGCGCGGCGCGAGTTTCAGCAGATGAATTATTCAAAGGCCATTGCGATGGCCAATCAGTTCGCCGACGAGTATCCAAGCCACCCGCTTGTGGACGATATTCTCTTGTCGGAAGTTCTGGCGTTGCAAAACCTGAAAGACGATGAAGCCACGCGCGAGGCGGCTTTGCGCCTTTTCCTCGGCTGCCCCAACGGAGATCGCAGACCCTCCTCGGGGCCTTTATATGTGCATTGGATCGAGCCGGTGCTCCGGCCCGCGCATCCCGCGCTCTGGATGCTTTTCGAGCCGGATGCGACGCCTACAATGGAGGAATGGATTGCATTGCAGAAGGCCCACGCTGGGCAGGGGAGGGACTCGGCCGCCCATGAGCCTCACTCTTCCGCCCCGCCGCCCGAATTGCAGACCCTGCCTTCTGTTCCGTCCATGAATTCCGCAGTGCCCAGCCATCCTTGAGTCGAACAGGATTGAGGCCGACGTGGCGAGGTCGCGTAACTGGTCCATCTGGAAAAGCCGCCGGCTCACATTGCTGCTTCTCGCGGCGGATGTGCTGGGCCTGAGCCTTTGCTGGTTTGGGGCATGGGGAATTCGCTACGGGCTGGGCCGCGCGGGATGGATGGGGCCAATCAACACAGTCGATCCATATCGGGGGATTTTTCCCATCCTGCTTGGCGTCTGGGTGGCCGACGCCGCCCTGCTTGGCTTGTATATCCACCGGCGTCGCCTGACCTCGCTCAATACCTGGCGGCGGATTTTCAAAGCGGGATACCACGCGCTGATCTACGCGATGGTTGTCGGGTTTCTATTCAAGCGCCTCGACCTGGGGCGGTCGGTGATCCTGCTCAGCGGAATTCTGGTGTTTCTGTATCACTATTTTTCGAGGACGCTGCTGCGGATTCTCAAACGCCGCGCCATTCGCCAAGGAAAGGGAACCACGCGGGCGCTGATCGTTGGCTTGGGGCCGCTGGCGATGAAGGTTCGCGACTCGATCCGCCGCAATCTCGAGATCGGCTATGAACTCGCGGGATTCCTGGCGCACCCAAGCGAACCGGCGGGGGGCCTCAACGGCGAGGCGCATCTTCTCGGGACCACCGATAGCGCGCGCGAGATCATCGAACGCGAACGGATCGAAGAGGTCTTTCTCGCCATCGGGCACCTTTCACAGGACGAGCAGTTGAACGTCCTCAACGCGGTTGAGATTCCCGGCGTGCAGGTCCATCTCGTCTCGAATTTGTTCGGGGTTCTCACGCAAGACGTGCGCCTCGATGAAATCGTCGAGTTCCCGGTCGTGGCGCTCGGCGATGGTCGGATGCCCTGGCATCAGGAGGCGCTCAAGCAGGCATTCGACTGGACAGTCGCGCTGGCGGGCGCTGTTGTATGGCTTTTCTTTTTTCATTGGTGGATTGCGCTTTGCATCCGGCGCGACTCGCCCGGGCCGGTGTTTTTCCGCCACAAACGCGCCGGGCGGGGCGGGCGGTTGTTTTGGTGCTACAAATACCGGACCATGCGCACGGACGCGAAGCCTTATGAAAAGGCGCCGGTGGATGGCGGCGATCCGCGCGTGACACAGTTTGGGCGGTTCCTGCGCCGCACGAGCCTCGATGAATTGCCGCAGATTCTCAACGTCTTGCGCGGGGAAATGTCGATGGTTGGCCCGCGCCCGGAGATGCCGTTTCTGGTCGAGCAATACGAACCCTGGCAGCGGCGGCGCCTCGATGTGAAGCCTGGCATCACGGGCTTGTGGCAGGTAATCGGGCGCAAAAACCTGCCGCTGCATTTGAATATTCAATACGATTTGTATTATGTTCGGAATCGCTCGCTGATGCTCGATATGGAAATCCTTCTGAAAACCATTCCGGCGGTCATTTGGGGCCGCGGGGCGTTTTAGGGCGGGATTTTGGGGCCATTCGACGAATCGTTGTGCAAATACAATCCTGGCCGGGATGATTTCGTTTGACGGAAAAGCGGGACGGGAAGTCCTGCCTGTCATTGCTTTCCGGATATCCGACAAGCTGGCAGCCTGTCCTGAGGAGAACAGAAGCGGCTTGGCAACACCCCGTGCGGTATCCCAGGAACTGTTCAAAGTTGCGGGTGGTATGAGCATCTTGCCCGTGATTCCGGTGGCTTGGGCGTCTCGCCCAAGGTTTTTCCTGCACTTTGAACAGCTCCTGCCTGCCGACCAGGACAATTCCGTAAATG
>CAYUNT010000311.1:0-3372 GCA_964446285.1 uncultured Candidatus Sumerlaeota bacterium | reverse complement strand
GCGCCAGGCGATTTCTTGTTGATGTCTCGGAAACCCAGGGCGTCGCTTCGCTTGCCTAGGCTGTATTCTTTTGCTCCTTCAGAGCAAATTGTCCCGTCCTGAAATAGGCTAACAGGCGGCAGAGGCAAAGGGTCGGGGCCAAACGCCCTTTTTGCCAAAGGCATGAAAAAATTGGGTCTAATTTGGTTGACGCGGGAGGGCATGTCAGAGCAAAAGGATGCTGGACATTGGGTTCTGCTTTAATAATGTCCCTATCCCATTTTGGAGGTCTTTGCCGTTATGAAATCCGTTCGTATTTTCGCAGTCGTTCTCGGTTTGGGGGCGTTGAGCCTTGGCTCGGCGTTCGCCTACACGAATTCGTTCACGTTGAACTTCAACGCATCCGGCGACACAGCCGGATGGAGCGATCCGGTGAATACTAGTTTCTCAGCGCCCACTTTGGCTGCCGGCGAAACAACAGCTGCGGATTCCCCGGCCTATTCGCCCGCCCCGAGCGATGTGGCGGCGGGATTCAATGGGACCGGCTGGTTCCGCGCTGGGGCCTCAACTGCCGACAATTACGGCATTACTACTTTGGTATATGACGGAACCGCAGGCGGTTCGACGACCGATCCGGCTGATTACGCCGTCGAAGCCGATGTATTCGTAATGGTTCATGCCAGCTATCGTATGCAGACAGGCATTTTCGTCCGCTGGACGGCTGCTCGGGCCAACACACCCATCGAGTTCTTTCACGCTGTGAATGTTACCAGCCAGAGCAACGGCTATGGCGTTCGCGGAGGCGGAATTACGTCGCAATATGGTCTTGCTGGGTTTCCGGTGGAAACGGAAAACCGCTGGGTCCACATGAAGATGGACATGCAAGGTTCTGTACTGACCGTCTCTGTGGATCGTGACCGCGATGGCACCTATGACTACACTGCCACTCCGGATATGGCGGGTCTGGCCGCGAATGCCAATGTTGGCAAGCCAGGTGTTTTTTGTGTAATTAATGACCCAAATAATGGCTCCGCCGGGCTGACCACTCAGTTCGCGTATTTCGACAATTTTCATTATTACTTCCCGGCCGGCGTTCAGGATTGGACGCTCTATTGATTCCGTGCCGGAAGTGAACGCGTGAATTCACCCGGGGGGCGGACGCAAATCCGCCCCCCGAATCATTTAACGGATAATGTCAAAGTGTATTCGGGCAGGAGGCGGCGCAGGAGGACGGCAAGGGCCGCGCGATGGCGCTCCGCCGCTCCACCAATGGTTTCGGAGCGCGCGCCGTGTTCGAGGGCCGATTCCACAGCGCGCTCAAACACTGTGCGCCATCCCGCCCAATCCCCCGGATCGAAGGAATTGGTGTGCCACAAAAGGACGAATGTTCCACCCACGCGGCGGCACGAGGCGGCCAGCGATTCGATGCGCGCCGAGGCTTCTTCGGGCCGCAACTGGTGATGGTGGCGCAGAGTAACATCCATCGCGATCAGAGGAACTTCCACAAGCGCTGCGGCTGAATCCCCGACGGAGTCTGTGGATATTCCGGCAGGCCGGGCGGTGCGCAAATCGAGGGCAAGAAATGGATGGGCTGTTCCCGCGCGGAATCCCTCGCGTTTGGCGTGGCCGAGGCTCGAATCGGCGCGGATTCCGGCGCGGGCAAGCGCCGCCCATGAATCGGGAATTCGCAGTCGCAGCCAATGGAATCGCGCCGTGGAAACCGCATCGGAGTTGGGCGCGGAATTCGGCGTAATGCCTGACAAAGCCGCTTCGAGGAGGCCTCGCTGGCTGGCAAAGCGTTCGGGGTGATCGAGCGAATCGTAGGGTGGGTGAAGTCCAATCTCCGCCCCTTCGCCGCGCCACAAACGCAACTGCTCCGCAAAGCGCCCCTCGCGTCCCGGCGCTGGCTTCTCTCCCACCGGCTTCTCCCCCGCCAATTGTTTTCCCGCAGTCTTAATCCCCGCGCGGCGCAAATCGTAATAATCCATGCTCGTGCGCCGTTCGGGGAGCACAAAAACCGTCGGGCGCACTCGCCGCTCGCGTTCCCAGCGGCGCAGCCACTCGAATGTCCAATGCGGATCAGATTCCGGCCGCCGCGCGGAACGAATCGCCGCGCGCAAGGCGCTAACCGGACCTGTCTTCCCGCCAGCGGTCGCATCCGCACCCGGATCAGCGCCACGTCCTTTTCCGCGCAATTGCCCGAGCGCCGCCTGGCCAGCGCGCCCCCAAGTCCAATAGCGCAATGAATCGACATCATGCGTCAGAGCCAGCAACAACGAGTCCGCCTTGGAGGACAACGGCTTTTGTGGCGGCGTTTTGGCTGCCGAGCCTTCCGCTCTGGCCGCGACGGACTTGAGCCGGTCGCCAATCCGCAAGGCGATTTCATCCGCCACAGGACGGTCAAGCCATTGGCGGCGGTGGAGCTCAGAATGCTCAACCAGATACCGCCCGTGCATATCGCGCGGAAGGGTGGCGTCGTATTCCTCCGCGCGCTGAAGAATCCAGGCAAATGCGGCAAGCCAGTCAATTGGCTCCTCGCCGGCCTTCAATCCACCCGGCAGAACAAAAGGCGCGATTTTCGTATTGGCACAGGGATCATCAAGCGGCGGCGGCGGCCCGAGAGGATCGTCCCAAAACGTGTGGCGTGGCGTGAGAAAAATCCGAGGCGCGGCAAGCCCTGCGCCATCAGGCGCGCCATTCATATTCAGTGCGCCGTCCGGCCCCCCTGCCGCTGCGCCGCCGCGATGGCGCGCCGCCAGGACATCGCAAACGGCGGCCGCTTCCTCGCGCGAGCCGATTATCCACACAATGGCATCGTCAGGGACCTTTTCCGCGGCTTCCAACGGCCATAATGCCTCCAGCGCATCGCTAAAACCTCCACGAATGGCCGCTTCCGCCAGCGCAAAAGCCAGCAGGCGGCCGGCGGCGCAATCGCCCGGCTTCTTCTCAAAACGCGAGAGAACAAAAACTTTCATACGAAGGATCGAACCATCCTGTTTGTGCGCAACAACAGCGCCTCGCAAACGGCCGATGCCGCCGCTTGGCCGCAAGAACCATGTTCCTCCACCGCCCCGCGCGTCAACACCGGCTCGATCCGAGCAACAACCCGCACAGGCGAATATCAAAGATGCCTTATAAATTTTTCTCCTCGAAAACAATGGAACGGGTTGACGTCGCGAATTCCCTCTCATTACATAGCGGCGTGATTGAACGGAACCCAAGGCTTGGCGGGGCCTTTCAGGACCGGGCGCGAGCCGTGCGCGTTCGGGCAAAAGAAAAAAAACGCGGCGCAGAAATTTCGCATGGAGGTTTTTTGCATCGTGACGTATTCAATGAATACTCGAATCCGCTGGGTGCTGGGAACAATACTCTTGCTGGGGGCGGTGTCAGGTC
>CAYUNT010000310.1:0-3451 GCA_964446285.1 uncultured Candidatus Sumerlaeota bacterium | reverse complement strand
CGTGCAACACAACCCCCGCAAAACACACCACGCCAGGGGGGTGACGGATTAGGGACCTTGAACCGGTATAGATTTTTTCCATTGCGGTATTCGCAGCGAATGGCGTCTTCATCATCCGCCAGTTCAAAACGCCGCGAGCCTTTTAGGAATGCCTTTTGTGTGATTTCTGTCATTCTGATCCTCCTGGGAAGTAATGTGATTTTTCTCCCGTTTATTGTTGGATGTCATTCCACAGGATTTCCGCCTTTTTCAAAGTTTCTGGCGTGTGGTGGAGGATTTCGGGCCAGGGGCGCAGCAAGCCTTCCTCGGGCCATTTGGTCGTGGCGTCGATGCCCACTTTGCCGCCGTAGCACGAATACTGTCCGGCGTGGTCGAGTTGATCGAGTGGTCCCATGACGATTTCGAAATCGCGCCGCGGATCGATCGACGCGAGTGCACGGAAGCACACATCGGCGTAGTCGCACACATCGACGTCGTGGTCCACGACCACAATCACCTTCGTGAACATGGCCTGTCCGAGGCCCCACAATCCGTGCATCACTTTTCTTGCATGGCCCGGAAACGCTTTTCGGATCGAGACAATCATCAGGTTGTGCATTACGCCCCAGGGTGGCAGGTGCATGTCCACAATCTCGGGGAACTGGCGTTTGAGGACGGGCAGCGTCAGGCGCACAATCGCCTCGCCCCACCAGGCGTCTTCCATGACGGGCTGCCCCACGACTGTCGCGAGATACACAGGATCGCGCCGCGTCGTAATGTGTTCGACATGGAACACCGGAAACGGTTCGGCGGGCGAATAGTAGCCGGTGTGGTCGCCAAACGGCCCCTCGACGCGCGCCTCGAAGGGATCGACGTAGCCTTCGAGCACGATCTCCGCCTCGGCCGGAACGCGCAGACCCGGGATCGTGCGGCATTCAGCCATGCGGACCGGTTCGCCGCGAATAAACCCGGCGATCATCATTTCGTTGACGTCGGGCGGGGCCGGGAGCGCGCCGCAAAACGTCTCGACAGGCGGGCAGCCAATCGCGACGGCGACGGGCAGGCGGGCCGCGGGCGGAAGGGCGGAGGGCAGCTGGGCGGCGGCGGAGGCATCCGGATTGGTTTGCGGATCGCGCGCCATTTGTTCTGGCGCTTGGGGATCGCGCGCGGCCTGCATCCAGTCGGCAGCCGGATTACTATTTGTCGCCTGCTCTTTCAAGGCCCGTTCGCGCGCCGCCCGCGCATGATCCGCCCCGCCCTTGTGGCGCTGCCAATGCATCCCTGTCTCGCGCGGACCATACACCTGCATCCGATACAAGCCGCAATTGAGCACTCCCGAATTGGGATTTTGCGTAAAGGCCAGGCCCATCGTGATGAACGGCCCGCCGTCGCGCGGCCAATGCGTCAGGACGGGCAGGCGCGTCAGATCGGGCGCTTCCCAATCCACTTCCTGGCAGGGCGCGTTCGAAACGTCCTTGGGCATCATATCCGCGATTTCCTTCAGCCGCGGCAGCATCCGCAGTTTGTCGAGGAACGATTTCGGCCCGGACGGGTCAAACGCGGCAAGAAGCGCCTCGAGCCGACGCGGGAGTTCGTCGATTTCGCCCACACCGAGCATGGCTGCCAGCCGCGCGCGCGTTCCGAACAAATTCCCAAGCACGGGCATGGAATTCCCCTCGATATTCTCGAACAACAGCGCCGGTCCCGCGCGCTTCACCGCCATTTCCAGCAGACAGGCCGCCTCGTAACGCGGTGACACGGCTTTGCGCACACGCCGCAGGTCGTTTTGGCTTTCCAGTTGTTCGATTGCTTCACGAAGATTCCGGGGACATGACATGTTTTTGAGTTCCTGAGTGGAAATTCGTCCGCGCCGTTCTGCCTCGCGGCGGTTTCATCACCCTCCTATGCCATCATTCTCCGCCCTGCGCGAGCGGATTCCCAGCAGGGTGTGAAAGGCCTGTTGCCGCGGCGCGATTTTGAATGGATACTGGTTCGCGGATGGATGCCAGTCCGCAAATGGGCCGGCAGCGGCAGCGCTACTCCATCCATCGCCCGTTGTCCATTGCGCGTCATACATCGCCAATCGCCCATCGCACAGGAGCGCCCGTAGTCCCAATGCCTCTCTCGATTGCCCTTCTTCACCACCCGATGACCGACAAGCACAATGACGTGGTCACGACTTCGATCACCAACCTCGACATTCATGACCTGGCGCGGTCGGCCTTCACATTTGGACTGCATTCGTATTGGGTAGTGCATCCCGTGCCCGCGCAGCGGCGGTTTGCGGAACGGATTCTCCAGCATTGGCTGGAGGGCTGGGGCGCCACCTACAACGTGAATCGCAAAGAGGCGCTGAGCGTCGTGCATCTGGCCGCCGATCTGGGCGAGGTGGCCGACGCGCTCGAAGTGGAACATGGTGGCATTGCGCCACGTTTCATCGCCACAACGGCCAAGCGGCATTCGCACTCGATGCCCATCGCCGAATTGCGCCGCCGTCTCGACGCCGAGCCGAATGTCCCCTATTGCCTTGTTTTTGGCACAGGATGGGGCCTGCATCCGATGGTGATCGAGGAAGTGGACGCCGTTTTGGAGCCAATTACAGGGCCTGGCGCATGGAATCACTTGAGTGTGCGGGCCGCCGTGGCCATTATTTTGGACCGGCTTTGCGGCCGCGCAGAAGTGTAGGAAGATACAGTGAACCACAAAGGCACAAAGACACAAAGAGGAAGAACCCGCTTCGCCAGGAAAGAGGGCAGTGCCTGTCTCTTCATGCCTTTGTGCCTTTGTGGTGAAATATCCTTTGCTGGGTAATCTGACCTATGAGTCCCGCAGAACGAACGGAAAAGACGCTGATAACCAACCGCAAGGCGCGGCATTTTTTCACCGTGCTCGAGACCTTTGAGGCGGGGCTTGTGCTTTCGGGCACGGAAGTCAAGTCGCTGCGCGGCGGCGGCGGCTCGTTCGTGGACGCCTATGCCACGGTCGAGTGGGGCGAAATGTGGATGACCGGGCTTCACATCCGTCCGTATGAACAAGGAAATCGCTACAATCTCAATGCAGACCGGCGGCGCAAGTTGCTCCTTCACAAACGCCAAACAACCCGGCTGGCCGGCAGCGTGGCTGCAAAAGGCAATACGCTCGTTCCGCTGCGGCTTTATATCACGCCACGCGGGCTGGTGAAGGTCGAATTGGCTTTGTGCAAAGGCAAAAAGGTGATCGACCGGCGCGATGACATCCGTGACCGCGATCTGCGCCGCGACGCCGAACGCGAAATGAAAGAACGCCACAGCCGCCCGCGCCGCGACCGCGAGGACGACTGACCGAGCTAGAAGGTTTTCATTAACCTAGAAAAAGCATTTCCAACCGCGAAAACTGCGACAAGCGATTGGGAATGCAACCCAGGGAATTTGGCATAGAATACCATTTTCCTTTGATTCTGTTCCCAATCGCCTGTCACGGTTTTCGCGAGAAG
>CAYUNT010000309.1:0-3464 GCA_964446285.1 uncultured Candidatus Sumerlaeota bacterium | reverse complement strand
TGCCGCAGACACTTCCGCCCCGCCGCCTTCCCAATCGTCCGCAGCATCTCCTGCCGCGCCGCGCACTGGCCTTCTTCCGCTCCTTCCCAGCGAAACGTTGATGGCCGTTTCCGCATCCGATCCTTTTGCGCTGCAATCGGCCTGGAAGGCCTCGCCGCCCGGAATGCTCGCCGCCGATCCGCGCCTTGTGGAAGCGCGCGAGGCATTCCGCCGCAAGATGCGCTCGAAGGTGCAGGAACTGGAAAACGACTGGCGGATTTCGTTGCGCGATCTTCGTGAGACTTTGACGGGCGGATGCGCCGTTTTCACGACGCTTTACGAGTGGATGAATCCTGAAGTTTATGAATTTGACCTGTGTTTTCTGGCCGAAATGGACGGCAATTCCGCGCGGGCGCGGGCGCTGATCGAGCGCGCGCTCGATAAAACCCCCGTGGATGCCCGGCGGATGCGGCGCACGCATCGAGGCGAAACCATCTATGAGGTGCGCTGGACGCAGCGTTATTCCGTGTCCGCGCCTGTCTTGCCGCCAGGGCATTCCGGCGGCGAATACGAGGAATTCGGCCCCGCCGAAACCCCCGCGCCCGGAAGCGCCGCCGCTGTCGCCGAGGAGGTGCCCATCGTTGTCCAATATGCTCTGGTGGACCGCTGGCTGATCGTCTGCGAAGGGCATCGCGAGCCGATTCGCGCCATCATTGACGCGCTCAAGGACCCCGCGCGCCGCCTCGGGCAGAACGCGGATTTCCGCAGGGCCTCGCGCGCCCTGGGCGAACCGGGAGCAATCCAATTCTGGGCGCGCCCCGGGCAGTTTTGGAAGACTTACGCCGATCATCAGAAGCAAATCCGCCAGGCAGGCGGAGAGTCTGGCGCAGCATCGGGCGCGGGATCGCGGCCTGGCGCAGGGGGGGGCGGTCCGGACTGGAGCGCGCTCGGTTTGCAGGACCTTGGCGGCGCGCTCGTGAATCTTCACATCCAGCCGGATCAGATTCGCCTCGATGCCGCGGTGGTGTTTCCAGACAACTTGCGCGGCCCCCTTGCGCCGCTGTTCCGCCCAGGCAAATTCAATTCCCTTGCCACGGCGTCGCTGGTTCCGCCTGATGCGCTTTCGTATTCCTCCACGCTCATCGACGGCCAGGAACTCTGGAGCGCGCTTCGAGAAACCCTGATCCGATTTATGCCGGCCGCGTGGGGAGTTTTTAATCTGCAAATCCAAAATACCAACCGCGAGTTCGGCATCGACCTCGAACGCGGCCTGATCGGTTCAATTGGCGGCGAATTGGCCACATATCAGCGCCGTCCGCCCTCGCGCCGCGCGCGAACGGGCGTATGGAGCCGCGCAAAATCTGAATCTTCCACTTTTCTGATCGGCCTGCGCGACGGACGTTCTTTCCGCCAGAACGCAAGCCGCCTGATTGCGGCTTTGCGCAAGGAACCCTACAACGTCCCGCTCGATTCTTTTGCTTACCTGGACCAGGATGTTTGGTTCATTGACGAAAAGGTCGATTTACCCATGCTCACGCGCCCGGCATGGACAAGCACGGATCAGGCGCTGCTCATCACCTCGGATTCGCAGGAGCTGCCTGGACTCCTGAGGGCGCTGGCCGGGCGCGGCGAAAAAAGCCTGGCATCCACGCCGGAATTTCAATCCGCCGTCGCGCAGTTTCCCGCCGAAGGACGCCTTGGCTTTTCCTATATTACGTCCGAAGACGTGGCAGGCACGATCGGCGCCGCTTCATTTTTGCTTTCACGATTTGGCAATTTGGGCGAGTGGATTCCGCAAGTTCCGCTCCGCCCCGGCGTGGCGGCGGACGGCCCAGCTTCGACCGAATGGATGCAGCGCTACCTCGGGCCGCTCGTGATGACCAGCGCCATGCAGCCGCGCCTCTGGACCGGCCATGTCTGTCTCATGGCCCCTAAATCTGCAAAACCATAAGCGGCGGCTAAGGATTCTCGGGAGAAATCAAGCGATGATGCTGACCGCTGGCGCGGCCCCTCGATGTGCCGACACAGACCCTGCGGGACCGGGCGCGCCAAACGCATTGGGCGCGCCGAACGCGCCAAGCATTCTGGCGTTTGGACCGGCTCCCTGGCCCGGCGGATGGGTGGGCGGTTCGCCACGCTATCATCTTTACGAATTGGCGGGCGCGGGGTGGCGCGTGCTTTACGTCGAGCCGCCGCAGGGACGCCTTCGCCGCCGTCTTCTAAGCGGGAAAAACGCACCTCCGCCCTGGCCCGAGGCGCCGCCCGGTTCTGTAAGCGCCTGGCCCGGGCGCGCCCTTTGGATTTATCATCCGCGCACATGGCTGTTTTTCCATCCGCGCCTGCCTTTGCCCGAACGCGGGATGAGGCTTATCAATCGCATTGCCCTGGCGCGTCTGGCGAACGAGGTCCTGAGCACCGCGGCGGTCCGCCCCGAACTCCGCTCTTTCCTGCGGCCGGACATCCTCTGGCTTGGCGCCTATTCGCACGCGCCCCTGGCGGCGCGCTTTCCACAATCGCGCCGCGTGGCGTTCCTTTACGATGATCTTCCCGCCAGCCCGGCCTGGCCGCCGCGCAAGGCGCGTGTGGTGCGCCGGCTCGAAACGGATTTGCTCAAGTGCGCGGACCTGTCCGTTTTCACGTCGAAAACACTGCTCGATTCGCGGGCCTCGCTTTGCCGCCGCACTTTGCTCCTCGAAAATGCTTGCGACGCCTCGTTTTTCGACGATGCCCTTCCCCCCCTCCCCGCGCCAGACACGCCCGCGGGCCGCGCGCTCGCCGCGCTCGACTTGCTGCCGCGTCCGCGCATCGGATATGTGGGCGCGCTCAATATGCGGCTCGACATAGACCTTTGCCGCGCGCTGGCCCGCGCCGCCGAAGAGCGCGGCTGGACGCTTGTATTCGCCGGGCCGGTCGATGCGCTTTATGGCGGGGCAGCGAACGATCTGCGCCAGTGCAAGGCGGTTCACTTTACCGGGATTATTCCGCCCGCTTTCATTCCGCACGTTCTGCGCCGATTCGACGCTCTGATTCTTCCCCATGTTCGCAGCGAATTCACGCGGGCGATGTTTCCGGAAAAGGTCCCCGAATACCTCGCCACAGGCCGCCCGATCATTTCGACGCGGCTTCCGGAGGTTGAGCGCGTGGCCGCCGACGGCCCGCCGGGCGCGATCGAGTTTGCCAGCGATCCGGACGAGTTTATCGCAGCCTGCGCGCAGGCTGTTGACGCGCAGGCCGCTTGCGCGCCGTCATTCGAAGGCGCTGCGGGTTCATCCTCTGCGGCGGCCGCCGCGCCTCCAGACCTCGCCGCCGCGCGCATCGCCCTGGCCCGCCGCCACACGCGCGCCGTGCGGCTTCCCGTGCTCGATGAGGCTCTTCGCGCGCTTCTCGCACCATTCAGAAGCGGCCAGTCACAATCCGCGCCCAGATAGCGCAATCTGCCGCTTGCGGGCGGGTGGAGCAGGACAATTCCGTAAACCTTCTATTAT
>CAYUNT010000308.1:0-3540 GCA_964446285.1 uncultured Candidatus Sumerlaeota bacterium | reverse complement strand
ATGGCGCGATCCTCACTGTCCCCTGTCCACTGACAACTTCTTCTCTCACAACTCACAACTCACAACCCACAACCCGCAACCCACAACTCCCCTCACGCGCAACTCGCCCCATGTGGCGCGCGCGCGGCGCGCTACTCCTGCGACTTGGGTTGCGGCGGTTGCGACGGCGGAGGAGGCGCGGTCTCCTTCTCCCAGCGGAACACGGCGGGAAGTCCCAGCACGGGCGCAATTTCCGCGTAAAGGCGGCGGTGGCCAAATTCATTCGGGTGCAAATTGTTATAGCGATAATAGGAGGGTGAATAAGGCTGGTTGGGCGCAGTCCAGAGGGCATAGTGATCTACGAGTTCCACCTTTTCCTCGCGGGCCACGCGCCGGATCACTTCCGCCATGACGTCCATTTTCGGCTGCGGGGGCCAGACGTCCGGTTCGCCTTCCTTGGGCGGATGCTCGGCGAAATTCGGCTGGGGAGTTCGTAAAAGAATCGAGCAGCCACACGATTCACGAATGCGGCGGATCAGTGTTCGCAGGCTGGCTTCCGCTTCCTCGGGTGTATTGGCGTTGGCGTCGTTCGTGCCGAAGCCGATGATAACCAAATCGGGATGGAGCGAAATCACATCGCGGTCCAGGCGTTCGAGCGCATGCGTGGCCGTATCGGCAGATTTGCCCGCATAGACGACGCGATGGCGCGTGGCGAATCCGCCCTCGAACATGCCCGCGTCGAGCAGACCCACCCAGTTCAAATGCCCGCGCGAAGTCCAATTGACCTCGGTATTTGAGTCGCCCAGCGCCACGGCAATCACGTAGCGATTCTCATCCGCCTTCACTTCGCGCCAGTGGGCAAGGCTGTCCGTTTCCTGCGTTGGGGCGGCTGGCGTGCTGGCTGAAGTGGCGGCAGACGCTGCGGCCTTGTCGGCATATGTCCGCGAGGATTCGGAAACCATAATGTTCACGCATCCCGAAGCGCAAAGAAGCAAGGCACAGAGAGATGGAGGAAAGCATGAAAGGACACCGAATTTCATTTGTGATACTCCTGAGATGATATTATTTTGCTCTGCATGGCGGCATTGCTAATGAATCAGAACAAAAGTGAGTAAATATCAAGCGTTTGGCGGGCGTGTTCCGCCCAGGAAAATCGCTGGCAATTGGCCTGGCCGCGCTCGATCAGGCTGTCGCGCAACGATTCATCCGACAGCAAGCGCCACAAACCTTCGGCCATTGCTTCCGTATCGAGAGGATCAACATACAAAGCGCCATCGCCGCCCGTCTCAGGCAGGGCGCGGCTCGTGGAGGCCAGAACAGGCGTCCGCATCGCCTGCGCCTCGAGCACGGGGAATCCGAATCCTTCGTATCGCGACGGGAAGCAAAACACCCGCGCCAGGCGCAAGAGGGCTTTTCGCTCGCTTTCGCTTACAGGTTGAAGGATTTGCACGTATTCCTGGATTTTTTCGAGCCGGATGCGCGCTTGCACATCCGCGAAAAAGCGGTCCGCAGCCACGGCGAGAACCAGGCGCGTATCTTCCGCCTCCGGATGCTCATGGCGCATCATGGCGAAGGCCTCCACCAGACGCGGCAGGTTTTTGTTCGGGCGCGTGGACCCATAATAGAGCAAAAACGGCCAGGCGATCTTGTAGCGGCGCTTCACACGCTCGATCTCTTCTTCATCGGGCAACTGCCTGGAAGATTCGGACAATCCGAGCGGAACCACGATGGCTTTGTCCACCACATCGGGGAAGAACTCGCGCAGGCCCATGCGCGTCGCCTCGCTGTTCACAATAATCCAGCGCGCCAGGCGCAGCGTCGCCGGATAGATAATCCTATAAAACTTCTCGTATGCCCATCGGATGGGCCTTGGGCGGCGTCCGTGAAAATCCGGGTCCCAAAAGGGCTGCAGGTCGTGAAGCGTAACAAGCAATGGAGTAGAAAGGGTAAGCGGCGCCAGCGGGAAAAACGAATGCCAGATGTCGTATTTTTGCCTGCGGAAGGCGCGTGGCGCGGGGAGAAGCGAACGTAAAGACACAGGCAGTGCCGTGCGGCGGACGATCTGAAAGTTATCCGCCAGTTCGAGACGCCCGCGAAACGACTCGTGAACCACGACTTGAAATTCGTTTTCCGAATCGAGGCGCGCCAGATTCTCAACCAGGCATTGGCTATAGCGTCCAATTCCCGAGTGCAGCGAACTCAAATAACGCGCATCGAGCAGAATCCGCATGAGAACCAGGCAGTTTCGAGTTTTTTTTGCGGCGGGCGCTCAAGGCGCCGCGCGCAACATGCCGCCGCGGCAGCTGCTGACCAGCCCGAGCGTTCCCGCGCCAATGCCCGCTGGCAGGGAGGGCGGTTATCGCTGCCCCTTGGTTTGTTCACCCGGCGCCGGAGCAGGCGCGGAAGAAGAATCTGGCGCGGAAGCGGCGGCGGGAGTGGGAGAAGGCGAGGGAATTACAACCGCCTCGGCGGCGGAATCCTTGCCTGGCTGGCGCAGCGCCTGCATGTCTTGCGGCGTCACGAGTTGCGAATTCAGCGTGGAATTCTGGCCTTCTGCGGCGCTGGGAGCTGAGTCCGGCGCCAATTCAGGCGAAGGTTCCATATTGGAACTTGGCGCAGGTTGTGCTTGGGCGTTGATTTCCTGTGGCTGCGTCAAAGACGGAGATGTTTCCGATACCTCCGCCGCGGGTTCTTCTTCAACAGGAGCCGGGAACTCCTCCAAACTGTCAACATAGCTCATATCGTCGCCGTAAGGATCGATGAAGAACCAGCCCGTGACAAAATCCACGGCTTCGAGCGGATATACGCCGACGTCCACGCCAATCAGGCCCAGTTCCAATTCCGCGCCGCAGGAATCCGGGTGCAGGCGCGCGTCATCCCATGCGGTTTTGTTGCGGATTACGCCCCGAGGATGCGATGCGTTCCAGCGCGATTCCGGATACAAAAACTGATTGCCCCACAATGTGGCCATCCGGGTGCGCGAAAAATAAAGCGCGCTCAAACCGCCCTCTGTGCGCTCCTCGGCGTTGACGCCGATTGCCCGCCTGTCCATGCCCACTGCCTTGCCCTTGACGTGAACATATCCCACTTGCGCCAAAGCCGTGACGCGAGCCTTGGCTCCATACGCTTCCGCCCGGTGCGGCAAAAATACACGAAGGCGGACAACATCGAGCAGGTCCTCGCCGCGATCACGCAGATACTCAAGCACTCCGGCCCCGGCGAATCCCGGCGAAAGCGCCAGGCATCCGCACAGAACCAGCAAGACGGACACCGTCCGCCTCGAAATGGCCGAATGCACAGATTTCGGTCTTCCCTTGCCTTCACAAATCATCATGCTTTGCTCCCACATTGGCAGGTCGCGGCGCGAAGCCCCACGCGGACGCCACGAGACTCGTATCCCCCCGCGGATTCCAAGGCAAGCCGGAAAGGTTGAATGGGACAAAAAGACGCAAGGGATGCAAAGGACTAAAGAGATGCAAAGGACTAAAGAGATGTAAAGGACGTGATGGAGGGGGAGTTGTGGGTTGTGAGTTGTGGGTGGTGGGTTGTGCGTTGTGGGGT
>CAYUNT010000307.1:0-3578 GCA_964446285.1 uncultured Candidatus Sumerlaeota bacterium | reverse complement strand
TGTGGGGGTGGGGGCGGAGGAGGGTCTTGTCCCTCAGCAGGTTCGGGTGGCGGCGGGGGCGGCTCGATGCACTTCTCGATCTGTTTGGCCATGAATTCCAGGCGGCGCTGGACGCGTTCACGCAAACGCCCGAGGGCCTCGCGCCGCTCCTCGTCAGAATATCCCGCCCAGCGCAGCACGCGAATTGCCTCGATCTGTATCTCCTCCGGCAGGCTGGCGGCGCGGATGCGCTGTTCGAGGATTTCTTCAGGCAGGACGAGCGGGACTTCAGAAGCATTTGCGGCTGCGGCGGAGTTTTCGGACTTCGCGCCTTCCAAGGCGGCTTCGGCCTCGGCGACGGCAAATTGCCCGTCCAGAGAGGCGATTCCTTCGATGGGCGAGAGGAGGCGGCGCAAGAGCGCGCGGCGTTTTTCATCGCCCAGGCTCAGGCTCTCCGACGAACGAATGCGGCGGATCGCCTCCGCCCGGCGCTTCCAGTGCGCCAGCTCGAGCAAAGGCTTGCGCTCGTTGGGCGCTACGGACGTGATGTGCTCGATGTCATGGATGGCTGTTTCGAGGCGGCGGCGGGCGGCGGCGCGCACGCGCTCGATCGCGGCATGGCGGCTTGCGTCGTCGAGGCCTGGGCACGTCACGGCGCGGATAAGTTCGAGGCGCTCCTCCGGCTCCAGATTCGCGCACGCTTTGATTTTCCGGCGCTTCACTTCTTCATCCGGCAGCATTTCCTGCGCGGCAAGGCGCTTGCGGTCCACCTCCGTGATTTCCGTGCAGCCCTCGATTTCGGCGGTTTCCTCGACGATGTCTGGCAGCACCCAATACTGCGGATTCTCGGGCGAGAGGGCTTCGCGTCCTTTGTCGTTGAGCGAAACGGAAAACCCGCGTTCATCGACGACGAAATACAGTTCGCTTTCGAGTTCGGGCATACGCTTGTCGCGCATGAATTCGAGTTCGACGCGCTCCTGGAGGCGCTGGCATGCGGGAATCGAGCGCATCCGCATGTAGCGTTTGTTTTTGGGCGCGCCCTTGAGGCACTGCGTGAGTTTGATGCCCGCTTCGTAACTGTTTTCATCTTGCGCAATCAGCGCTTCGGCTTCGCCGGCGAGGCGGTTGACCAGGTGGACCTGTTTGTTCACGAGTTCACGCACAAAAGGCACAAGGCGGTCATACATCTGCGTCGAGCGGTGCACCGGCCCCGAGATAATGAGCGGCGTGCGCGCTTCGTCGATCAGGATCGAGTCCACCTCGTCCACGATGGCGAAGTTGAGTTCGCGCTGCACCAACTGATCGCGGTCGAGCACCATGTTGTCGCGCAGATAGTCGAATCCGAACTCATTGTTGGTGCCGTAAACGACATCGCAGCGGTAAGCGGCGCGGCGTTCGGGCGTATGCGGCTCGCTTTTGTCGATGCACCCGACGGTCAGGCCCAAATACTCGTAAATCGGGGCCATCCATTCGGCATCGCGCTTGGAGAGGTAGTCGTTCACCGTAACGAGATGAGCGCCCTTGCCTGAAAGCGCATTGAGATAGAGCGGCAAGATGGCGACGAGGGTCTTGCCTTCGCCCGTGGCCATTTCCGAGATGTTTCCGCGATGCAGGGCAATGCCGCCCATGAGCTGAACGTCGAAGGGAACCATGTCCCAGGTGATGTCGTTGCCGCCGGCGTGCCAGTGTTCGCCGAGTTTGCGCCAGCAGGCGAATTTCACGAGCGCGAACGCCTCGGGAAGAAGGGAGTCAAGCGGCTCTTTTTCCTCACGGGCGCGGCGGATCAGTTCCTGGGCCTTGGGGATGGCGAATTCGTCCGCGCGGGCCTTTTCCGCCGCGGTCATTTCGGGCCACGGCTTTCCCGGCTCGGGAACGCGGTTGGCAATCCCGGCGGCGGCGGCGAATTCACCGAAGCGTTCATTGATCTGGTGAACTACCGGCCACAGCTTTTTAATATCGCGCTTCTGTTTCGATCCCAAAAGCAGGTCTTTTATGAACTTAATCATTGGTCATGCTCCATTCCGTTAAGGGAGAAAACTCACATTATCCGATTTGCACCCGCTCCCGATCTTCCGTGCTCAGCAGCGAGCGTTCGTGTTCGATCAGGAGGCGCTTCAGTTCCGGACGCCCGCCGCCGAATCCGCCCAGCGTGCCGTCGGCGCGAACCACGCGGTGGCAGGGCAGAATGAGCGGGATGGGGTTGCTGGCCATTGCCTGGCCCACGGCGCGGGCGGCGCGGGGATTTCCAGCCCGGACGGCCACCCACCAGTAGGAGCGGGTTTGGCCGAACGGGATTTGCGCGGCGGCAAGCAAAGCCTCGCGCGAAAATCCTCCGACGCCGGACAGGTCGAGTTCGAGATCGAATACGCGGCGGGTTCCATGCAGATACTCGGCGATCTGGCGGGCTGCTTCGCTCGCCCAGGGACCATCGCGCC
This sequence comes from uncultured Candidatus Sumerlaeota bacterium, assembly GCA_964446285.1. Classification (GTDB taxonomy): domain Bacteria; phylum Sumerlaeota; class Sumerlaeia; order SLMS01; family CAYUNT01; genus CAYUNT01. Next base: position 1,164 of record CAYUNT010000307.1, on the reverse strand, counting down.
GGGCGAATTCGGGCGGCAGCGGCGGCAGAGGCGCGGACACCAGCGCGGAAATCGCGGCAGCGCTGGGCGAATCCCATTCTTCCATTTCCTCCGGGCGGCCTGTTCCGGTGGGGCAAGGAAGAGAGAAGGGGGAGGGGCAAGGCTCGGTTGCATCGGGCGGCGTCTGTGATCCTCGCGGCATTTTGGTGGCCATCGAAGTCCGCAGCGCCCAAAGCGCCCGGCAAACCCGCTCCTCGGCGGCTTCGGGCGTATCGCATGGCAGCACCACGCGGCGCACTTGTCCGCCTTCGCCCGCAATTACCCCCGCCGTTCCCAGCGCGCTTTCCACCAACATCCAGTGGAAGGCCGCTGCTGGGAAGGGGCGTTCAGGCATTTGTGCGAAAAACCGGAGGGGCGCGAGGATGTGCAAGGCAGGCCGCCGCCTCGCGCGCAAGCGAATTGTTGGGAAATGTATAAAGACCGTCAGCGCCCGTCCACTTGGGCCAGCCGCACGGCGCGGCGGCAAGCACGGGCGCGGAGGAACCAGAAGGAGTCTTTTTGGATTGCTGAATTTCAGCCGTTTGGGCGCTTGTGCCCTCGGCATCAATGATGAGGCTCGCCAGCGCGCGGCCTTTGTCGCGCACGATGGCCGGGGCAAGGGCGACGCGCCCCGCGGGGCTTTCCGCCAGATACCGCGGCGCAATTCCCGCGCCGATGCAGGGTGGCGCCAAAACCGCGCCCGCCGCCAGCGGAAGCACCATGCGGACGACAACCGGCATGGCCGCCGAAGCCGCGGAATGCCTTCGGCGTCGCCGCGGCGCGGAGGCGGCGGCGGCAGCGCTGGCGGCTTCGCGATTTCCTGTCTGACGCGGCGAATCGGCAAGCGGCATGAAAAATTCCGATCCAAATATCCCTTTAGAGTCTATCCGGTGGCTTGGACGTCCCGTCCAAGATTCTCCTGTGACTTGGACATCTTGCCCAAGTTCCTTGATGGAGTGCCAGACAATCCCTTGCCTGCCATCGCACGCAAGGCATCCGCCCATCCCATCGCTAGAATTTATTACCCTATCGACTCGGGCGCGACAACGCTTTTTCGCGCTTCTCAGGCCGGCAGACCAGGACAATTCCTTAAACCTTCTATGATTAGCAGGGATTGGAGGATATAGCGTTCTCTTCTTCAGGCCC
>CAYUNT010000306.1:0-3600 GCA_964446285.1 uncultured Candidatus Sumerlaeota bacterium | reverse complement strand
CCCAACCCCGGTTGGATACAAACCTGATTCAGATCGCGACGGGTTAAGCGATGAGATGGAGCAGTCTCTCGGGACCGACCCCAACGACAAAGACAGCGACAAAGACGGCTTTGAAGATGGCCTCGAGGTGGCAATCCACACGAACCCGCTCGATCCCAACGATCCGCCGCCAGATTCGCCCGATGCGGATCAAGACGGCGTCCCTGACTTCGCCGATCCGAATCCCAATGCGGTGGACTCCGACGGCGACCGCTACGCCGACTTCTACGAACTCGCGCAGGGGACGGATCCGAATGATCCGTCAAGCCATCCCAATCTGGGCGACGTTCACGGCAACAACGGAATCGACAATGTGGACGCGATCATCTTGTTCCAGATCGCGCTTGGGAATCTCGACCGCAACCTGATCCCCTTGACCGATGAAATGCTCGATGTGAACCGCGACGGAATACTAAACTACCTCGACGCCATCAATGCGTTCGACTTCTTCCTCGACAGCCAGAAATTGCTGCCGTCGGACTTCTGAAATAATACGCGCTTTCGTTAAGTGAAATCCGGGCAACTGATCCCTGCGGCCAGTTGCCCGGATTGTTTTGCAGGCAGCCTCAACAGGCATGGAATACGCGATTATTTGCGCTCGCGCGCGAGTTTCTTAACGGCGGCGGCGGCGGCCTCAATGTGGGACTCCGTCGTAAAGGGGCCGAGGCTAAACCGCACAGTCCCTTCGGGATAAGTGCCCAATGTTTGGTGCGCGCCGGGAGCGCAATGAAGTCCTGGACGCACATTGATGCGAAAACGCCGGTCGAGTTCGAGCGCGAAGTCGTTGGGCTTCCATCCAGCGGCGCGGATAGAGATTACACCAGCGTTATTCTTGGCGCTGGCGGGTCCATAGAGCGTGACGCCCTCGATGGCCTCCAACTTCCGCCTCAGCATTGCAACGATGTGTTCTTTGTGGCGGCGCACCTCAGCCACGCCCTTTTCGAGCAGCCACCCCACGCCCTCCCCCAGACCCACGATCCCAAGCGCATTATGCGATCCGGCCTCATGCCTGTCCGGCCAGAAATCCGGCTGAACATCCTGTTCCGATTGCGACCCGGTGCCGCCTTCGGAAACGGTCTGCAAAGCCAGGCCTTCGCGCACCCACAGCGCCCCGGTTCCGAGCGGCCCAAGCAGCCCCTTATGGCCCGGAAACGCCAGCATGTCGATCCCGAGAGCCTGCACGTCGATTGGCCACGATCCGGCCGTTTGCGCCGCGTCCACCAGGAGCGGAATTCCGCGCTCGCGCGCGATTTTGGCCACTTCCGCGATGGGAAACACCACGCCGCAGACGTTCGAGCCGTGCAAAATGGCAATGAGGCGCGTGTCAGGACGGATGGCGCGCGCGATGCCGGCGGGGTCAAGCTCGCCCGTCGAGGCACAGGGCACGCGCGTGAACGTGGCCAGGCCGCGTTCGCGCAGCGCATTGAGCGGGCGCAGGATGGAATTGTGTTCGATGGCCGACGTGACCACATGCCCGCCCGGCGCCGCAAAAAGAATGCCTTTGATCGCGAGGTTCAACGCCCCCGTGGCGTTCATGGTGAATATGAAACGCGAAGGATCAGGCGCGTTGAACAGGCGCGCCAGGCGTTCGCGGCATTGCGCAATCAGGCGCGCGCACTCGAATGCCTCAGCGTAGGCCCCGCGCCCCGCGCTGGCGCCGATTTCGCGTGAAAAGCGGTCCATCGCGTCCCAGACGCGCGCTGGTTTGGGCCAGCTGGTTGCCGCGTTATCCAGATAAATTCGTTCTGCATTCAGGTTCGGGTTCGCATCCCCGCCATTCGGGGAAATTTCCATTTCGATTTGCCTCCTTCAAACGAAACCGGCGAACATTCAAACGCGATTGGCGCTTGGAATATCCGCGCGGGCGTTGGATTGGCAGGTCCTGACAACGCAGAAGCGGCCATCCATCGCCGCTTGGGGGGTATCACGAAGAGATTCAGCCGGTCAATCCTCCGCTCCAGGATTTGAGATTTGTCTTTCGCAATCCTAATATATTCCGGCGGAGAAAAGCCTTTGCCGCCGCATGGCTTGCGTTCGTTTTTGCTTAGGCTCATTTCGCGGCGTTATTTGTGTAATTGCCACCAATGTGGCGGATTCAACGGGCGAAACAGGGATTGATGCGCGGCGGCGTTTTCCTTATTGTGGTGATTTGAGACGGCCAAGCCGTCGCAAACATCATGTCTGGATTGGCCGCGGGTCAAGCCGGCAGGATTCTGCGGCGGCGCCAAACTGGCCAACTGAAGGGCGCCAGTAGCTCAGCTGGATAGAGCAGCGGACTTCTAATCCGCAGGTCGAGGGTTCGAGTCCCCCCTGGCGCGCCACCGATTTGAAAGGAAATATCACATACTCATGGGCCGCACCCGGCTTGCATCGGACTATTCGCTTTCGCGGGCGCATTCATTCTCCGCAGGACACCAGGGGGCGGCCCGCCAGGCGTTTCTCGGCGGCGCGATTGCACAAATTCCGGCGGGCATTGCCGCCATCCTGCTTGCCTGCTTGATCGCACTATCTGGATGCGGGGTGCTTAGTTCCTCGCGCGCGCCGGATGAATTCCTTCGAGGCCCTGGGGAAGGACGCGCCCGCCTGCAGCGGCTGACGCTCGAAGTCTCCAGCGCCTCGGAAGCCGCCGATCCTCGCAACGCCAGGCCGAAATTGCGCCAGAATGTGCGCTATACTGTCGATTATGTCCTTTCGTCGGCATCCGCTCAGCCGGACGGCAAGCGCATCTTGCAGATCGAGTTCCGGTCCATACGCGCCGAAATTGGCCGGGGCAACACGCCGGAAATCTTTGACACCTCGGCCGCTTGCGATTCCGCGCGCGCTGGCGAAACGCCCCGCAATCTCGACGTTGTTTTTTCGATATTGCTGAAAGCGCGCATCTGCTGCCTGGTGGATTCCGCGGGGCGGATCGAGCGCATGGACGACCCCAGCCAGATTCTCGACTCCCTGCCGATGGCATTTTCGATGCCCGAACGCCTTGCAGTCGCGCCTCTTGTGAACGAAACCACACTCTGGGAAATGTTCAACCGTCCGTTGGGAGGCGGGATGCAGAAGTTCGCGCCCGAGGCTGAGCAACCTGACGCGGCGCAGCCTTCCGCAGCGCAAACGGACGCCACCACAACGATTACGCAGATTTCGTTTACTGGAATGGAATCTATCCCTTGCGAAATTACGTCGCAACCCGGCGCCTGGCAGCCGCTTCAGAAGCGCCGTTGCGCGCTTTTCGCGTGCCGGGGACGCCTGGCCCCGAATGCTCCCCCATTCGCAAGCCGCGAACGCATACAGATTTTTCCGCGCGACGCCGCGCTGGAGAGCAAAACATGGGTCAATCCCCTCACGGGTTTTTGGCAAAAATACGAATTTTATGCCACCGCTCGCCTGGAGGCGCAACGGCCTCTGCCTTATGAAGGATTGTTCACGGCGGAAAAGATCGACTGGCAGCGCCGGGTTGTTATTGAGGATTTGGGAAAGGCGGTCTAGCGGGGCAATAGAATAAAATCGCGAAACGCGGGAGCAACAGGAACATGGTGCCCCTTTGGTTTAGGATTATTGCATATATCC
>CAYUNT010000305.1:0-3603 GCA_964446285.1 uncultured Candidatus Sumerlaeota bacterium | reverse complement strand
GATCCTGGCCGGACCCCTCAAGCGGCCCTGGGTGGTCGTTGTTCTGAGCAATATATTGGGAACTTTCATCGCTATCGGGCTTGTTCTTCTGATACAGGTTGCCCTTCCGAAGCTGGGCATGCCCAAGTATTTTATCGAATATAATTATCATGCGGCCTCGGGGCTTGGCATGGCTATTAATTTCGTTGTTTATTATATTGTTCTTTTGGCTGCTGCTGCGTTTTACTGGACCCTGAGGCGCGCGAAGGCAAAAGGAGACCGGTGGTTCCGCTTCGAGCAATGAACCGGAGCAAAATACGCTTGGGCGCATGAGTTTTGCAAATCGCGCGCGCTTGTCGCGCATTGCTGGGGAAGGCGGACCAGGATGCGCGCGCAGCCTTTGGAAATTTTATTTTCTCAGACAGACTCGACGGCGACAATTTCGGGCACTTCTTCACGCACCTTGCGTTCGATGCCCATCTTCAGCGTCATTGTGGACATCGGGCAGCCGCTGCACGCGCCGAGCATTCGCAGATAGACGATGTTGTTTTCCATTTTCACATATTCGACATCGCCGCCATCGGCCTGAATATAGGGGCGGATTTCCTCGATGATCGCGCGAACTTTTTCCTCGGTGCTCATTCGAAAACCTCGTTGCGAAATGGCAATTGGAGCGGGGCGAATCGGGAGAAACCGCCCGGAAAATCCTGCGCGAAATTCAGCCCGCCTCGCTGAGTTCCCATATTCATATTACCGGCGCGGGCTGGCGGGGTCAATGCCAAGCGCCGAGCGCCAGGCCTCCTCGACTCCGTCGAGCATGCCCTCGATGGAAAAGCATTCGAGCGCGCGGCGGCGCGCCGATTCGCCTTTGCGGCGCAGGAGTTCCGGGCGCGCGATGAGCCGCCGGAGCCGCCGCGCCCAGGCCGCGCAATCGCCCGCGGGCGCAAGCCATCCGCCTTCGCGTCCGACGACCTCCGGCAGCGCGCCCGCGCGGCTGGCCAGAACGGGCGTCCCCTGGAGCATCGCCTCGAGCGTGACCAATCCAAAGGCCGGTTGTGTGAGGTCGGGGTTGAGGAACAAGTCCGCGCCCGCGAATACACCCGCCAACTGATCGTCCGCCACACGGCCCAACATGCGCACGCGATCGGAAATCCCCAGGTTTGCGGCCAGCGCCTCGATGCGCGCGCGATCCGGTCCGCCGCCCGCGATGTCCAGCGTCCAATTTGCGCCCACGCCCGCGGCCGCGCCGGGGGCCGGTCCCTCGCCCTTCAGCGATGCCAGGGCTTGCAGTACGACGTCAAATCCCTTGCCGCGCTCGATGCGCCCGAGCAGGAGCAACCGCACGATGCTCGAAGCAGAAGTGGGCGCCGCGGAAGGCTGGGCGGGGCGCCCGGCCTGAATAAAGCGCGAGACGTCCACGCCCAAGGGAACCACGCGGATTTTCGCTTCAATTCCCGGATATTCGCGCGTGAGTTCGCCGCGCGTGAATTCGCTGTCCACAACGAGGCAATTTGCCCGCTTCAACATCCGCGCATAAAGCGGCGCGGCGGCCAGCCGGTGCGCATAACGCGCGGGGAGGAGGAGCCGTTCGCGAAAGCCAAGCAAGTGGCGCGCGCGGGCATCCATCCAGGTTTCGCTCCAAAGAGTTCCGTGGATCGTCACAACAAACGGGACGCCCAGGCGCGTTCGTTCGGGGAGGAGAAAAGCGGCGAATCCCTGCGCGTGAACGAGATCGATTTGCGCGCGCGCGGCAAGGCGGCGGCAATGCGCGGCGGCCTCGCGCAGATACGAAACCGAATAGCGCCCGTTTTTTTGCGCGCCGCATTCGATCAGGCGGAGGGCGGCTCTCGCCGGCGGAGGATTGGAAGACTTGGGCGGGACGCCCAGGCCACCGGATGAAAATCCGCCCAGGAAACGATCGCGCGCCTCCGCATCCGGCGTGGGCGTTGTGATCAGAAAAATCTCATGCCCGCGCTCCGCCAATCCTCGCGCCAGGTCCCACGTATGCCATTCCAATCCGCCCGTGCGGTGCCAGGGAAGCGAGCGGCAAAGAAGAGCGATGCGCATGGGGGGGAGCGGAAGAAGCAGAAGAATAGACAGGCTGTCAAACTCCCAGGGCTAGACGAGGCGGACGATCTGGCGGAGGCATTCGAGCGCCGTCGAGCGGAGTTTCGACACCTTTTCCATCTCGGTGATCTCCGGGTGGATGTATGGATTGCGGTAGTGTTGCAGGCTGACGAGCAGATGCGAGAAGCGCAGGATTTCCGAATCGCTCGAAAATCCGCGAATCCCCAGTGGATTTGCGATCTTCAGGGCTTTTTTCAGCGTGCGGACGTCGTATTCGCGCCCAAAGCACACGACCATGATGCCCAGCGCCTTAAGGCCATCGGGTTTGTAGCGCGATTCGTGTTCGATGATGCGCTGGAAGACCTGGCGGATGTTGTCCACCGTGAAATCGAATTCCATCTGTTGCTGAAGCCGCAGCAGATACTGGTGGTAAAAAATATCGAGTTGCTGAGTCTTTGGGTCGAGCAAGCCCCGGACCAATTGAATTGTATCCGCCGAAGATAAAAACCGCGCCAGGCGTTTTCGAAGGCGGGCCTTGGCCTCGTTTTCCACGGCGAAACAGTAAGAAAATCCGATGTTGCGCGAGAAATCCAGCGGGCTGTCCGCCGGGCGGCCTTCCTGGCGCTGAAAGAAAAGTTCGGCTGCCCGCAGTTCCTTGAGCGAATCGGGATCGAACGAATCGATCTGCGGGATTTCGGCCCGCAAAGCGTTGTCCACGCGGTCGAGTTCGCCCTTTTCCGCCCCGCTTTCGAGAACCTGATTCAAGCGATCCTCGGCTTGGCGGAGCATGTCTTTTTCCGTCACGTGGAGCAGCGCATCGTAGGCCTCGCCGCGAACCAGCGGATGCAGGGTTTCGTCCGCGAGAATGGCGCGCAGCCTGGCCGCCGCCTGGAGGTTCGCTTCGCCGCCCGGCTGGCGGAGGCTGTCGATCTCCTGGAGAACTGCCTGGTTATGGCGCGAACTGGCGAAGGCGCGTTCGATGGATCGGTAGAGGTTTTCGATTTCTTCGTCGATGCGGCTTTTGCTGATGACCTGCGTGGCGCCCAGCCGCATAGCCTCCGCCCCTTCCTCGAATGTCCCCACCGCCGAAATCATCACGACGGGCAGAAGAGGGTGCGATTGTTTGATGTGGCGGATCAAATCCAGCCCCTCGGTGGGCGTGCGCATGCTGAGGTCTGTGACCACAATATCGGGCGCCTGCTCCTGGATAACGCGCAACGCCTCCTCGCCGTGTTCCGCTTCGCACACCTCATAATCCATTAGCAGCAAATTGCGCCGGAACGCGCTGCGATACATCGCGTTGTCGTCAACAATCAGCACTTTCATTTCCGAATCCCCGCGCGTTTCCCGTAATGATGGAGGCATCAAGCCGCGGTTGTTCCGGCGGCTCCTCCCGGCGTTCCCGCTCACTTTCACTCGGACACATCCCCAAAGACAAGGGTTTGCTCGCGCCGGACACATCTGCGCCTGTGCCAGGTGCATCTCTCGAAATCGTGAGACGTTTGGCGCATGATAGTTGGGAATCGATTGCGCCAAGGTGGCAAATCCCAACCAGAA
>CAYUNT010000304.1:0-3645 GCA_964446285.1 uncultured Candidatus Sumerlaeota bacterium | reverse complement strand
TTTTGCTCCTTCAGAGCAAATTCAGGGAACAGAATTACGGGAAATTGGTATTATTGCGCCCCGCTGGGGCTTGATTTTTGGTGGAGGCTCCTATCCCCAGCCCGTTGGGCTGGGCTAAGGGATTTCAGCCCTTCAGGCCTTGTGCACAGGCTCACGAGTTGCTGAACTGGAAAGCCCTATGCATCCCCCCAAAAACCCGTGAGAAGCATTTACGGAATTGTCCTGTGCAAGGCGTCGCGTGCGGGGAAGTTTTCATTGTCCCGCATTCGGCGATGCGATAGTTTTCTTGTTTGGCCGGTCAAAGGGACGCCGACCGGCCGGCCCGATAAAAATGACCTTCCTTACAACCTGCGCGTTTCATTTGCCGCGTCCCAAAAAGGATTCTCTCGATGTCCACGCCTAAAAAGCCTGCGTTTCCTCATACTTCGCCTCGTGTTTCGTTTCCTCAACTCGAAGAGGAGGTTCTTGAATTCTGGACGCGCGAGCGCACATTCGAGCGTTCGATCGAAGAACGCCGCCGCGCCGGAGCCAAGGATTACGTCTTCTACGACGGCCCCCCCTTCGCCACGGGACTCCCCCACTACGGCCACATCCTCACAAGCCTCATCAAAGACACCGTCCCGCGCTTTTTCACGATGCGCGGCCACGTGGTGGATCGCCGCTGGGGCTGGGATTGCCACGGCCTCCCCATCGAAAACGAAATCGAGCGCGAACTCGGTATCAGCGGCAAGCGCCAGATCGAGGAATACGGCGTCGGGAAGTTCAATGAGCGCTGCGCCGAAGCCGTCACGCGCTACACAAAAGAGTGGGAGCAGATTATCACGCGCCTCGGACGCTGGGTGGATTTCCGCCGCGACTACAAAACGATGGACCTCAACTACATGGAGTCGGTGCTCCATGTGTTCTGGCAATTATATAACAAAGGGCTGATTTACGAGGGCGACAAAGTGGTGGCCTATTGCCATCGCTGCCAGACGCCTCTCTCGAATTTCGAGGCGCGGCTTGATGATTCGTTCCGTCCGCGCCAGGACCCCTCGGTGACAGTGCGGTTCCGGCTGCTCGATGCAAACGGCGCGCCCGACGTGCGCGACGGCTTGCCGCAATACGTGCTCGCCTGGACGACGACGCCCTGGACGCTGCCGAGCAATGTGGCGCTGGCCGTCGGGCGCAATGTTGAATATCACCGGATGCGCCTTGCGGGCGACGGCGACTACTGGATCGCAGCCGAACGGCGCGCCGCCTACTCGCGCGAACTGGCCAAGGCGGAAGTGGTTGAATCGGCCCGCGGCGAAGCGCTTGTCGGCCGCCGCTATATTCCGCTTCTGCCCTATTTCGCTTCGCTCGCCGAAGAGCGCCGCGCGTTCCGCGTCATTGAGGCGGATTTCGTCAGCACGGAAGACGGCACGGGCGTCGTTCACATCGCCCCTGCCTTCGGCGAAGAAGACGCCGAGGTGGGCGCGCGCGAGGGGCTGCCCGGTCCCAATCCCGTCGATGCGGAAGGGCGTTTCACCGCCGACGTGCCGGATTTTCAGGGGCAGCTCGTTTTCGACGCGAACAAAAATGTCATCCGACGCCTCAAACAGGATGGCAGCCTCGTGCGCCAGGAAACCGTCGATCACAACTACCCGCACTGTTGGCGCGACGATACGCCGCTCATCTACAAGGCTGTTCCGACCTGGTATTTGCGTGTGACGGCGGTAAAGGAGCGGATGCTCGCCGCCAATCAGAAAATCAACTGGGTGCCCGATCACATTCGCGACGGGCGCTTTGGCGACTGGCTCTCAAACGCGCGCGATTGGGCCATTTCGCGCAATCGCTACTGGGGCGCCCCCATTCCCATCTGGAAATGTGATAAAACGGGCGAAATTTTCGTTCCGCGCGGTGTGGCGGAACTCAGCGAGCGATGGGGGCGCCCCGTCAAGGACCTCCACCGGCCCGCTATTGACGAAATCACATTCCCCTCGCCCGCGGGCGGCACATTCCGCCGCATCCCCGAAGTGCTCGATTGCTGGTTCGAGTCCGGGTCGATGCCCTACGCGCAGGTGCATTACCCGTTCGAGAACAAAGAATGGTTCGAGCGCAATTTTCCGGCGGATTTCATCGTAGAATACATCGCCCAGACGCGCGGATGGTTCTACACGCTCGTCGTCTTGAGCGCGGCGCTTTTCGACCGCCCGCCATTCTCCAACTGCATCTGCCACGGCGTTGTGCTCGCCGAAGACGGGCGCAAAATGTCCAAGCGCCTCAAGAATTATCCCGATCCGATGGAGATTGTTCACAACTTCGGATCGGATTCGCTGCGAATCGCGCTGTTGTCGTCGCCAGTCGTGCGGGGCGGAAACCTGCGCTTCTCCGAGCGCTATGTCGAAGAGGCGATGCGGACCTATCTGATCCCGCTGTGGAACGCCTATCACTTCTTTACGGCATACGCGAATATCGACGGATGGCAGCCTCCGAAAAACGAGAAGGGCGCGCCCGCCGATTTGAAGCCGCGTCCCGCCAATCGCACGGACCGTTTCATTCTGGCGAAACTCGAAGAACTCAAAGAGCGCCTTGTGAAGCACATGGAAGAATATGACATCGTGCCTGCTTTCGAGCGGCTGCGCGAATTCATCGAGCAACTCAATAACTGGTTCATCCGACTGAGCCGCCGCCGTTTCTGGAGCGACGACGATCCCGAAAACAAACGCGCCGCTTACGAAATTCTCTATACCGTTCTGCGGCAATTCACGCTCGCCGCCGCTCCGTTCATTCCGTTCACAGCCGAGGCGATCTATCGCGGCCTGTGCGGCGAACACGAGTCGGTTCACCTGCAAGACTGGCCCGCACCCGAACCGCAATGGAAAGACGCGGCGCTCGTGCGGGAGGTCGAGTCGATCCAGCGTGTGATTTACCTCGGGCGGCACTTGCGCGAACGCCACAACATCAAAACGCGCCAGCCGCTCGCCACGGCGCAAGTGGCGGGGCTGCCGCGCGAACTGGTTGAAGCCTACCGCGATGAAATCTGCGGCGAATTGAACATCAAGAACCTCGTCTATCTCGACGACCCCAGCGCCGTCGTGCGGATGGAACTGCGCCCCGACGCGAAAAAACTCGGGCCGAAACTCGGCAAGCAATTCAAGGACGTGCTGGCGGCGGCGAAGGCGGGCAAGGCTGTGGTGCGCCCCGACGGACGCGCCGAAGTGGCGGGCGCCGTGCTCGAACCGGAGGAATTCGCGCTCGAACACCGCGTGGATGACAAGGAATCCGCGTGCGCGTGCGAGGCGAACGTGGTCGTGGTGCTGTCGCTCGTGATGGACCGCGGCTTGTTGCTTGAAGGCATCGCGCGCGACCTCGTCCGCGCCACACAGGAATTGCGCAAGCAAAGCGGCCTCGCTTACGCCGACCGCATCCAACTTGGCGTCGAGTCGAAATCGCCCGACGTGGCTGAGGCGCTGGCTGCCCACCGCCCGTGGATCATGGCCGAAACGCTCGCGACCGAATGCATCGAAGGGCGCTTTGCCAGCGGCGGCGATGGCGACGGAAGCGGCGCGGCCACCGTCGAACTTGGCGACGCCACGGCGGATATTTCCCTCACACGCGCGAAGAGCTGATACCATTTTCCTTTGATTCTGTTCCTAATCGCCTGTCACGGTTTTCGCGAGA
>CAYUNT010000303.1:0-3662 GCA_964446285.1 uncultured Candidatus Sumerlaeota bacterium | reverse complement strand
GCTCTCGAATCGCTCCGCGTCGCGCTGGTGCATGACTGGCTCAACGGCATGAGGGGCGGCGAAAAGGTCCTCGAAGCCCTCTGCGAAATTTTCCCCCAGGCAACAATTTTCACGCTCTTTCTCGAACGCGACCGCCTCAGCCCGGCCTTAGCCGCCCGGCATATTGTCGAATCGCCCCTTGCCCGTCTGCCAGGCGCGCGCCGCTGCTATCGGCATCTTCTTCCTCTCATGCCCTGGGCCGTCGAGCGCCTCGCCACGCACCCATTCGATCTTGTGATTTCCACAAGCCACTGTGTGGCAAAATCAATCAATCCCCCGCCGCGCGGATTGCACATCTGCTATTGTTTCACTCCCATGCGTTACATGTGGGATTTATTCGATGACTACTTTCCGCCCGCGCCTCTGGCGGACATCTTTGCCCCGGAAAGCGGATGGCGGCAATGGGCGCAGGTATTCCGCGCCTGGGCAACGCGCAAAGCCGCCGGGGCGCTGCGTCCGCGCCTTCAGCGATGGGATCGCGCCACCGCCGCGCGCGCCGATTGTTTTGTGGCCATCTCGAAGCACATTGCCTCGAAAATCCAGCGATTCTATGGCCGCTCCGCCCAGGTGCTTTATCCGCCTGCGGACACAGATTTCTTTACGCCGCCGGAAAATCCCGATGCAATGCGCCATCGGCGCGGCCGCCCCGCCCGCGAGGGAAATAACGGCGAGGAAGCGCACAACGGGGATGACAACGGCGGGGACGATTTCGATCTCGTTGTTTCGGCGCTTGTGCCTTACAAGCGGGTCGGGCACGCCATCGCCGCCGCCATTGCCGCCGGCCGCCGCCTCGTGATTATCGGCGAGGGACCCGAACGCCGCCGCCTCGAAGCAATGGCAGGTCCTGGCATTGAATTCTGGGGCCGTGTCGATGCCGAAACCCTGCGCAGCGCCTACCGCCGCGCGCGCGTGCTTCTCTATCCGCAGGAAGAGGATTTCGGCATCAGCGCCGTTGAAGCCCAGGCATGTGGATGCCCCGTGGTGGCGCTTGGACGCGGCGGCGCGCTCGAAACCGTCCGCGACGGCGAAACAGGCATCCTCTACAGCGAACCCACCCCCGAGGCGCTCGCCCGTGCGCTCGAAGATTTCAACCCGGCGCAATTCGATCCCGCCGCCTGCCGCCGCCAGGCCGAACTCTTTGACCGCCCGCGCTTTTTGCGGGAAATGCGCCAATGCATCGAATCCGCACTCGCGCGCCGCGCATGAAACGACCCACTACGCAGAGGAACCCGCATGACATCCCCCGCCTCTCCTCCGCTTCCTCCTCCCCCGCCGTCCTCCTCCTCCTCGCTTCTCCCGCCGCTCGGGCCGCGCCTGCAGCGCCTGCTCATCGTCATCGCCTGGATGCTCATACTGGCCGGCGGCGCGTCCGCGCTTGTCTTCACTTGGCCGCTCCTGTCGCGAATCCTCAACATCCTTCTGCCGTTCCTGGTCGCATTCGTTTTTGCTTATGTGTTCGATCCCATCGTCACGTTTGTGCAAAAGCGCCTGCATCTCAGCCGCGTGGTAGGAATGATTGTGCTGTATTTGTTTTTGCTCCTGGTGGGCGTTGGATTTTTCGCGCTGCTGATTCCGGCGCTTTACAAACAAAGCGCCAACGTAGTGCGGCACGTGCGCCGCGAAGTCCCCGCCCGCGTGGGATCCTATTTGGAATCGCGCGGCATCCCGCCGGACCAAGTCATGACGATGGCCAGCGACTGGCTGACTTCGCACGGCCTGTCGTTCGAGGAAATTGCGCTTCGCGCGGCCAAAAGTTCCGACGTCCGAAACGCCGCCCGCCAGGCCGCCACGGGGGGCATGTCGCTTCTGGCGCGCGGATTTTCCGGCCTGTTCAATCTGATCGAATCCATTTTCTCCGGAATCGGATTTGCCATTCTCGCGTTCATAATCAATTTCTATCTTCTCCTGGATTTCCACAGGCTTCGCGGGGCGGTTGTGCCGCTGATCCCCGACCGCTGGCGCGAGCGAAGCCTCGATGTGGGCCGGAAACTTGACCGAGCCGTCGGCGGATTCCTCCGCGGGCAGATCATTGACTGCGCCATTGTCGGCGTCCTGACCACGATCGGCCTTGCCCTTCTCGGCCTGCGCGAATATGCGATTTTGCTCGGATTCATTACAGGCGCGGCCAATTTCATCCCGTATTTGGGGCCGATCCTTGGCGGCGCGCCCGCCGTGCTGCTCGTCCTGATGAGCGATTCTTATGCATGGCCGCAGGAAAAACTCTCAACCGCCGTGCTTGTTGTCGCCGTCTTTGCCATTGTGCAGACCATCGACGGCTTCATTTTGCAGCCCAAAATCGTCGGCAAATCCGCCCAATTGCATCCGCTGGCCGTAACGCTCGCCCTCGTAGTCGGCGCGCAGTTTGGCATCATGGGCATGATTGTCGCCGTTCCGGCGGCCTGCATAATCCGCGTGCTTTGGAAAGAATTCTACTGGGATGCGCGCGTTCGAGCCATCGAGCAAGCGGCGCCCAAATCTCCATCGGCAAAGGATGCACCCCAATGACTCTTCGCAGCATGACGGGATTTGGACGCGCCGAACGCGCCACGCCCGAGGGCCGCTTCACCGCCGAGGCTCGCTCGGTCAACAGCCGCTTCCTTGACGTGAATTTGCGCCTGCCGCAAGGGCTGGCCTCCATCGAACCGGCATTGCGCGAGCGCACCGCCGCAAAAATCGCTCGCGGCAAAATCGATCTCGTCATTCGTTGGGAGCCTGCACCCGCCCTGGCCCCCTCGCCCAAAATCGCAGTCGAAGTCCTTGAGGACCTCATCCGTCAGACGCGCGCAATCCGTGCCCTTGTCCCCGAGTTGCGGCGCATGGATTTGGCCTCGCTCCTGCGAATTCCAGGCGTGATCCTCGATCAATCCGCGGACGAGCGAACGCCTGAAACCGCGGCCGCGCTGGCCGCCGACGTGCTCGAAACAGCCGAGGCCGCGCTGGACGCATTGGGGGAAGCGCGCGCGCGCGAAGGCGCGGCCCTTGCCGATGCGCTCGGACGCCATTTGGCCACCGTGCGCGAGTCGCTGGCGGCCATCGATGCAGGCAAACTGGCCGTGGTCGAACGCTATCGCGACCGCCTTCGCCAGCGCATTGCCGAATTGCTCAAGGGATCGGACACGACCGTCGATCCGGGGCGCATCGAGATGGAGGCGGCGCTTTTCGCCGACCGCGCGGACATTCAGGAGGAAATCGACCGCCTGCGCGCGCACCTCGACACGTTCGACAAAACCATCCTCCATCCCGAAGGCCCGGCGGGGCGTTCGCTCGACTTCCTCGTTCAGGAAATCCTGCGCGAGGCAAACACCATCGGGTCCAAGGCACGTGATCTCGACCTCGCCCGCCACGTCCTCGCCATGAAAAACGCCATCGAATCCATCAAAGAACAAGTGATGAATGTCGAATAGCGGCGGCTCGAAAAAGAAAAGGACAAAAAGGACCTAAAGGACAGCGGCTTGCAAAGGCGCCGGAGCACGTGCGAATAGGCTCCGAAAATCTTCCTTTTTCGTCTTTTTCGCGTTTTTTGCGGTTGGAAATGCTTTTTCCAGGTTTATCCCCGCTAGATGCTGTCGCTCTGCGGCGGGGGCGCTTGTTCCAGGAGATTTCGCCCCTGGCAGGCGGCGGGC
>CAYUNT010000302.1:0-3689 GCA_964446285.1 uncultured Candidatus Sumerlaeota bacterium | reverse complement strand
TTTGCTCCTTCAGAGCAAATTCAGGGAACAGAATTACGGGAAATTGGTATCATTCGTCCCATAGGTCCCATTTTTTATTTCCGGGGTTCAGTGGCCGGGCCAGGCGTCGGAGGATAGGGAGAGTCTTCGGCCTGCAATAAAATTTCGACTGTGGTTCCCGGCGGCGTGTCGGACGGGCGCAGGGCGATTGACCCGCCGTGGGCTTCGATAATGCGCCGGGTGATGGCCAGTCCCAGTCCAGTTCCCTTGGCGCGCTTCGAATAAAATGGCTCAAAAACCTTTTCGCGGTCGGCGTCGTCGATGCCGCATCCGTTGTCCGTGATTAGGATTTGCACGGGGGCGCTGGCGCGTTCTTCCACCCGCCGGGCCGACACGCGAATCTTCCCGCCTTCGGCGGGCAACGCCTGGCGCGCGTTGAGGAGGATGTTGAGGAACGCCTGGCGAAGCTGATCGGGCTGGCCGCGCACCGGAGGAAGACTGGGCGGGAAATCTCCTTCCACCGTGCAACTTCCGCCGCCGTCTCGCGGATCGCGCACAACGCCAAACACCTCGGCGAAAAGCGGCTCGAGCGTGACAGGCGCGAATTGCAGCGGCGTGGGCGAGGCGAGCGCAAGCATCTGATTGATGATTGTTTTGCAGCGCAAAGACTCGCGGTGAATTGTGTCGTAGTCGGGCAGTTTGGGATCGGCTGGATCGGACTGGCGCATTAGAAATTCGGAATATGCCGCGATGATGCCGATCGGATTGTTGATTTCGTGCGCGATGCCGGCGGCCACTTCGCCCAGGCGCGCCAGGCTCTCGGACCGCACGAGCCGCTCGCGCGTTTCCATCACTTCGCGCTGCTGCTGATTGATCAGCTCGATAATGAACCAGGCGAGCAGGATCACTAGCCAGATCAGGGCGAATTTGAGCAGAAATGTCCGCTCGGTGATGAAGCGGAACGAGTGTTCCTGAATCCACAGCGACCCGGCGAAGAGGACCGAGATGAGAATGCTCATGAAAAGGTGTTCGAGCGGCGCGCGGAACAGGGCGAATCCGCGCAAAACAATAAGGAAATACAAGAGATAAAACTCGCTTTGCGCAAATCCGCTGGCGCGCCGTTCGATGGCGTCGAAAACAAAAAGGAGCGTCACGAACGCCATATCCGTAAAATAGGAAATGACGGCGAATGCCTTGGCCTGATGCGCCGGAACGCGGCGCGCGCGAATGAAAAAGGTCATCGAGAGCGTCATCATAGTGAACAGGAAAAAGAGCATGAAGATATGGATGGGAGGCAGCGCCCAGCGCGTGGCCCAAAGCCACATCACCAGGCAGACGGCCAGCAAAATCCATTTCAGCGGCAGAATGGCGCGCCGTTCGATGCGCAAAATCCAGTCGGCGTATTGACGTTCTTCGAAGGTTAAGGTTTCGGGCATGGGTTGCATGGCCGCAAAGGGCCAAGAAGCGAAGCGATTCGCTGCGAGCGCAAGGCCGGGATGCGCCGCGCGCACAGCGGGCTAGGATGCGCCGCCGGCGCGCCGCCGGAATTCCTTTACGGCGTCAACAACTTTCGGTGGCGTGGGCACTGGCACCTCAAATCCCGGTTCGACTCCGCGCGAAACGAGCGTGCGGGCGATCGACGCTCCGAGGCATCCGTGGGCGACTTGCGAAAGAAGCGGCGCGCGCTCGGAGCGCTCGAGCGATTCCCACAGCCGCAAGAATCCCGAACTGGTTCCGTGGAGAATGATGTCGAGCGATCCCGCGCGCAATAAATCGCGCAGCCGCGCCAATCCCTCGGGATTAGGCAGGGTTTCATACAGCGGAATGATTTCCACCTGCGCGCCGCGCTCGTGGATTTCCATCGGAAGCAGATCGCGGGCCTGGGCGGCGCGTGGCATCAAAACCCGGTGCCCCGGCTTGATGCCGAGTTGATCGACCATTCCGCGCGTGGGGAAATCTTCGACTAGAATGTCGGGATGAATGCCATTGCGGACCAGTTCCTCCGCTGTGGCCGAATAAAAGGCGACCAGGCGGCGCCCGGCGAGCGGCCGGACATCGCGCGAATCGCCCCAGAGCGTTTGCAGAAAAATCCGCGCCGCCATGGGGCTTGGGAAAATTATCATGTCAAAATGCTCGATGCGTTCGAGCGATTCCTTGAGGGCGGCGCGCGCATCGGGCAACTCTGCCAGATAGAGCAAAGGCGCCTGATGCACCTGCGCCCCTTCCTCTTCGAGCGCGGTGGCAATTCCTTGATTGCGATCGGGCAGGTCCGTAAGCGCCGCGCGCATCCCAAAGAGCGGGCGCGACTCAAACCAGTTCAGGTGCTCGCGCATGTGAACCGCGTCGCCCGCGATCAGGATTCCTGCGCCCCGCATTCCCGCCGCATCGGCCACGCGCGCCAGCGATCCAAGCGGAGCCTGCAAAGTCCGCTGAGAATTGCTCGCCGGCGCAAGGATAAACGCGCCCGGTTCATCCTCGGATTTTCCCTCGTTGAGCAACTGCCTGACCGTCCGGCCCAAGGCCCCTTCGGGCACATGAACGATAATCGTGCCGCCCATTTTCGCCAGCGCATCCCAGCGCGGATCCGGGCCGGCGGGCGCTTCCGAGGCGTCGGCGGCGGGCGGTTCCTCGCGGCCCATGAGGCGCTTTTCCGCGGAAATCCATCCGTGCTCTTCGGAGTGTTCCTTTTCGTCCACCACCTCGACGTTTTCGTGGCGGGCGAGAATGATAGGAGATTGCGTCGAAGAATCGCATGGGAACGGGGTTTGAGGCGCTCCGGGGCGGCGATGCCGGACCACCACCCCGCGTCCGATGCGTTTTTCGTGAATAACTTCAGGCGGCGGCGAGGGTTCGGCGGCGGACGTCCTGGAAGGCGCTCCCGCCAAAGGCTCCGTCGGCGCGGAATCCGGATGGGTTGTTATATCCTCAAGCGGCTTGCCGCCAGGCGCGGTCTCATCCGCCGCAGGTTCGGGTTGCGAAAAACGTCCTGTGGCTATGACCACCGCCGGTTCGAGCGAAGGCTGCGTCAGCGGGATGCCCGCATAAGCCGCGGCGGCCAGTCCAACCGGAATTCCCGGCACGATCTCGAAAGACACTCCGGCGGCGGATAAGGCGAGGGCCTCTTCGCCCCCGTGGCCAAATAGCATGGCATCGCCCAGCGCAAGGCAGGCCACTTTCTGCCCGGCAAGCGCGCGGGCCGTGATCTCGCGGTGGCGTTCGCGCCGATTGGGGACCGGACGGCCAGGCAAGGGGCCAAGGCATACCTTTTCCGCGCCTGTGCGAGCCAGCCCCAGAATCGCTGAGGGAACTTCGGATTCGTAGAAAACAACATCCGCTTCCTGGAGCAATCGCGCGCCCCGGACGGTTAATAGGCCCGGATCGCCCGGACCGGTTCCAATGAAGAATACTTTGCCAGCCATGAGACCTGAATAACCCCCTCTGGTGTCAGAATGCACAAAGACAAAGGCGGCGTCAACGACGTTGGTGAGCCTCCCTTACGATTTTGTTATTAATAGACGCAGGAATGCTCCTGGCAGGTATCTTTTCCTGGCAGAAGAAAGCGGGCAAGCGAAAAGGACATGAGCAAAAAGTTCAGAAAAAGGGTGTGAACGATAGGGATGAATGATGGAAATGAGCAAATAAGGCGGGAATACAAAGACGCGAGTGCGGAGCCTCGCCATCCCAGCGTAACGGCAAGCCTGGGATCGCGA
>CAYUNT010000301.1:0-3730 GCA_964446285.1 uncultured Candidatus Sumerlaeota bacterium | reverse complement strand
AACCCATTCACCAACACCCCTCCAGGGGGGACACCATGTACCTGTGTATTACCTGCCGCCAGCGAATCGTCCCTTGCTCAACGCGCAAAAGAGCGCTAAAAGAAATCACACGGGGCGAGCGCTTATGGCGGCTGCGCTCGCAGAGGCTTCCTCCGCCCCCAGCGCTTCTCAGGCGGTTCGTTTATGGCTATAGACACCTCGACTCTCAATGCCCTCGTAACGCAGCGCATTGATCTTGCGCAGGGATTGGCCATTTTCCGCGTGGCGCCGGATGGCTGGACGCTGCCCGACTTCATCCCTGGGCAGTTTGCCGTTTTGGGCCTGCCGGAATCGGCCCCGCGCGCGGAGGGATGCGATCCCGAGGAACCGCCCGCTCAGCCCGCAGCCGCGCCCCACGCCGCCGCTCCCGCCGCGCCCTCTGCGCCACCCGCCGCGCCACCCACGGCAGGACAGGCTGCGAAATTAATCCGCCGTTCTTACTCGATCGCCTCTTCGTCGCTGGCGGGCGAATACATGGAATTCTATTTGATGCTTGTGAAATCGGGCGCGCTGACCCCGCGCCTGTTTGCCCTGCGGCCAGGAGACCGCCTCTGGCTCGGACCCAAAGTGTCGGGGATGTTCACGCTCGAGCCCGTGCCGCCCGAAGCCAATTTGCTCCTGATCGCCACAGGCACCGGCCTTGCGCCTTACATGAGCATGATCCGCACATATCTTGGCGCGGCGAACTCACGGCGCCAGATTGCCATTTTCCACGGCGCGCGCCATTCGTGCGAACTCGGCTACCAGGCGGAACTCGAAACGATGACGCGATTGTGTCCGCGATTTTCCTACACGCCCATTCTCAGCCGCCCCGCCGAGGAACCTGCGCCTTGGCATGGACGCACAGGTCATGTGCAAGACCTCTGGCATGGGCATGTGCTCGACGCGCTGTGGGGATTCGCGCCCACGCCCGAAAACACGCATATCTTCCTCTGCGGCAGCCCCGCGATGATCGAAGACATGGCCGCGCTCCTCGCCTCCGAAGGCTACCTCGAACACACCCGCAAGCAGCCCGGGCAGGTTCATATCGAGCGGTATTGGTAAAATCGCCAAAAACGCCGCGCTCCGGCAACGGCAAAACGCCGGGGGCCAGTCTGCGGAAAAAGAAATCGCAATCAAGGAATCAGGCAGGAGTGGCCCTAATCGCCAGTCTTTAGAAGCAGAATATAGGGGACAACGGCGTCGCGTCCGCGCATGGTTTCCAGCCGGCTGACGAGCTGAAACGCCTCTCCATACAAATCGGTTCGTCCGCGCAATCTGGCGAGCAGGTTTTTGTCGCCGCGCTTTTCAAGCACCAGCATCGCCGCCCATTGCGCGAATCCTTCTGACCAGCGAATGTCTGTCAGGTCCGGGTTTTTTTCCGATTGCCAGGCATGGGCAAACTCGTGCGCGACAGTTTCCCAGCACCACGATTCCGGCATCCCTGAAAGAATCAGGATTTCAAACTTGTCGCCGTGGCGGACAAATTTTCCCAGTTCCTTTTCCTGCAATCCGCGCGAGACCTCGCGGGTTTTCGTCTCGTAGGGCGACGCGTTGCTGCTGCCACCGCCGCCGCTGCTGCCGCCCGCGGTCATCGGGCCGAAATTTGCCCCGGCGCTTGGAATCTGCGGAGGCGCAGGCGCGCCGCCTTCGGCCGCCACCCCTGTCGCCGCGGGTGGAGCGGGATCGGGAGCGGAAGCGGGAACGGCGGGCGAAGCCTGCGCCGCCGCCGCCGCCGTTGTGGCCCCTGCGCGGGTATTGCCCGATTGAGAGCCGGTCGGACTGGGGATGTCGCTTCCGGCCAGACCCAGTTCTCCGGGCGTGGCCAGGCGCAACTCGACAGGATGATCGAGTCGTTTTCCGAACCTGGGTTCAAGAACAGCCCTCACTCCCGCCAGAATTTGCCTGGCTTTTTCATTGTCCAGAACAGCGGTTTTCGCGCAATCGGCGCAAAGAACGCGTCCACCGGCGAGTTGAGAATACGTATTGCCCACGGGCGCACCGCAAATCGAGCAGGCTGGGTGAGTCAGCCAGCATGTTTCGCAGAATTCGCCTTCCTGGAACCGGATGAAATAGCGGTCGCCGACAATTTTCTCGCCGCAGGCTTTGCAAGTGCTCAGCTGTTGGTGGCATGAGGGGCAAAGGATTTTCGACCCCGAGCGCATGATTTCGCGGGGACGCATAGGGCGCTTGCAGGCGGCGCAATGCGGCGCATCATGGTCGCACTGCTCGCAGACGAGCATCTGGCCATCGTCAACGTTATAGACCAGATAACGGCCCGTGAGCAGGCGGTTGCAGATCGAGCAAGTTTTGGCGTTTCGCGCGCACGAGCGGCACAATAGCTGGCCTGCAACCATGCGACCTTCGCCGCGGCCAAGCGGAATCCGGCACTGGGAGCATCGCTGGCTGGAGCGTTCGCATTTTGCGCAGACAACCAGTTTTCTTCCGTCTTGCGAATAGACCATGTATTGGCCCGTGATGGGCTGTCCGCACAGTCCGCATACAGGGCGCGCATCCGCCGAGAGAGCCAGCGTGGGCAATACAAACCCCATCGCAAGGAATATCAAAACGGCGATAAAAGGCCTTTTAGGAAACATGACATACTCTTCATTGAACCAGAACAATGCGTCCTCCACCTTCATCCTTTGCCTGGAACAGGGCGCGGTCCACGTCGGCCACCAGCGCGTCCACATGCACATGCAACCCCGGGTCAAACTGGCCCAATCCGGCGCTGAGTTTGGCATAAATTCCTTTTTCATCCAGCGAGAAATCCGTTTCGGCCACGGCTTTCAGAATCCTTTGCATCAGCAGCAGGGCGCCGTCCATGGCGGTATTGACAAGCAGCAGGGCGAATTCATCGCCGCCCCAGCGCGCCGCAACGTCCTCGCGGCGAACGGATTCATGGACAAGAGCGCCAATGCCGCGCAGGACTTCGTCGCCCGCAAGGTGGCCGTATTTATCGTTTATTTCCTTGAAATTGTCGATGTCCATCAGCGCCAGGCACAACTGGGCGTCGTGGCGCAGCGCCCGGCTGAACTCCGCCTCTGCGCGTTCGTAAAACATCTTGCGATTGCCCAGATGTGTCAGGGAGTCCTCCAGCGCAAGCGCGCGCAGGCGATCTTCGGCCTTTTTCAGGCGGACCAGCCCTTTGGCGCGTCCGATGAATTCCATCGGCGCGTAGGGAACGCGCACAAAATCATTCGCGCCGATTTCCAGACCCTCGACCACGTTTCTTTGGTCCGTGAAATGCGCGCTAACCATCAGAATCGGAATATGCCTGTGGAGCGTGGATTCCCGAATATGCCTGCACACCTCG
Organism: uncultured Candidatus Sumerlaeota bacterium; assembly: GCA_964446285.1. Lineage (GTDB taxonomy): Bacteria > Sumerlaeota > Sumerlaeia > SLMS01 > CAYUNT01 > CAYUNT01. The sequence continues at coordinate 396 of CAYUNT010000301.1, read as the reverse complement.
AATCCATTCATGTCGGGCAAAGCAATATCCAGGCTGATCAGGTCGAAATCATGATCTTCGAGAATCTTGAGCGCTTCCTGGCCTGTATGCGCGATTTGGCATTCATACCCTTGCGTGTTCAGCAGCGCCTTGACGAGCGCTGCATTGGCCTCGGAATCGTCCACAACCAGAACGCTCGCCATTTCGCGAGTGTCGTGATCGCTTCCTTCATTGTCTTCCGGAACCTCAGCGGGAGTGGGAATATCCGCATACCGCATAATTATGAGTCCCTTCCGCCGAACGCCTGGCTATAAAATGAATACCACGCCCCCTAAGGCCCTTCAGTCCCGCCCGCCGTCTTATGCCGCCTGATATTCTATCTCCGTTCCGCCCCCCCCTGCCCTCTTGCTTAATCAT
>CAYUNT010000300.1:0-3809 GCA_964446285.1 uncultured Candidatus Sumerlaeota bacterium | reverse complement strand
AACGGCATCCCCTCCCTATCACTTCTTTGCTTCAAAAACACTACACTCCAGTTATCCTAGAAAAAGCATTCCCAACCGCGAAAAACGCGAAAATAACGAAAAAAGAAATTTTCTTTCCTCTTGTTTCGTATTTTTCGTGTTTTTCGTGGTAAAATTCTTCTTCTCTCAGGAACCGCTTGCCGAGCCGGGGGTTGGCTGCTGCGTCATGAGTTCGGGCTGGCTTGCCCACAACTGCGCCCGCACGCGATCGACGGGAGCGTAGTCTGTTTGCGAGGCGGGATCGAGCGTTTGGCGTAAAAGAGCCTGAGCCTCGGAGAGGCTGCCTTGGCGCGCCAGCGCCTGCGCCAGTCCAAGCGCCGCTTCGCCCGCCGCCGGATTCATTTGCCGCGCGCGCGCGAACATCTCCGCCGCCATGCTCCAATCGCCTTTTGCCAGCAAACGATTCCCGCTGCGGATCAGCAGATTGGAAAAATTGACTAGCGTGTATTCAGGAGGTTCGGAATCGGCGGCGGCGAAAGCCGAGTTCTTGTTCGTGACGGGTAAGGGAGTTTCGGTTGAAACAAGAACGGCGCGGCCGGTGCGAGGCGGCATCGAGGGGGCGGTCACAACGCTCTGCCCGTCACGACCCAGGCGGGGGGAATGCATTAATTTGTAGATAATCACGCCGGCCGCCACCACAAGAATCGCGGAAAAGGTCAGGCTGAACACCGCCAGACGCAGGAGTGTGCGGATGCGGCGCCGGCGAAGGCGTTCGAGAACCTCGCGCGCCTGCGGAGAAAGCGAAGAGGCAGGGGCGGAAGGCGCGCGCGCGCTTGTCTGAGGCGCTTGTGGGGGCGGGGCGGATGCCGGACTGGGCGCAGAGGAGGAAGAGGCAGCAGGGGCGGCGGGTGTCTTAGAAATCTCAGCAGCGGCGGGCGAAGGCGGCGAAGGCGCGGAGGATTCGCGCGCCAAGGATTCCGCCGCGGATACTGAGGCCGCTCCTCCGGACGGGGGCGGCAAAGGCGCTGGCGTCGCGGATGCGCCGACAGGGGTCAGATACGAAGTCGGCGCGTTGCCAGGCGGTGAATAGCGGGCGGATGTTCCTGTGGCCGCGCCCGCTGGCGAAGCCTCCAATCCGGCGGCGCGCCGCAGCGCGATGGCCCATTCCGCCACCGATTGCGGACGGTGCGCCGGGTCTTTTTCGAGCGCGCGCATCACTTCGAGATCAAGCGCCTCGGGCAAATCCGGCGCCAGAACGCGCGGCCGCAGCGGGGCGCGATTGATGTGCATCGCCAGAATTTCCAGCGGATTATTTGACTGAAACGGCACGCGGCCCGTCAGCGCATGATAAAGCACCGCCCCCAGCGAATAGATGTCCGAGCGCGCATCCACCGAACAAATGTCGATGTGTTCGGGCGACATATAGGCCGCCGTGCCGAACAAGCGGTCCGGGCGGTCAAACACCGTGCGGAATCGCAACCGCTTTGGGCGCTGGCGCGGCTGTTTCATGCACGCCAGGCCAAAATCCATGATTTTCACCCGGTCGCCCTCGATGACCATCAGGTTGTCGGGTTTGATGTCGCGATGCACGACGCCCTGGCGGTGGGCGTGATCGAGGGCCTCGGCAGCTTGCGCGATCAGATGCACCGCCCGGCGCGATTCCAAACGGCCCGAATCCGCATCCGCCAGAATTGCCCCAAGCGACTTGCCCTGCAGGCGTTCCATCACGATGGCCGGAATCCCATCGGCGTCCTCGCACAAATCGTGAATCGTCACCAAGCCTGGATGATTCAACTGCGCGACGACGGTCGCCTCTTGCAAAAACCGGTCGAGGAGGTCTTGTTCCTGCATGAGATGCGGGTAGATTTTCTTGATCGCCACGGGACGGCCCAGATACGCCGCCGTCCCCTGATACACAATGCCCATCCCGCCGCGGCCGATTTCCGGTCCGATTTCGTATGCTTCTTCAAGCCGGCGAAGACCGAGTGTCATCCTGAACGAGCGCAAAACAAAAACATGAAAATACCCGCGCAAATTGGAAAAAGCCTCACGGCGATTCCCGGGAGCAACCATCGAAACAGCGTTTCACATAGCAAGAGCAGATCGCATGAATCAATGCAAGTCTCGAGGGAGACAGACTCGCGCATCGGATTCTGTTCATTTGTCACTTCAATTCAATGGGGAGGAGGAGGCGATGGCCCCAAGCGTGTCTCGCAGCACGCCGAGCGAACGGTTGCCCAGCAGGTCGATCTTGATCAGCCCAAGCGCCTCGATCGGGCGCATGTCCATTTGCGTGACGACGAATCCCTTGGCGGCGCGCACAAGCGGCGTATAGCGCCAGATGGGTTCAGGCGTAATGAGCAATCCGCCGCAATGGATTCCGTAATGCGATGGCGCGCCAATCAGGCGGCTGGCGTGCGCCAGAACGGTGCGCCACGGTTCCTCGCGCAAAGGAAGCCCGCGGCACTCGGGAAAGAGTTCATCGAGGCGCGTGAGATCGGGGCCGCCATTGGGGGCGCCGCCGTGCCAATACGGAATCGGGCCAGTCAGGCGCGAGATGGCGCGATCGGGGATTCCAAGAGCGTGAGCCACTTCGCGGATCGCCAGCCGCGTCTGCAGGCGCACCGTCGTCGAAATCAGCGCCACATGATCGCGCCCGAAACGCTCGAACACCCAATCGACCAGCGCGTCGCGGTCTTTCCACGACAAATCCAGGTCGATGTCGGGCGGCGTTCGGCGCTCGGCGTTGAGGAACCGCTCGAAATACAGGTTATGGCGCAGCGGGTCCACGCCGGTGAACCCGAGCGCGTAGGAGACGAGCGAATTGGCGGCAGACCCGCGCCCGAGGACGTGCATTCCGCGGCGGCGCGCCTCTTCGGCGATTTCATGCACCACCAGGAAATACGAGGCAAATCCAAGGGAATCGAGCGTTTCGATTTCGCGCCGGAGCCGGTCGATGGCCGCGCGCGTGAGGGGGCGCTGGCGCGTCTGAAGCCCCGCAAAGGCAATCTGCCACAGGCGCGAGAACGGCGTTTCGCCCGCGGCAAGATGCGGCCGCGGCAAGCGCCACTGGCCGAGGGGGAGTTCGAGGCGGCAGGCTTCGGCGATGGCGGCAACCGAACGTTCGACCTCTTCGCGCAATCCCCGCCATAGGGCGCGCAATTCGCAGCGGTCGCGCATCCAGTGTTCGGGGCCGGCGGGAGGAACGGAAGGAATGGGAGGAGCGTAAGGCGAGGGAAGACGCGCGGCAAAAGGCGCAGAAGGAGATGCAGGAGGAGACGCGGCAGAAGGAGCCGCTTCGTCTTGTTCCTCCCAATCGCAATCGAGCCGCCCCACCGTAACGCCCCGGCTCATGGCTCGCAAAATTCGATACAATGCATAATCGGCCGCATCGGCAAAATGGACGTCGTGCGTGGCAACCACGGGCACACCAAGGCGGCGGGCGCATTCGAACGTGGCGCGCGAAATGGCGCGGCGTTCAGGAACCAGAATCAGTTCGGCATAGAGAGAACTCACCGCAAGAGGCGCAGAGGACACGGAGGGGACAGAGGATACAGGCACCGCAGAGAGCGCAGAGGACGCGGAGGAAAACACGGAGGGGAAAAAGGAGGAAGAGGCGAGGCGCTCGAGCAATCGCGGCGAATCCGTCAGAATCACCGTATGAGTCGGGTCCAGCCCCGCCAGACTTTCCGCCAGATCGAATTCGCCCTCCGCCCAATCCCCACCCGCATTGCCCATGCCTGTCTGGCCAGTTGGAGGCATATCGCAAAGATGAGACGAATGGGACAGATGAGACGAATGAGACAACTGCCAGGAGGGCCGCGCCTGGG
>CAYUNT010000299.1:0-3869 GCA_964446285.1 uncultured Candidatus Sumerlaeota bacterium | reverse complement strand
CAGGGAACAGAATTACGGGAAATTGGTATTAGCCTGGGGTTCCGCTTCGCCCCCCCCAGGCTACCTTCTCGCGCCTCGTTGAGGCGCTTGGCGCAGTCCTCTTGCACCTCGTTGTGGCGCTTGGCGCCATACGCGCCGCAGGTGGCCTCGCTGAAAGAAACGTGGCGGTTTCACCTGCGGATGGACAAAAAAAGTGAGATGCGCCCCTTAGATCATTAAACAGCGCGGCGGCCGGGAGAATGCCCCCAGCCGCCGCCAATGAACTCTCGCGAAACCGGCACCGAGAATTGCCGGAAACTATTTTGCTTTGGGCAGGAAAGGATAACTCGGATCGCCAAGAATCCAGCGATAGAGGGTATCGGCGTCATCCTGATCCACATCGCCGTCGCCATCCGCATCCACTGTAATGTATCCCTGAGCCGGAACCAAACCCTGGACGATGCGGGACAACAGAACCGCATCGAGGATGCTGATCTTGCCATCGCGGTTTATGTCAAATTGATCCCTTGGCGTGTTGGTGGGATCAAGAGGATCTGTTCCAAGGCGTCCTTCGCCGGTGTCGGAGAAGCCATCGCCATCGGCATCGCCGTCAGAGACAAGCACCTCAAAAGAGTCGAACGCGCTTTGCGATCCGGAAAGATTGCGGAACCCGTTGAGGGCGGTTACTGGATCGCGGAATTTCAGGTCGCTCAGGTAGCGCTGTCCATTCACATACACCTCCCAGCGCGCCAGCGCCGGGTCCTGAGCATTGTAAGTAATATGCAGCGCAATTTTCGCCCAGGAATCGGCCGAAGTAAAAACCGCCTGATCCGGGGTGGAGGGAACCCAGACTTCCTCGCCGAGATCGTTTTTGGTGAGCGCCTGAATGCCGTTGAGCGAGGAGAAATGCAAAACACATGCGGCCGGCTGCTCGCGCGGATAATCCGGCGGAGCATCTGTCCCCGCGCCCTTGTAGTAGCCAGCGAGCCAGACATTGCCTGTTCCATATAGCGTGCGGCTCATGGAGGAGTTGGGTTCAAGGGCAACGAATTGAACGCCCGCCTGGGCAGCGCCTGCGGCAACTTTTGCGCCATCGCTGCTTTCCCATCCGCCCTGTCCGCCAACCATCTGGCTGGCCGCATAGCCTTCCGACGGCTCAAATCCTGTTTTATAAATGCTGGTTTGCCCGGCCCATGCCCCCAGGGAAATCATGCCGAGGGCAAAAACCGCCAGGATCAGTCCAAGTCGCAAATGCATGGTTTTCATAATGAACATAACCTCCATGATGGATTCCTGCTAAACCCCTCGCTCATATAACGCCGAGGCCGTCATAAGCCGCGTTTCGATCCTTGAACGGGACCGGGCGGGTCCTCTCGCAAGGAACAATGCTACAAAACGCCTTCGTATGCAAGCATGTAATGCTTTGGGGTGCAAACCGAAAATGAAACGAATCGCCGGGGAGCATCCGGGGCAGCGGCTCAAAGGACGGCCGCCTTTCGGCGTGCCCCCCGGCGAACGGAGGTGGTGGCAGAGCCACAAAAGGGAGGCGCGCCGGGGAGGAAGCCAGCGCGCCGTTCCCTATTTGGGCTGCGCGGTTAGAATTTCAGCACCACAACCCGCCCATTGCGAATATAGGTTGTGGCGGCGGTATTTTCGGAGCGGTAATCCACCTGAATGTGGTGGCTCCCCGCAGCGAGGTTAATCATCTTTAGCGCGCCAAAGGTGGCGTAGTCCGTCGTGTCCTTTGGTTCGAGGGGACTGTCGTTATAGGCGGTGTAGTTAATGGTCATGCGAGCTTCGGGGCTGTAGGATTCGCTGTTGCCCGCAAACCGCGCTGTGGCGAACACAAGTGCATTTCCCGCCGACGCCATCGAGAAGTCCAGCAGGGTCTTGTATTGCCACGAAGTGCTTGTCGTGGACCAAGTGGCCTCGCTTTCGGCGTAGTCATAAGCGAATGCGCTCAATGGAACCGCCAGCAGGCGCGGACGGCGCATATACATCGTTCCGCTTTCCGACTTGGCCGTGATGGTGAGCGTCTGGCTGCCCGCGGCGAAAGTCACCACCCGCATAGCGCCAAACGTGAAGTAGTTGGTTGTGTCCTGCGCTTCCTGCAGGTCTTCGTCCTGCGTGACGCCGTTGACCTTGAAGCGCGTGGTGATGCTGTAGCTGGCGGAATTGGGCCGCGGTTCAGCGGTGGCAATGAGCAGATAGGGGCCAGCCGCCGCAGTAAACGTCAGCGAGGCCACATTGGCTTCCGTCGTCGTGACGCTCACTTGCGTGTCCTGGTCGTCGTCCTTCGCATAGGAGGAAAGCGGAAGGACGAAGATGCGGGCATAGCGGATGCTGCATGTGGCGGCGGTGCTTTCGCTGCAATACTGAATGCTCATTGTATGGCTGCCAGCCGCGAGAGTCACAACCTTGTGGGTAATGAAAGTCTGGAAGTTGGTTGTGTCTTTTGGCTCGGCGTCGTATTGCGCCCAGGCGGTTCCGTCGATCACCAATTGCGCCAGGGCGTTATATGAAGTCGAGGACCCCATCACTTCCGCGGCGGCGATCACAAGGTAGTCGCCCGCTACGGCGTCCGAGATCGAGACCGTGGTTTTCGTCTGCCAGCTGGTTGAGGTCGTGTTGCTCTGCGTTTCGCTTTCCGCGTAGTAGCGCTGAGGCGTCGGCGCCGGGGTAACAGTTGGCGTCGGCGAAGGCGAGGGGCTTGGGCTGGGAGACGGTGACGGCGTAAGCGACGGACTCGGGCTTGGGCTGGGCGAGGGGCTGGGTGTCAGCGAGGGAGTGGGCGACGGCGTTGGCGTGGCGATAGGCGAATGCTGCTGGCCCACATAGATGTCGTCCACGAAGACCTCGATGTCGGCGGCCGAGCTGCCCGAAACCGCTGTGAACGTGAGGGCTTCGAGCGTGCCCCAGCGTCCATTGAGGACGCCGTTGCCGGAAACCGCCGTCCAGGACTCCGCCGGGAGGTCGAAGTAGAAATACTGCCAATATCCCGCGGCGCTGATGCGGCGCAGGTTCGTGAGCTTCTCGATTGTGCCTGTAACCCCGCCGTTGGCTCCGGGAGCGCCCAGAACACCCGTCTCGCGCACATACAGGCCGAGATCGACCTCGCCCTGCGTGACCTTCACATACACCGAAAGTCCGCGCGAGAAGTCGATGATCGGGTTCGGGCGGTTCGCGGCATTGTAGGTCGTGGCGCGGACGAATCCGGTCCCCGGCGTGGTCCACTGCCAGTAGAAGCGGTGGGATTTGGTTCCCGGCGTGCCAAAGGCCGGATCGAGCCGGTCATTCGACTGCGCCGCCGACACTTCCGAGGCGTCCGTGGCTGTGTTGATGCCCGTCGTCGAACCGGAGAACTCCGGATCGCGGAACATGGCTTCCGCGCCCGTCGCGTAAGGCTCGAAGTTTTCGATGAGCGCGTTCGCGGCGAACGCAATAGCCGAGGCCTCGGCGCTATCCGCGCTTTCCTGCTGCGCAGCGTCCACAGCCCGCACCACATAGAAATATGCGGTATAATTGGCGGCGGTGGAATCGGCATAGTTGCTCGATGTGAGCAACGCGCTGTTCAGTTTGGTATAAGGCCCGCCGGTGACCGTGGCGCGATACACATTGTATCCGGCGAGATCGGATTCGCTGTTATCGCTCCAGTCGAGATTCACCACGCTGTCGCCCGCAGTGGCCACAAGGCCCGTGGGCGCCGCCGGAGGCGGATCAGGCGTCGGCGAAGGTGAGGGCGACGGAGACGGCGTGTAGGAGGGGGTGAGCGAAGGCGTCAGGGACGGGGTCAAGGATGGGGTAACCGAGGGGGTGAGAGAGGGTGTTAGTGATGGAGTCAGATAAGGGGTTAAGGATGGGGTTATGGATGGAGTCAGTTATGGAGTGAG
>CAYUNT010000298.1:0-3904 GCA_964446285.1 uncultured Candidatus Sumerlaeota bacterium | reverse complement strand
CGGCCCGTTGGGCCTGAAGAAGAGAACGCTATATCCTCCAATCCCTGCTAATAATGGAAGGCTTACGGAAATGTCCTGGGCGCGGAGCGCGGGGCGGCGTTTTCTTCTTGTCAATAGGTTTGGGGGGACTATGATTGTCACGTGATGTTGTTATAGAAGGTTCAAGGGAGGATTTGGGGGAGTTTGGCAGTTATTTTCCCGCAAAGCGCCCGTGCCGCGGCCTATTGTGTGATTTGCCAATCATCCTCCCCATCCAATGGAGCCGCCCCTTTCCACTCGCGATATTGTTTCCACGCCCACGCCACGCGCTTCCTCTGCGCCGCAAGTGGAAGCGGGCGGGGGATACTATTGGGCAATCATCGTGGACGTGGGACAATATCCCAATCCACGCATCCGCAAATTACAGGGTCCGGGCAATGATGGGCGGGCGCTGGCCAAAGCCATCAAGGAAATGCCCATCCCCGAAGGCATGTTCAAAGATCGTTATATTTATCATCTATCCTCGGAATCGCATGAATACGATGCGCAAGCGCTTTCGCCCAACGTCCTGCATATCCTGGATTTCGTGGCCAGCCGGGCGCGGGCAGGCGATCTGATTGTCTTCTTTTTCGCCGGCCACGGCATGACGTGGCACGGCCAGCAAGTGCTGCTCACGCAAGACGCCAATCTGGACTTTGTTGTCAGCACCACCGTCCGCCTGGAGGAAATCTACTCGCGCCTGAGCCGCATCGAGGGGGCGCGGACCGTGGTGCTCCTCGACGCCTGCCGCAATGAGGTCCTTGTGGACCCGAGCACTCGCGCCGCCGCCGCAACCAATGTCATGACGCCCGATTTCGCCCAGGCCATGGCCAACGCGATGGGCATCGTCACAATCTCGGCCTGCTCCACCGGGCAGTATTCCTACGAGGACACTTTCGATTCGCATCCTCACGGCGTATTCACATGGTTCTTGCTTCGCGCCCTGGGCGGGGGCGCCGATTACGACGGCGACGGCATCGTGACCGTCGATGACATCTACCGCCATCTTTCGGAAAGCATCGGGCACTGGTGCATCGAAAAGGCCAAGCCCCTGCGCCAGGACCCTTTCCGCGTGGTTTCCGCATCCGGCTTGATTCCGCTGGGATTTGCGCCGGCGCGCCCCCGGACGGGAGAAATGCCTCAGGCCGCAATTGCTGGCGGGGGCGCCTCCGCCGGAATCCCCGCCCTGGCGCACGCCAAACCAACGCGTGAAACCCTTGCGGCGCGCGTTCGGGGGTGGCTCGATTCGACGCGCAACCGATTTACGGATGTGCAATGGACCAAATTCCAGGTGGATCTGGGGCGCGAGGGCCTGCTTGTCGGCGTGTCGCCCGAGCAGCTCGAGGGCGTTCTGGCCGAGGAACAAAAGGCTTTCGAGGAACGCGAGCGCAGGCGCGCCGAGGAAGAACGGCGGCAAAACGACACGAACGCTTTCGCGGCGGTGCGGAAAATTCACCTCAAGGGCGATTCGCCGCTCGAGGCGCGCAAGGCGGCGCGGCTTTATCTTGAAGCGTTTGGCGGAGGCGCGGCCCTGCACTCGGGCGAGGCCAATCAAATCCTCGCGGACATCGAGCAATTCCTCGATGAAGATCAGGAAAATTATAAGGCCTGTTTTGCAAAATCGACGCCAGAAGAGAAAATCGACGCGCTCCAGGCCTATATCGCGCGTTACTTTGGGCGGGGTGGTCAGTTCATCGAAAAGGCGCGCAAAACACTGCGCCAGATCCTCGATCAGGAGCGCCTCCGCAAGGAAAAGGCCGAACGCATCGAGAAAGCCGATGCCCTGCGCCAGCAGGCGCTCGATCTGCCTTCGGCCGAATGGAAAACCAAAATCCGCCTTCTTTCGATGGCTATCGAGGCCGCGCCGGACCATCCGCAACTGGCTGCCTTGCGCCGCGAACGCCGCTATTGGGAAAATCACCAGCGCATTCTCATCCGCCGGTGCATTCTGCTTGTTTTGCTCATTCTTTGCATGCCGCTGGCGTATTTCAACAAGTCCGCGCTGGATAATTACCTGCGGCGCCAGAATGCCATCCACGAAGGCCTGGTTCAATTTGCGCTGGCCAGCGAAGCCCGCTATCTCCACCGCTGGTATGGCGAGGTGATGATCCCCCACACGTCGCTCGAAGAATTCCGAAAAGCGGGCGGATTGCGTGTGTTCAAGGGGCATGGCGATTCCGTGACGGCCATCGCCCTTTCCCCCAGCGGCGACATCTTGTTTTCGGCGGGGGCGGACCGGACACTGCGCGCATGGCCGCTGAAAAATCCTTATCCCAGCGAGAAATTCGGGAAAAACGCCAAAGATTGGGACCGGCCCGGAGCCGATATTCTTTGCGATGAGCGCACGCTTGGACCGAATTATTCTCCGCCAGCCAGTGGGATGCGCACAGACATGACAATTCAGTGCGCGGCGGCCATTTCGGATTCAGCGGCGCTTTGCGGGCTTAGGGGAGGCGCGGGTTTTAGCGATGGATATATCAAAGGCTGGAGAAGCGCATTGGCTCGCGAGTCCTCATCCGGCGGCGCCGCGCCGGGCGCCCTGCCGGAAATTTCACATCCTTGCGCGGTGGACTGCCTGGCCGTGTCGCCGCCGGCCTTGATGCCTCGCCTGCTCCTGGCAAGCGGCGCCGCCAACTCGTCCGACCAATCCAATACCTCGAATTTGCAACGTGTTCATAACGCCATTGCCTTGTATGATCTTTCCTTCTTCAGCCGGCTGGGAATCCTGGAAGGCCACAAAGGAACCGTCACTTGCATCGAATTTTTGCCTGATGGACGGCGCGCGGTTTTCGGATGCCAGACCAACCTGATGGAAGGCATTTTATATCTGGCCGACACGGCCATTTTGAGCGAAAAAAGCCTTTTTTCCGTCCGGGGCGCGCGGTTTTTCGACATCGCGGTTTCCGCCGCGCCAGACCGCCCGCTGCTGGCTGTATGCGCAAGCGATGGATGCGTGTATCTATTCAATTTCCGCGAGGAAAAACTTCTCCCGCAGCCGCTTGTCTGCTCCAGTTCGCCCCAGGCGCGCTGCCTCGAATTTTCTCCGGATGGACGCCATCTCTTGCTCGGAAACGAAGCCAACCGCCTGATCCTCTACGATCTGGACATACCCGAGGCTCCTGTTCGCGACTATTCCTGGACGGAAAAGCCGCATCCCATCAACGACTTCCTGGCGACAGAGAAACTGGCCTTGTTCGCCCCGTATATCGCTGACTGGGCGGAGATGAAGACGCTCGAAAATGTGCGTCCGCAACAAAGTTTTGTTCAGATCGTGTATCACCCCAACGGCCAGAGCGCCTTCGCCGCCAACAACGACGGCACAATCACCCAATGGCGCATGCCCTGGGCGGCCATTCCATAAACAGGCGCAATGAACGCGTCACATGCGTGGGCACCAGCCGCGCCCGGCGGATTTGCCTTATCGCTAGTTGCATTTCCCGGGCAGGATTGTGTATGCATTTTTACGGGAGAATGAAGCGGTGTCTTGTTTTCCCATCCGGTCGAGATACCCATTCCGGCGCGCCAAGAGGATGACAATTCAATGACCCGAGTTGAACAGCTCCAGCATGAGATCACTTCGCTTCCGCCTGGCGAATATCAGCAGTTTCGCGAATGGTTTCTGGAACGCGAGTGGCTTGCCTGGGATCGGCAAATTGAGGCCGATTCGGCTTCCGGCAAACTGGATTTCTTGCTGGAAGAGGCCCGGCAGGAGAAACGCCAGGGTAGGCTTCGCCCGCTGTGAACCATCAGGCAACCCGGCGTTTTTGGGAATTGTATTCTGCGCTGCCGAAAGAAATTCGCCAGCAGGCTGATAAGAGTTTTTTGCTTCTAATGCCAATTTCCCGTAATTCTGTTCCCTGAATTTGCTCTGAAGGAGCAAAAGAAT
>CAYUNT010000297.1:0-3984 GCA_964446285.1 uncultured Candidatus Sumerlaeota bacterium | reverse complement strand
GTTTTCCCAGGGTGGCGCACTCGGAAGCGCTGACCCTGGGCTTTGTTATTTAACCCCTGCCGGGGTTATATAGAAAAAATGGCGCAATGGCATATCCCAGTGCGCCCAATCCATGCATATAATGTAACTGGCGAAATCATCTATGCCCCCTCCACGCGCGTCTGCCGCTAAAGCAAAGGTCGAAGAGCCGCCGCCGATTTTGGGCGCGGAGATTGGGCAGCTGGTCGGCCATGAGCTGATTCGGGTGCTGCTGGCGCGCATGATCGCTGAAGACCGCCTGCCGCAAGCGCTGCTATTTGCCGGTCCGCCGTTGCTTGGGAAACGCTCCTTTGCGGTCGGCCTGGCCAAATGCCTGCTTAGTCCGCGGCGGGAAGGCTCTTTTCCCGGTTCTCCCGGCGCGCCTGAAACCGATAACGAGGCGCAATGGGCGGAGTTCGCGGAGGCGCGTCTGCGTCCCGACCCGGAAACGAGCCGCCGTGTGGCGCGCGCCGTGCATTTGGATGTGTCGCTGATCGCGCCGGAAAAAGGATCGAAGATCATCCGCATCGACCAGGTGCGCGCGCTGCAGGATTGGGCCTGGATCAGCCCGTCGGAAGGGGCGCGCAAGGTGGCGTTGATTTTTGGCGCGGATACGATTTCCGAAGAGGCGGCCAATTCCTTTTTGAAAATTTTGGAGGAGCCACCGCCCAGTTTGTCGCTGATTCTTGTGAGCGATTTCCCGCACCGGCTGCTCGACACGGTTCGTTCGCGCTGCACGGCGTGCGCATTTCATCCTCTACCCGCACGGGCGCTGGAGGCGTGGCTGGCGGAGCGGCACGATTGCGACCCGCCGCGCGCTCGCCTCGTTGCCGGGCTGGCCGAGGGGCGTCCGGGACTGGCGCTGGCGTTGCTGCGCAGCGAATCGCTCGGGCTTCGCAGGCCGTTGCTGGCCGAAATGGAGATTTTGCGGACGCGCGGATTTGTAGCCTTGCCGGGCGTTGCGGCGCGGTGCCTGAGCGCGGCGGGCGGATTGCGGGCGGCGCTGGAAGGGCTGCTCTTGATCTTGCGCGAGGCGGTTGTCCTCGCCGCGCAGCCGCCCCGCGAAACGGAAGAGGCGATGTTGCTCGGCGGGGATTTGGCGGCCGAGACACGGCGCGTTTTGGGCGACGCCTCAGCGGAATCGCTGCTTGCGGCGGCGGATGCGGTGGTGGGCGGACTCAATGTGACGCGCCATCTGTATATTCCGAGTGAGCTGCTTGTGCTGGAAAATGTTCTGGCGGACGTCGGGATTGCCTTGCGCCGGGCGCGTCCTGTTGCGGAAACTTCGCGGTAGGGCTGCCGCGTTTGCTCGTTTGGCGGTTTATTGCCAGTGGCTTGGACGTCTTGTCCAAGATTCCTGGAAAATACCTTGGACGGGACGTCCAAGCCACTAGCTGCCCTGCATAGTTCCTGATCCCGGGAAGCGGAGGAATCCGCCGCCATGATGAATCATTTTTTTGCCTTGTTGATCCTGCTTGGGATGATTTTCGGGTTGTATGCGGCGACGCGGCAGGCGGCGGAATTGACGCCCGAGCAGGCGCGCATGGAACTCTGGAAAGGCAAGCGCGACGCGGCGCAAAAGCAGCGTGAAGACGCTTTCAAGGAGGCCGCTGCCCAGGGCCGCCAGCCGCCCAGTGAAAATTCTCTGCCGGCGATTGACGACGAGGCGCGCGTGATCGCGATGCCGGATGGAACGCGCGTCACGCCCGACTCGATTGCGCTGGCGCCGCGCGAGATGCGCCGATTGCGATGGGGTCATCTGAAGAATATGGGCAACTCGCTTACGCTGACCGCAGTCGATGCGCCGAAACTCGCCGTCGAACTCTGCATCCAATATATCGGCATTATGGCGCTGTGGCTCGGGCTGATGCGCGTTGCGGAAAAGGCGGGGCTGGTCGCGATGCTCGCGCGCGCGCTTTCGCCTGTGATGAAGCGCATTTTCCCCGGCGTTCCTCCCGATCACCCGGCCATGAGCACGATGATTATGAACATTGCCGCGAACATGCTGGGGCTGGATAACGCCGCCACGCCGCTTGGGCTGAAGGCGATGAAAGACCTGCAATCGCTCAATCCCCGCAAGGGCACGGCGACCAACGCAATGGTGATGTTTCTGGCCATCAACACGTCGTCGGTGACGCTGCTGCCGTTCGGGATTGTCGGGTGGCGGGCGGCGTCAGGGTCGATCAATCCCTCGGAGTTTGTGGTGGCGGCGTTGATTGCCACAGCCTGCTCGACAGTGGGCGCCATCGTGTTCACGCCTCTCTGGGCGCGTTTCTGGCCGATGGGCGCCGCGGCGCCGGAAGAAGAAAACGCTGGCGAGGAGAAGAAATCATGATGATAGCTGCGCAAGCTCTTCAGGGCGCATCGGGCGCGCAGGGCGCGGAAAGCGCGACGTCTTTTCTCGCCTCGTTTCTGTTTTACTCGGATATCACATCGCAGTGGGTGATCCCGGTTGTGGTTTTCGTCATCATGCTCATCGCATACGCGCGCAAAGTGGCCGTCTATGAGGCGTTTGTTGATGGCGCGAAAGAAGGCTTCGATGTGGCCATCATGATTATTCCGTATTTGGTGGCCATATTGTTCGCCATCGCGATGTTCCGCGCGGGTGGCGGGGAAAAGGGATTCACGTGGCTCATGGAAAAGACCGGCCTTCCCAGCCTGCTCGGGATGCCGAGTTCGATCGTGCCTCTGGCGATGATCCGTCCGCTTTCGGGCAGCGGGGCGCGCGGAGTGATGCTCGACATCTTCGCCACGCACGGCGTCGATTCATTCGACGGATTCGCCGCTTCTGTAATCCAAGGCAGCACGGAAACGACATTCTATGTGCTGGCTGTTTATTTTGGATCGGTGGGGATCAAGAGGATGCGCCATGCGGTTCCGGCCTGTCTGACGGGCGATATTATCGGGATAATCGCGTCCGTGCTCATCAGCCGCGCGTGGTTTGCATTTCGAGGATGACCTGAATGCAGTTTGGCCAGTCTGAAAGCGCTGATCTGGAAAACCTGAGCCTATGCTAACTGCCGGAATTGACGCAGGTTCGCGAACGCTTAAGATCGTGCTCCTGGAAGCGGACGAGGCGGATGGAGCGAACAGCGAATTCTCAATAATTCGCGGTTTGCGCGATCAGGGAATCCGCCCGGAGGAAACCGCTGAGTCGCTTTTGCGCGAGTTGCTGGAAAAACACGGCATCGCGCGCGGCAACGTCGGGCGGATTGTGGCAACGGGCTATGGGCGCGCGGCGATTCGGTGCGCGGATGCGGCCATCACGGAAATCACGTGCCATGCGCGCGGTGTGCGTCATTTGCATCCCGAGACGCGCATGATTATCGACATTGGCGGGCAAGACAGCAAAGTCATCTGGCTTGCGCCCGGCGGCTTGAATGGCGCTGGCGGAACTGGGGGAGCGGGAGGCGGCGGTTTGGGGGGTGTGGTGCAGGATTTCGCCATGAACGACCGATGCGCCGCCGGGACGGGACGGTTTCTTGAAATTGTCGCCGCAAGGCTGGGCGCGCCGGTCGAACGCCTGGGCAATCTGGCCGCGCGCGCGCGCCAGACCGCGCCGATCAACAGCACCTGCGCCGTGTTTGCCGAAACGGAAATCGTTGGACTTCTGTCCGCGGGCGAACCGCCCGAAAACATTGTGGCGGGCGTGCAAAAAGCCATCGCGGCGCGTGTGGCGGCGTTGGCCGGATGCCGTATTCAGGAGCCAGTGTATTTAACGGGCGGAGTGGCGTTGATATCCGGCATGGCTGCGGCGCTTGCAGAGGCACTAGGAGGAGGAGGCGAAAGGGCCGCCGCTTTGCGCGTGGCGGATTCGCCGCAATTTACTGGCGCGCTCGGCGCGGCGCTTCTAGCCGCTGAAACCGTTGGGGATTGAAGATTTTTACTGCGAAATACTCGAAAAATCATAAATAATACCATTTTCCTTTGATTCTGTTCCCAATCGCCTGTCACGGTTTTCGCGAG
>CAYUNT010000296.1:0-4041 GCA_964446285.1 uncultured Candidatus Sumerlaeota bacterium | reverse complement strand
TTTTCCGGCGCGGTTTGCAGCCCTGTCTCATGGCCCAAACCGCGCCGGTGATTTTTCCGCCATTCGGTGCTTTTCTCTTCGCCACGCCGGGCTGCTCATCCACTCCGCAGGGCCAGCTCCTCCCACCCCCAGCCTCCAGTATTTCGCATTACGAAAATAAGTCGTCTTCATTGCGGGCCACGAAGGCGCGCAAGGAGCCTTCGGCGAGCTGGGCGGTAATTTGGTCGTTGATGCGGACTTGGCGGGGGTTGCGCAAAATGCGGCCGTCGCGCGCGCGGCGGACAATGGCATAGCCGCGCTGTAGAACGCGCTCAGGCGCAAGAGCCGCTAGTTGGTCGCGAGCGGCTTCGACCTCGCGCCGGGCGCGGCGAATGCAATCCAGGGAGGCCGTTTGAAGGCGCCGTAGCTTTTCTTCCACTTCGCGGCGGCGGGCTTCGGAACGAGCCAGTTGTTCACGCAACCGCGCGCGCATCCGGGCCAGAATCTGCATGATCTGCGCACGGTCACGCTCAATCTTGTCGAACGCGCGGCGGCGCGCGGCGTTTAGGCGCGCCTGCAATTCGCCAACGCGGCGCGCGTTGTTTTCATGCGCCTGCAGCCGTGAACGCATGGCACGAGACAGGCGTTCGGCAAGCTCATCGCGCCGCATCACGCACTGGCGCAAACGTGCCAGCGGCTCGGCAAGGGCATAGGATTGCGCCAGCGACTCGACGTGCGCGCGCCGTTGCCGAAGTCCATTCGCTAGAGCGCGCCCCAAGCGTCCCGCCGCCACGCGAACAGACTCGGCCAGGCGCGTTTTTTCCGCCACGACGATTTCCGCCGCGGCGCTTGGCGTTGGGGCGCGAACGTCGGCCACAAAATCGCAAATCGTAAAATCCGTTTCATGCCCAACCGCCGAAACCACAGGAACCGGGCAGGCGGCCACGGCGCGCGCCACAATTTCCTCGTTGAAGGCCCACAAATCCTCCATCGAACCGCCGCCGCGCCCGGCGATAATCACGTCGCACAGGCGCAACGCGCCCATGCGTTCGATGGCGTGAGCGATCTCCTCCGCCGCGCCCTCGCCCTGCACGCGCACAGGCCAGACGATGATTTCGATCCCCGCAAACCGCCGCCCAAGGATATTAAGGATGTCGCGCAAGGCCGCGCCGCTGCCCGAAGTCACTACGCCGACGCGCGCGGGCAGGGCGGGCAGGGGGCGTTTGCGCGATTCGTCGAAGAGGCCCTCGCGCTGCAGGCGCGCCTTCAGTTCGAGAAACTGCTTCCATAGCCGCCCAACGCCCGATTCCTCGATTTCCTCGACGACGATTTGCGCGCGCCCCTGCGCCTCGTAGAACGTGAGAAGACCGCGCGCCTCGACCATGAGGCCATTTCGCGGCTCGAACGGCACGCGCGCAGCCGTCGAACGCCACATCACAGCCGAAATCTGCGCTGTGTCGTCCTTGAGTGTGAAATAACAATGCCCCGATGTGGAATGCTGTTTCCAATTGCTGATTTCCCCCTCGACCCAAACCGCGCCCACACCCGCTTCGAGTTGATAACGCACCCAATTGGCAAGTTGCGAAATCGTCAGGGGCTTATCAGGCGCTTGTGTGCCGCTTTTCGCCCCACCACCGCGCAGGGAAGACACACTCCCCGGCTGCGCGCCCGATCCTTTGCTTTGTCTATCTCGTGGCGTCATATTTCCAGGTGGCTATCCGCCGGCCAGGAATCCAAATGGGACCTATGGGACAAATGAGACCTATGAGACTGGGGGAACATTCACCAATGCAGGCTGGTTTGCCAAAGCTAACCTATACGCAGGAGCCAATGCTTCTCCTGTTATCTCCTGTCATTTTCTCTGCGTCTCTGCGGTGATATTTCTTTGTTCGGAATCTCCTCATCCGCGCCCATCGATCACGCCGCGGAAGAGAGCGATGTGGCGCGGCGATGTGCCGCAACATCCGCCCAGAATCGATGCCCCCGTGTCGATCAGGCGCGAAATCCACGCGGCCATCTTCTCGGCGCTCTCGCGATACACGATGCCGGTGGGCGTCAATTCGGGCATTCCGGCGTTGGGCTGCGCAATCACAGGCCGCCCCCCCGCCGCCGCTTTCATAAGGCGCACGATTTCCACATAGTCATCCGGCGAAAGATTCGTGCCGCAATTGCAGCCCACAATGCCTGCCCCGGCCTCGATCATGGCCGCCGCGGCCACATCGGGCGTTGTGCCCATCATCGTGCGGGGCGAGCCGCCGCCGGCGTGGTTGAAGGCCATCGAGGCAATAATCAGAGACGCGCCCGCTTCGTGAGCCGCGCGCACCGCCAGGTCCATCTCCTCCATCGACTGCATGGTTTCGACAATGATCGCGTCTGCCCCGCCATCGAGCAAAGCGGCGGCCTGATCGCGAAACGACGTGAATACATCGTCCGGGTCCGCATCGCCATAAGGTTCGAGCATTCCGCCAAACGGGCCGATGTCGCCCAGCACCCAGCGGTCTTCGCCCATGACCTTGCGGGCAATGCGCGCCGCGGCCCGGTTGAGTTCGCGCGCCCGCTCCGCCAGCCCGTGGCGATTCAGCGCCAGACTCGATCCGCCGAAGGTGTTGGTCAGCACCATGTCGCTGCCTGCGTCGCGGTAACGCAACTGGATGGCGCGGACTTTGTCCGGCTGTTCGACATTCCACAGTTCGCCGCAAACGCCCGGCGGCAGACCCTCCGCCTGGAGTTGCGTCCCCATCGCGCCATCGGCCAGCAACACACGTCCCGACTGAATTGCACTGAGCAGATCGACTGGCATTATGGCCACCTCCTAAGGTAACTGGGCGGGATATAGTCCTTGAATTTTAGGCCGGACGCTTATGCAAAATAGTCCCACTCGATAGAGCTCGGAATCGTGGGCGCAAATTGGGGCTGCATCTGGTTTAGGGCGCAAGCAGACGCGCCAAACACCTTGGAGATTGGCCGCTCTTGCCGCCAGCGGGCAAGTAAAAACTGGCGGCCCTGCAGCCCGGATCATACATTCTTTCGTGTCGCTTGCCCGGATTCGCAGTGATTATGGATTTGCCTCTGCACCAATTGCCTTACGGCCCGGGCGAGACGATGCGGAAGCCTGTGTCGATGTAATGCTTTTCGGCGGTTTTGGACGCGCGGTTGGCGGAACGCAATCCTGCCGCGCTGGCATCGTAGGCGCCGCCGCGCACGACGCGCGCATCGCCCCGCCCCTCCCCCACCGGATCCGTTGCGGAATCACCTTTGTATTCTCCATACACGTCCAGGCACCATTCCTGCGCGTTCCCAAGCATATCGAACAATCCAAGCGGATTGGCGCTTTTCTTTTTTACCGGATGCAGCCGGTATTCCGAATTGATGGAATACCAAGCATAGTCGCTCAGCCCCTTTTTATCGCCGCCAAAGAAATACATATCTGCCGATCCGGCGCGGCAGGCGTATTCCCATTGCGCCTCGGTCGGCAGCGTGAACGTGCGCCCGGCGCGGGCGGAAAGCCGCGCACAAAAATCCTGCGCCTCGGTCCACGAAACCCATATCACTGGCTTGTCCGGACCTTTGAAATCTGTTGATGTGGCTTTGCCCATGACGGCCAGCCATTGCGCCTGCGTGACCTCTGTTTCGCCCATCCAGAAATCCTGCGAGAGCGTGATCTGGCGCTGCGGCCCTTCGTCCTTTTCGCGGTCTTTTTCCCCGGCGGGCGATCCCATCAGGAACGACCCCGCGCGCACAAGAACGAGTTCGAGAGTCAGGCCCTCCTGGAAATCAAGAATCATGCGGTCGCCCGAAGCCGCCATCTGCAGCGGGATTTTGGGTTCCGAAGGCAATTCTTTTTCTTTAGTGGGCGCGGGAGTAGCGATCCGAACCGCCGTCTTGGGAGGCTGTTGCGGCTGAGGCGGCTGCTGGGGTGGCTGCTGCGGAACCACAACCGCTTGTTCTTTGGGAGGAGGAGGAACGTCCGTCGGCAGCGGCGTATAGGTGGGCAGAGGCGTGAACGTCGGCAATGGAGTTGGAGGCAGCGGAGTTGGCGGTGGTGGTGGCGGAAGAGGCGTG
>CAYUNT010000295.1:0-4054 GCA_964446285.1 uncultured Candidatus Sumerlaeota bacterium | reverse complement strand
ACACGGCGCATTGCGCCGCGGATTTCGTTGCCCGCCAGCGGGTGCGATTCCGGAATCGACACCAGGAACACGCCGCAATCGCTCCGCAGCGGATCGCCAAGTTCGAGATTGGCAATAAAGTCGTCCGTGGGCAGGCGCGCGGGCGGCAATTCGGCGGGCGTCGCGGCGTCCAGATGCAAATAGCCCGAGGCCGCCTTGGGACGCCGCGCATCGGTGTCGTTCGGGAACAAAATCACGCCTGGCCGCGCGAACCAGAGCCAGTCGCCCGACACCGCGCCCGGCGGCGGAAGCCGGTGCCGCGCCGCCAGTTGCGGCGTCAGAATCCGTCCATAGCGGCGCAGATGGCGGTCGTAGCCCGCGAACATCTGGAAATACTCCTGCGCGGCATTGCTAAAGGCCCAGGCGCGAACCAGCGTGCGGCTCGTAAGAATCACGTAATCGCGATAATGCAAAAGTCCGTGGCGGCGCGCGTTGTGAATCAGGCGCGCGGCGGCGTCAAAGTAGGTCCGCACGGAAACCGAGCCGCGCGGGCCGAGCACCACCACCACGCCCTCGGGCCACTGACGCCGAAACCGCGAGACGAGCCGTTCCATTAGGCCATCGAGATCGCGCGCCAATTGCACCCGCTCGGGCGAGCCGGGTCCGTGCTGAAGCCGCAGGCGGTCTGTGCCAGGCATCTTGGCAACGTATAAATCATGATGGTCAAGAAAGGCGCGGCTCATGAACCCGAGGCGCGAAATCAGCCGCCTTTCCTCGCGTGGAGTCAGCGGAAAACCCGTCTGCTCGATGCGCCGCCCCGCCGCCAGGAGCGAATCGAACAACGCCGGAAGTGGCGCGCGCCCCGGGCGCATATAGAGCGTCGGATCGTCAACGAGTTTGAGGCATCGGCGCAATCCGGCGGGCGTCAATGGCGGCGGCGGAACAGACATCCCCGATGGATCGGCGGCTCGCAGACGCGGAATCAGGCGGGCGGGAATCGGCGCGGACTCGGTCCAGCGCGCCACGCGGTCCAGGCCATCGAGCAGGCGGGCGGCGCGGCTCGAAAACGGCAGCCCCGCTCCCGGATCAATGGTCCAGGGCGCCAGCGCCCCCGTGCGTTCAGGCCACGCGCCCGCGAAAAGCTCGCCCCAAAGTCCTTCGCCCGGAGCGCCTTCGAGTGTCGCGTCGATCAGAGCCGACCATCGCAGGTGCTGAAGAAACGGCGTATGGGCCTTGGAAATATCGTCTGGCCGCAACCCATCGACCACGAGCAGCAGCATGGGTGCCTGGCCGGACGGCGGGGCGGGGCGCGAGGGTTTTGGCTCTGCGTTCATGGCAACCCAAGCCTCGGGGAGTCCGCGCAGACAGCGGGCGCTGCTGTGACGCGAACGCCTCCTTGTTTAAGAATGTCGTGATCAAAGGTCAGCCAGGCGGCGCGTCGAACGCTGCATTCAACTTCGGCGTTCTCGGGCCGCCAGACAATCCGGCGAACTTTGCTCAAGTCGCGCAGGCGGCTCAGCAAATCGCCGCGCGCCAGCGCCACTTCGAGCGTCACAGGAATCATGGCGTCGCAAAGCATCCGTTCGGCGCGGGCCAGCAGCGCGTGCACACCCTCGCCCGTGAGCGCCGAAATGCAAACGCTCGGTAGCGGCGTGCGCGCAATAAGCCCCTCGGGCGCCGATTCCTCCGCATCCAGGCGGTCGATTTTGTTCCACGCAAGAAGCCGCGGCACTTCGAGCGCATCCAGTTCGCCGAGGATTTCCTCCGTCGCATGAAGTTCGCGGTCCAGCGACGGCGACGACGCATCCACCAGCTGAATCAGCAAATCCGCCCGGGCGATTTCTTCGAGCGTCGCGTGAAAAGCAGCGATAAGGGTCTTGGGCAGATTGTGAATAAAGCCAACAGTATCCGTGCACGTGGCACGCGCCCCTTCGGGCAGATCGACGAGGCGCGTCGTCGGGTCGAGCGTGGCGAAGAGCTGGTCCTCGGCGAAGACGCCCGCGTGCGCCAGCATGTTGAGCAGCGTGGATTTCCCCGCGTTGGTGTAGCCGATGAAGACAATCGACGGCAGAGCGTTGCGTTCGCGGCGGCGGCGCTGGACCTCGCGCGTGTGCGACAGCGTATCGAGCTCCTTTTCCAGCCGACTTAAGTGATCCGTCACGCGGCGGCGATCGACTTCGAGTTTTTGCTCGCCCGGACCGCGCGTTCCGATGCCGCCGCCCAGGCGCGAGAGCGATGTGCCCCGTCCCTTTAGCCGCGGCAGCCGGTAACGCAATTGCGCCACTTCCACCTGGATTTTCCCCTCGCGCGAGCGGGCGCGGCGGGCAAAAATATCGAGAATCACAAGCGTCCGGTCCAGACCCCGCACCTCAAGCGCCTCCTCCAGATTGCGCTGATGCGTTGGCGAGACTTCGCCATCCACCACAATGGCATCCGCGCCAGTTTCTTTTGCCAGCGCACGCAATTCATCCACTTTGCCGCGCGAAAAAAGCATGGCCGGATCCAAGCGGCGCAGATGCACTAGCGTTTCCGCCAGGATGACTGCGCCTGTCGATTCCGTGAGGCGGCGCAGTTCCGCCAGCGAAATTTCCGCCTCGCCTGGCGCCTGGCGGCCCGCGTCCACGCCCACGAGGATCACATGATCCGTGCCAAAATCGGCGGCTGTTTCATGAAAAGGTTCGCGAGGAATAGGAAAGACACCTCACAGGGAACGGTCGCGAATCACTTGGATTTGGACAGGTGCAGGCCCCCAAGATCGATGGTGTTGAACGACGGAGGCTTGGGCGCGGCAGGAGCGTTGGTTGCAGGTTTGGAGGGAGCGCCCGGCTTGGCTGTGGCGGGGCGCGACGGCGCGCTCGGACGGCTTCCTGTAACCGGCTTGGACGGTGTGGCGGGTCTGCCCGGGGTGGGAGTCGCGGCGGCAGCTGGCGGATTTGCTGCAGGTTGGGCCGTTCCCTGCGAATCGGCGAATTCCTCCGCCAGCGCATCCTTTTTATCTTGCGAGCGGCGTTGCATTATCTGTGAAATCGCGTGCTTGTAAATCAAGTGGTTTGCATTACGGCTCTGCACAACGACGGTAAAATTGTCAAATCCCCGAACGATGCCGATCAAGGACGATCCATCCACCAGAACAAACTTCACCTCCGCTCCGTCCTTGCGAACTTGATTCAGGAAACCGTCCTGCAGATTGACTGCTGCTTTTGCCATGCCTTGTGACCTCCAATGTGGGCAGACTGCCGGGCCGCACCCGGAGCGCGAATTTTCTTTCCGGTCCGCCTGGAAAAGTTCGCTAGGGCAAACCCCAAGGATTCGCAAGCGAAAAGCCGGATGTTTTCTATGCAAAATCCCACATTTCGACAAAAAAATCGGCCAAGGAAGCATATTCGCAAGTTGCTGCGCCGCTCCTTGCCGTTGGAAGACTTGCGCTTGAGGCTTGCGGGCAGCCGCGTCATACTCCCCGAGCGATTGATTTCCGGGGCGCGGCAAAATGGCGCCCGGCAGATGGAATTGGAGCATTTATTATGGCAAAACTCTTAGTGCTATTCTACTCGCGTTCCGGCAACACCGAAAAAATGGCGCATCGCATTGCGGAAGCCATGCGCGGCGTCGAGGGAGTTGAAGTCACACTGCGGCGCATCGGCGAAATCGCCCCGAAAGACTGGCTTGCTTTCGACGGAATCATCCTCGGCGCGCCCGTGTATTACGGCGGACCGCCCTTCGAAGTAAAACAGGCCATCGACGAAAGCGTGGCATTTCATGGCAAATTCAAAGGCAAACTGGGGGGCGCGTTCGCAAGTTCCGCCAATGTCGGCGGCGGAAACGAAACCACATGCCTCGACATCCTTCATGCCTGGCTTATCCACGGCATGATCGTTCTGGGCAATGCGCTCGGAGACCATTACGGACCTGTGTCGATTGGCGCGCCAGACGACCGCGCAAACAAGGTACGCGATCATTACGCGCGTTTGTGGGCCGAAACCGCCAAACGCCTGTTTGGATAACCCACCAGCCCCTTCCAAGGCGCCCGCACAGCCTCGCGCGTCTTTCTAGGCAAACACCCCATAGGTCTCATGGG
>CAYUNT010000294.1:0-4085 GCA_964446285.1 uncultured Candidatus Sumerlaeota bacterium | reverse complement strand
CCTGCCCACCTCTTCTCTCACAACTCACAACCCACAACCCACAACTTCCCCTTCTGCCCACAGCTCACTGTCCACTGTTCACTTCTTCTCCGCCATCTCTTTCGTCGCCTGAATCAGCGCGTCCATTTGCTGCGGCGTTCCGATGCTGATCCGCACGCCGTCGCGCAGTTCGGGCGTGGTAAAATAGCGCACCAGAATGCGCCGCTCGCGCAGCCCCGTGAACCATGCGCGCGCCTCGATGGGTCCGCGCCTCGGGAAAATGAAATTCGCCGCCGATTCCGGCACATCGAACCCAATCGCGCGCAATTCGCCCGCAAGCCGTTCGCGCTCGCGGTTGATGGCCGCCACGGCGCGGTCAAACGCCTCGCGCGCCCGCAATGCCGCCAATCCCGCCGCCTGCGACACACGGTCGAGGTTGTAGGAATCCTTCACCTTGCGCAAGACGGCAATCAGATCGCGGTTCGCGACGCCAAACCCAAGCCGCATCCCCGCCAGCGAATAGGATTTCGAGAATGTGCGCGTCACAATCAGGTTCGGGCAGCGCGCCAGCAGCGGCAATCCGCTCGCGCCCGCCGGGGCGAAATCCACATACGCCTCGTCGAGCACCACCAGCGTCCGCGGCAGCGCCCGTGCCAGACGCTCCACCTCGTCGAGCGCGTAAAGCGTCCCGTAAGGCGGATTCGGGTTGGCCAGGAAAAACACCCGCGGCGCCTGAGATTCGGAAGCCGCCGCCTGCGATTTCGAAGCCGCCACCTTAGATTCCGAGGCGGGCGAAAATCCCTCATCGCCCGGCATGGGCAGCGCCGCGCCCGCCTGCGCCGCGATGTGCCGCACCCGCCCGCCGAACATCCCCACAAACGTGTCGTAGAGCGAATACGTCGGCCACAACATCGCCGCTTCTTCGCCCGCATCGAGCCACGCCATGCAGATCATGCGCAGAATTTCATCCGACCCATTGGCGAAAATCACCTGATCCGGCTCGACCCCGCACAGGCGCGCCGCTTCTTCACACAACGCCGTGCTCATCGGGTCCGGGTAAATGCGCATCGATTCCGAGGCTTCGCGCCGCGCCGTCTCAATCACTTCTGGCGCGGGCGGATACGGATTTTCGTTTGTATTGAGTTTGATCAGACCCGGAATTTTTGGCTGCTCGCCCGGAACGTAGGCTTCCAGCGCCTGAATGGCCGGACGCGGCGCGGGCATGCCGGCATCATCACTTTTCTGCGCGCACGGCTTATACTCCGCGCCTTTTTCCGAAATACGATCCACCTTTTTGCTTCTTTCCGCGCTGCCATTTCCCCCAGCGTTCTTTTTCAAAACGCCACTCTCCCCGGCGCTCGCCGCCAACTCCTCCGGCAACTCTTTGGACTGCCGAAATTGGTAGAACATGGTGACGCTCGAACTCGAATCCATCGCCCTGCGATTTCCAAAATGCGCCCGTCTTGCACCCAAAGCGCGCTGGAGATTGTTCGCGGAGAACGTCAAGGAGCAATCAAAAACTGCCGCGCGGCCAGCAATTTGGCTTGAAGAATGCCCCTCATTCCCGGCCATTGAATTCCGCCAGGGACGTGAGGTGCAAATGCCATAATGCGCCAAAGGCCGCTGGCGGCTTGGACGTCTTGTCCAAGGTTCCCAATAAATAGATCGGTCCTTTCGGGTTAGTATTCATTGTTTTGAACCGCTGCTGGGATAAGAGAGCATGGAATCATAAGCGAGACGCCCATGCCACCAGCAACATCAACCTGTTCGTAGAATATCGAATGTCGTCATTCATAAACTGCTGCAAACCGTCAGAATTGAGGATTGATACCTAGTGCCCCCTCCCGAAACTCCCCAGTTGGAAATGGGCGGACAAGCCGTCATCGAGGGCGTTCTCATGCGAACGCGCCACGGCTATAGCGTGGCGGTCCGGCGTTTGAGCGGACAAATCCTCGTTCGAAGCGTTCCGTTCCGGTCGCTCGCGCGGAAATACCCTCTGCTCAAAGCGCCCTTCATCCGCGGCGCGTCGGCGCTGTTCGAGATGCTCGCCATCGGATACCAGGCGCTGCGGTTTTCCGCCGAAGTGGCCGAGGCCGACGCGCGCGCCGCGGAAAACAAAACTCCCGCCAACTCTGCTTCTGCCACCACAAGGACCGACGACGCTTCCGCTGGGCTTGCCGCCAGCGCCTCTTTCGCAAACGCCCCGGCCGCTCCATCCGCCAATCCCCCGGCCGCTCCATCCCCCGAGCATAACCCGCTCCCGCAGGATGCAATCTCCGCATGGTCCAGTTGGGCCATGACCGGTGTGTTTGTCGTCTCGATGGCCGTCGCGGTCGCCATGATGGTCGTCCTGCCCAATCTGCTCGCCGCCGCCTTGGGCAAAGGCTTGGTGTGGGCTGGCCTTTCCGCAAAGCCGCTCGTCGAAGAACACAGTCCGCTCTATTACAACTTGGTGTCGGGCCTGTTCCGCGCGGCGATTTTGCTCGGTTACATTTGGGCTATCGCCCGCCTGGAAGACATCCGCCGCGTTTTTCAATACCACGGCGCGGAACACAAAGCCGTTTTTGCTTTCGAGACCTCAGGCCCGCTCACCGTCGAGCGCGCGCAAACCTTCGGCACGCTCCATCCGCGCTGCGGAACGAGTTTTCTCGTCGTCGTGCTGGTTGTGAGCATCGTGGTGTTCGCTTTTGTGGCGTGGCTTTACGCAGCGCTGTGGCCCGGATTTCCCGCCTTGCCGTTTTTCATCAAGAAACTTCTCATCTTCCTCGGCCATATCGTCATGCTGCCGGTCGTTGCAGGCGTATCGTATGAATACCTGAAGTGGACCGCGCGCCGCTGCGACAAAGGCGGCCTATGGCGATGGATCGTCTGGCCAGGGTTGCAGGTGCAGCGCATCACCACCCAGCCGCCCGCCGACGCGCAAGTCGAAGTAGCGCTCGTGGCGCTGCAATCCGCCCTGCGCATCGCACCCGAAGAACTCGAAGAACGAACCTTTGTCATCGACCGCCCCGCGGAACTCTCATGTCCGAACACCACCTGATCGCCTGCCATGTGCTTTGGCGCGAGATGTGCCACTTCGCCTCGCTCTCGCCCCACACCTACACATTCAATTTTCTGCAACAAGGCCTGCACAACACGCCCGACCGGCTTCGCGC
Source organism: uncultured Candidatus Sumerlaeota bacterium (assembly GCA_964446285.1). Taxonomy (GTDB): domain Bacteria; phylum Sumerlaeota; class Sumerlaeia; order SLMS01; family CAYUNT01; genus CAYUNT01. The sequence continues at coordinate 951 of CAYUNT010000294.1, read as the reverse complement.
GGAGTTGCAGGCAGCCATCGACCGCGCCGACGCCGGCAATGCGGCCGATGCGGCCAATATCTCCGTTGCCACGGGCGCACCCGTTGCACCGCGCCGGCCCGACGCCATCCTGCTCGGCTATGGGCTTTGCTGCAACGGACTCATGGGGATTCGCGCCCGCCGCGTCCCGCTGGTGGCAGTGCGCGCGCACGACTGCATCACGTTCTTGCTTGGTTCAAAGGAACGCTATCGCACGTATTTCGACGCGCATCCTGGAACCTACTGGTTCAGCCCCGGATGGATCGAAACCACCCCGATGCCCGGCCCCGAACGCCATGCTCGGCTGGAGCGCGAATTCGTGGAAAAATACGGCGAGGAAGACGCGCGTTACTTGCTTGAAACAGAAGAAAGCTGGATGCGCAACTACTCGAACGCGGCGTATGTGGACCTGGCGATCGGCGGCGTGAACAACGAAAGCGCATGCGGCGGCGCTCCGCCAAATGGAATCGCCGAGGCGCACCGTGAATTCACGCGGCGCAGTGCCGAATGGCTCGGATGGAAGTGCGACTTCCTCACGGGCAATCCGCGCCTGGTGCGAGATTTCCTTGATGGACGCTGGAATTCCGATGACTTCCTCGTTGTCGAACCCGGTTGCGAAATCGCCCCCTCCTATGACGACTCCATTCTAAAATCAGTGGAAATACATGAGTAAGCAGAGCTAAAAGGTGGTTTACATATAACAAAAATGGGACCTATGGGACTCATGAGACGTATGGAACCCATAGGACATATAGAATTGTCGCTGCTTGCTTGTAGTATCCGCTTTTTTCGATTTGTCAGTTCGGCAGAATGCGATCCTTATGGCCTTTGTCCCATTGGTCCTATAGGTCCCATAGGTCCCATTATTGATCTGCATATTATGCCAATTTCCCGTAATTCTGTTCCCTGAATTTGCTCTGAAGGAGCAAAAGA
>CAYUNT010000293.1:0-4108 GCA_964446285.1 uncultured Candidatus Sumerlaeota bacterium | reverse complement strand
TGCTTGCGTCGCTCGTGGTGGCGTTGTTGCTGATCCCGTTGCTGGCCTACTGGCTGTATCACGCCTCGGAAAAACTGAACTCGGGAAGCCCCGCGCCAGGGGCCGCCGCGGCGGCTGCGCCCGCGCCCGCCACACCTCCCCCACCGCCACCACCGCCGCCCGAGAGACGATGGATGTTGCGCGCCTACGAGCAAGTGCTTCGATGGTGCCTGGCGCATCGCGCGGCGGTGATGCTGATCGCCGTGGGGACTTTAGGCGCCTCGGTCGTGGTGGCAACCCGAATCCCGCAGGAATTTTTCCCGAAAACTCCGCAAAAACAAATCCGCCTGCGGCTGGTGCTTCCGCCGAGCGCGCCCATCGCCGCTACGGATGAAACGGTGAAGGTGGTGGAGGCAAACCTCAAACCCCTGGAACCGGTGATCGAACACACCTATGTTCGCGTTGGCGAAACCGAAGAGCAATCGGCCACCAATCTCGAAGACCCGGACGGCCCGAATACGGCGGAAATGTTTATCACGCTGAAGGATATGGACAAACCCACCACCCAGGCGCTTGCGGCGGGACTGGTGGGATTTTCGTCAATCAGCCTGGTGGAACGGCTCAAAGGCCCGCTCGAACGCCTGCCCGACATTCGCGCGCAATTCGAGATGGTGCAGGGCAATATCATGGAATTGCTCGGCGGATCGGTTGCGCCGCTGCTGATCGAAATCATGGGTCCGGAATCGCGCGTGCTGAGCGCGCTGGCGTCGCAAATCCAAGAGAAAGTGAATAAAATCCCCGGCCTTGTGAATGTTCGCACCAACATCCTCGAGGGCGCGCCCGAGGCCTTGCTGCATCTGGATCCGACGGCGATGGCATTTTACGGATTCGATACGCGCACGCTGGCCGGCGCCATCGCAAACCGCCTTCAGGGCACGGACGCATCGACGATCAAGAACGAGGCGGGTGATGTGACGATTCGCGTCAAGGTGGATTACGGACAAAGCACGGTAAGCGCGCTTTCGGAGATGATCTTCCGTTCGCCGACGGGCGCGCGCGTGCCGCTAGGGTCGCTGGCGCGGATTGAACTGCACCGCGGACCGCGCGAAATCGTCCGGCGCAAACAGGAGCGGGTGGCGTATGTGATGGCGGACCTCGACCGCATTCCACTGAGCGCGGCTATCGAGAAGGTCCAGCAGGTGGTGCGGCCCAGCGACTTGCCGCGCGGTTACCGCATGGCGTTCACGGGCGAACAACAGCAAAAACGCGAGGCGTTCGGACGGCTGCAATTCGCGCTGTGGCTGAGCATCGTGCTTGTGTATATGGTAATGGCGTCGATTTTCGAGTCGCTGCTGCAGCCCTTCCTGATTCTGGTAACCATACCACTGGCGGGCATAGGAGTTGTCGGCGGATTGCTTGTAACGGGCCAGTCGCTCAATGTAATGGCTTTCATTGGGATCGTCATGCTCGGCGGCATTGTGGTGAACAACGCCATCGTGCTGCTCGACCGCGTAAATCAATTGCGCGAACAGGGAATGGATTCGACGGAATCGCTCGTTGTGGGATCGTCGCAACGCTTGCGGCCTGTGCTGATGACGAGTTTGACGACGATCCTTGGATTGCTGCCCCTGGGACTGGGAATTGGCGAAGGGGCGGAATTGCGGCAGGCAATGGCCATATCGGTGATTGGCGGCATGGTGTCGTCCACGCTGCTGACGCTGATAGTGATTCCGTGCGCGCAAAGCCTGCTCGATGGCGTGATCCGGCGCGCAAAGGCGGCGCTGAGTCCCTTATTCCGCCGCGTGTATGGCACCACCGCAACGTCATCCAGTTCCGCACGCAATTCGGCGCGAGAAAATTAGGCTGTGGTCTGGAACCGGCCTTCTATCCCGGCGCAATTCACGCTGGCTCCAGCACCTTCCAGGGAATTATGGAAATAGGACCTATGAGACGAATGGGACCTATGGGACTAATGGTCAATTTGCCAATAAAAACATACCTGGCCAAATAAGCGATTGGGCATTTTGTTTTTTGCAGAAAGAGTTGCTCCTTCCAGGTTAATGGGCAAATGTCTCGCTGGAAGGGCGTGAGAGGCATTCTCGGATTCTCCGTGCGCGCCGCCAGACGTCAAGCGGGGCGCGGCGCTCGATATGGCAAAGCGCGTCGATCAGGGCGGGAACATCGGCGGGCATGTAATCAGGTTTGTAAAACCACAGGCAAGTGGCGCGCATCTCCTCGACCAGGCGCAATCCATCGCGCCAGATCTACGCATGAGTTATGGCGCTTTGCGTTTCCACGATCGATTCCCACGAAGAGATTTTTACTCCTGTGCCGCCTGGATATGGAATTACTGCAAATGCTCCAAGGCGCGCCGACTAATTTCACAATGATCCCCTTCCGCAGCAAGAGGCAAGGGAGTTTCGGGATTTGGAGTTGCCATCGCCGGGTGATTTTTTGAGGATGCAAGGATGAGGGCAAGGGGCGTATTGGAAAATCACACGAGGACTCGATGAGGAATTTGGCATGAAATCCAACGCGGGCGCGGCGGGGTTGTTTTCACAGGATTTGGTCGTGGTCAATCTGGGTCTGGAATCGTTCGGCGAAAGTCTGCGGCGCGAGGGCGCGCGCGTGGTGCAGACGGATTGGCGGCCTCCGTGCGGAGGCAATCCGGAACTGATCCGCGCGCTCGACCGGTTTTCAGATACGGAAAGCGGAGCGGCGGGGCGCATCGAGGCAGCGAATGCCGAGGCGCTGCGCCGGATTCTCGCCGCGAAACCCGTTGTGGCCGGAATCGGAATTGCGGGCGCGGACATCCCCGGAATGCGCAAAAATCTCATCCTGCATTCGGGGCCGCCTGTCACATGGGATCGCATGTGCGGGCCGATGCGAGGGGCAGTGATCGGCGGGCTGATTTACGAGGGGCTGGCGAAAACCCCAGAGGAGGCCGCCACGCTGGCCGCTTCGGACAAAATCGACTTCGCCCCGTGCCACCACCACCAAGCCGTCGGGCCAATGGCGGGCGTCGTCACGGCGTCGATGCCTGTCTGGATCATCGAAAATTCGGCATTCGGCAATCGCGCCTTTTGCACGCTGAACGAGGGTCTCGGCAAGGTGCTTCGCTACGGGGCGTTTTCCGCTGAGGTGATCGAGCGGCTGCGCTGGATGGAACGGGTGCTCGCGCCCGCGCTGGCCGGGGCGCTTGCGTCGCACGGTCCGCTCGATCTGCGAAGCCTCATCGCCCAGGCGCTCCAGATGGGCGACGAGGTGCATAACCGCAACCGCGCGGCCACATCGCTCGTGATTCGCGCACTCGCGCCGCACCTGGCGCAACTGCCATCAAAGCCGCCCGCGCGCCACGGCTCGAATTTGGATGAGGCGGCGGTGGCGGATGTGTTGCGCTTTATGGACCGCAACGACCACTTTTTCCTGAATCTCAGCATGCCCGCGGCAAAAGCCACGATGGACCCGGCGGCGGGCATTCCGGATTGCACCATCGTCACGACAATGGCACGCAACGGGACGGATTTCGGCATTCGCGTGTCGGGGCTGGGCGAGCGATGGTTTATCGCGCCCTCGCCGCAAGTCGAGGGGCTATATCTGCCCGGATTCAGCGAGGGCGACGCCGCGCCGGACATTGGCGATTCGGTCATCACAGAAACGGCCGGTCTGGGCGGAATGGCGATGGCCGCCGCGCCAGCGATTGTGCAATTTGTCGGCGGAAACGCCTCGCAGGCGCTTACATTCACCCGCCGCATGTATGAAATCACGCGCGCCGAACACACGGCCTACAAAATTCCCGCGCTTGATTTCCGAGGCACGCCAACGGGAATCGACCTCGCGCGCGTGGTCGAAACAGGCATTGTTCCCGTTGTGAACACGGGCATCGCGCACAAAGAGCCGGGCATCGGGATGGTCGGCGCCGGACTCGTCAAGCCGCCGCTGTCTTGCTTCGAACAGGCATTTCTGGCTTTTGCGGATTCGCTGTGAACCAAAGGAAGCGCCCTGCGGAAATGGGATGAGCCGGACAAGCCAGACAGGTTCGACATGTCGGACGGGTCGAACAAGCCGGTCTTGGGGCGCATCTCACTTTTTTTGTCCATCCGCAGGCGAAACCGCCACGTTTCTTTCA
>CAYUNT010000292.1:0-4206 GCA_964446285.1 uncultured Candidatus Sumerlaeota bacterium | reverse complement strand
GGATCCGCTGCGGATTGGCATTGTTGTTTCCGGGCTTGTGGATGAGGAAAAGGGAATTTCGCTCAAGTTTCCGCGCTTTGACGACTGGCAAAATGTTCCGCTGTCGGAAATCGTCGAGCACAAGTATAAAATAAAAACCGACGTGGCGCATCATATCGTGGCTACTACGCTGGCCGAAGCCACATTCGGCCGCTTCAAATACACGAATAATGGCGTCTATCTGCACCTTGGCCCCGGCCTGGGCGCTGGTTTGATTATCGAGGGCGAAATCCTTCGCGGAAAGCGCCCGACCATTGGAGAATTCGGCCATCTGACCGTCGAGGATCAAGGCTCGGTGTGCTATTGCGGCAATATAGGATGCCTGGAAACCGTGGCGTCGGATTATGCGCTGGTGAATATGGCCCAGCAGGGAATTGCCAAAGGAGTTCAGTCACACATTCCCGAACATGTGGACGACTCGGGCAAAATCACGCCGCTTGCGGTGTTCCGCGCGGCGGAGATGGGCGATCGTTTTGCGGCCAATATCCTCGAACGGGTAGGCCATCACCTGGGAACGGCGCTGGCGAATATCATCAATTTGCTTTCGCCGGAGCTGATTGTGTTTGGCGGCACAATGGCCGTTGAAGCGGAGCATTTGATCGCGACGATCAAGTCCACGGTGCGGCGCCGCGCCCTGGAACCGCTTGAGCGAGGCATTGAATATAAGCTGTCGGCCTTTGGCCTTCAGGCCGGAGTGTATGGCGCAGTGGCAACGGCGCTGAATCGCCATTATGCCTCCTTTAACGATAGATGATTAGGAGAGCGAGTTCTTTTGCCGGGATGAAAAAGAAGGATAGGATCCCGCGCGGAAAAGTCCAATCGAAATCGCAATCTGACGCACCGAGTCTGGATGCCTTTCCGGGAAACGCCAGAATCTGTTCTTGACCGGCCCTCTGCCCTCGGCTCAGGCCAGTGGATCATGGAGGGGAAGGCGAAGACTGGGGGGTGGCTCCAGGCTGGGTCCGTCAGACTGCAAGCCCAAGCAGTCCGGCGGAGTCGCAAACGCCCGATCCCTTCCAAGGAGGAAATCACATGGAAGTAATCATCGCGAAAGACTACGATGAGATGTCACAGTTGGCCGCGGAGATCATCGCGGACCAGGTTCGCCGCAAACCCAGCTCGGTTCTTGGCCTCGCCACTGGCGGGACGCCGGTCGGCACCTACAAGTCCCTCGTTAAGATGTATAAAGAAGGCAAAGTGGACTTCGCAAAAGTCACTACCTTCAACCTCGACGAGTATCTTGGCATCCCCAATGATCATCCCGAGCGCTACTACAACTTCATGTGCTCGAATCTGTTCGACCACGTGAACATCCCCAAGGACCGCGTCCATGTTCCGACGAACATCGTCGAGAACGCCGGGGAATTCTGCGTTTGGTATGAACAGCAGATCGAGAAGTTCGGTGGTGTGGACATTCAGTTGCTGGGCATCGGCCCGGACGGCCACATTGCGTTCAACGAGCCGAGCTCTTCGCTGGCTTCGCGCACGCGCATGAAAACCCTCGATGAGTCCACGATCGTGGCGAACGCCCGCTTCTTCAACAGCAAGGAAGAAGTGCCCCGTTACGCGATCACGATGGGTGTCGGGACGATCCTCGAGTCGCGCCGCCTTCTCCTTATTGCCAATGGCAAGAAGAAAGCCGGCATCTGCAAAGCCTTCATTGAAGGCCCCATCACGAGCATGGTCACCGCTTCGGCGCTTCAGCTGCACCCGGCCGCCACGGTCATCCTCGATGAGGATGCGGCCTCCGAGCTCTCGCTGAAGAACTACTTCAAGTGGGTCTATGCGAACAAGCCGGGCCGGTAAGCCCAAACGACCCCGCGCGGGATCCACGCGATTGCGCGCAGGAAAAGCATGTGTTGCTTGACAAGTCCTCGCAAATTCGCAACGGACTAGGGCCGGGCGGCCGGAAACTCCGGTTTCGTCCGGCCCTTTTTTCAAATTTCGTGAACGCAAGCGGCGGTCAAGCGGCCTCGGGCGCACGCCAGGCTTCGAGTTCATTGAGTTCTATAAAGGAGATGCCATGACGATGATTAATTCACTTGTCGGTGATGTTATGAGCACTTCAGCCTTTTTGGCCGAAGTGAAGAAGGTAAATCAGCCCAAGGGCAAATCGGTCCTTTGGGGCAATGATATTCGTCCGCTCACTCCCGAGGAAGTGCAGATTCTTAAGGATCAGCACAACTCGTGCTCGGACTGGGCGCGCGTTCTCGTTGCCAAGAACTTCGATGGCAAGGGCGTGTGGAACAACTATTTCGTGGGCGATGTCGTCCTGGGTGTGTTCAAAAAGACGGACTGCGCGATGGGCGGCGGCGTCAAGATGGAAGCGGGTGTGTATTCGAGCGTGGTGATGAATTCGGAAATCGGCTGCGACGCGCTGGTCTATCGCGTGGCGCAGTTGAGCAACTATGTCATTCAGCCCGGCGCCTCGGTTGTGAACGTGGGCCAGCTGGCCGCCGCCGAAGGCACGAACTTCGGCATCGGCCGCGAACTGCCCCTGGCCAACGAAGTCGGCGGACGCGAAGTGGCCATCTATCCTGAAATCACGGTTGGAATCGCGGAGAAGGTTGCCCGTTCGCGCCAGGACAAAGAACTGGTCGCGGAATACGGGAAGTTCGTGGCCGAATACGCGGAAGCGGCCAAGTGCAAAAAGGGCATCGTCTGCGCGGGCGCCCTGGTGGCGAATACGGGCCGCGTGCTCGATACGTTCGTCGGCGCGGGCGCGGTAATCAACAATGCCGGCGCCGTGCTCAAGTCGGTGCTTCTCTCGCTGCCAGATGAGAAGACCGAGGTGCTCGACGGCGCTTACGTGAACGGCAGCATCATGCAGTGGGGTTCCGAGGCGACTACGATGGCGATCGTGGACAAGAGCGTGGCTTGCGAACACAGCCACATCGAGCGCCACGGCAAACTGACCGAGTCGATCCTCGGCCCGAACTCGGGCGTGGCGGAAGGCGAAGCGACAGCTTCGCTGCTCGGCCCGTTCGTCGGGTTCCATCACCAGTCGCTGCTGATCGCGGCGATGTGGCCCGAAGGCAAAGGCAATGTGGGCTACGGCGCAAACGTCGGCTCGAACCACACAGCCAAGGCTCCGGACCAGGAAATCTGGTGCGGCGAAGGCACATTCTTCGGACTGGGCGTGAACATCAAGTTCCCGGCCAATTTCTGCGCCGCCCCTTATACGATTCTTGCTTCGGGCGTCACCTGCCTGCCGCAGAAGTTCGATTTCCCCTTCTCGCTCGTGAACAGCCCCTCGGAGTCGCCGGAAGGCGTTCCGCCGGCTTACAACGAGGCGTTCCCGGGATGGGTGCTTTCGGACAACATCTATATGGTGATGCGCAACGAAGGCAAATACCAGAAGCGCAACAAAGCCAAACGCGAGAAGTTCGTCTTCGAAGTGTTCCGCCCGGATGTGGTCGATCTGATGCTCGATGCGCGCAAGCGCCTGATGATCGGCGATGGGCAGAAGGCGAAAATCTATGTGGGCGACAAGCCGATCCGCGGCCTGGCCAAGAACTACATGACCGAAGACGCCCGTCATGCGGGCATTGAGGCCTATACGTTCTACATCCGCTACTATGCGCTGAAGGGCCTGCTGCGCAAGACGGCCGAGCTCGTCGAGGCTGGCAAAACCGCCGATGTGGCGAAGGTTCTTTCTGCGGCATCGAGCTGCGCGCGCTGGGAACATGAGCGCAAAATCCTCGCCGCCGAATTCCCGAACCAGAACAGCGTGGCGGCTCTGCTCGGAACGCTCGTCGAGATGCAGAAAAAGATATCCGAAGACGTGCGCATCTCGAAAGAGAAGGATGATAAGCGCGGCGCGAAGGTGATTCCGGATTACGCCTATTCGCACAAACCCGCCTCGGACGACGGATTCGTGAAAGAAACCGCCAAAGTGACGGCCGAGATGGAAGAAAAAGTGAAGGCGCTTATGGCGAAGCTGTAATGCGGAGCCGCTGAACACGGCGCTGTATTCTCTCGCAAACAACGAAGCCAATCTGGGGGGCGCGAATCCATTTCGCGCCCCCTTTTTTATTCCGGAGTGGGTCGTTTCGTCCTGAAAAACATGAACCACATCCGCCGCAAAAGGAGCTCGTCTATCTTGGCCGTGATTAATACCAATTTCCCGTAATTCTGTTCCCTGAATTTGCTCTGAAGGAGCAAAAG
>CAYUNT010000291.1:0-4207 GCA_964446285.1 uncultured Candidatus Sumerlaeota bacterium | reverse complement strand
TAAGGGATTTCAGCCCGTTGGGCCTGAAGAAGAGAACGCTTTATCCTCCAATCCCTGCTAATCATAGAAGGTTTACGGAATTGTCCTGGATGAACTTGCGCAACGAGAAGGGTTGACCTTGGTTTGCGTCGTGAGTAAGAAAAAGATGTTGTGTTGTCGGCCGCAAAACTGCGGAAACAACGCCCGGACTTGCGGCAAACGCAATCTGATACTACCCGCGGATTTCTGCTTCTTTTTTCTTCATTCCTTTTGTGAATTTGCCACCCAACCGGCGAAAAGGATCAAGAGAGCGAAGGTATTTCCATTGCTGACGAAAAGCGCGAATTCTGGAGATACAAAAATCCGATAGGAGGCCCCGGCATGAAACTCATCGATCTGACCATCCCGCTCGGCATTGGAACGCCCGCCTGGCCGACGTATGAACCGCTTCAGGTGAAATACTTCAAGCGCCTCGCGCCCAATGGCGCAAACGGACAGTTGCTCACACACTCGAACCATCTCGGCACGCACCTTGATGGCGAAATCCACTTTTACACGCCGGGGCGCGACATCGCTTCGCTCCCGCTCGATTTCCTCGTGAATGAAGGCGTAATTGTCGATCTTTCCGACGCCGTCGGCGCCTACGACATCTACACGTCGAAAATGGTCGAGGAGCGCGTCGAGGTTAAAAAGGGCGACATCCTCATCATCCATACGGGTTTCCACCGCTATGGATGGGACCAGCCCACGGCGGATGAAGTGGCCTACATGGTCAAGCACCCGGGGCCGGATCGCGAGTTCGCCGAATGGGCCAAGAAGAAAAAAATCAAATGGATCGGCGTCGATTGCGGCAGCGCGGACCATCCGATGAACACGATCATCCGCGACTGGATGCCGCGCCAGGCGCGCCAGGCCGACGCGCATTTCAAGAAAAAATACGGCAAGAGCCTGGCTGAAGTCTTTGACGACACGAAATACCAGCTCATGCACCTGGAGATGTTCAACGAGGGCGTCATCCACGCGGAATGCCTCGGCGGCGACATCGACCTGCTCCTCAACGAACGCTGCACGATCGGATGCTTCCCGTGGCGTTTTGTGGACGGCGAATCGTGCATCTCGCGCATTGTGGCGTTTGTGGACGACGCGAAATACGCGCGCCTGATGAAGAAAAAAGCCCAGTGCACACTGACCAAGCACGGCGACGTCGTGGCGACTTGTTCGCTAAAGACGGACTAAGCGGCGCGGGCCGGGCCAATCCGTCTGGGCGCGCAGGGAAAAGATCACCGCAGAGTCGCAGAGGACGCAGAGAAAATGGGCAAATCCGCCCAGGCGCGCGGGCGGCGGGCGCGGCGATCCCGCGCGACAGTTCGCGCACGACCGCAGACATAAAGAAAACGGAATGCGATGAGTTCGATCCGGATTCCAGCGGGGCGCATGGCCGCCGGGGCCTTGCGGGCGGCTTGGCGCGGGCGGGTTTCCGCCGTGCATCGGCACGCCGCGCATCTTGCGCTCGATAGCGGAGCGGTTGTCGGGCTGCTTGGTCGGGGACTGCCGCTGCATCCGTGGGCGGTGTCGATGGCGGCGTTGGCGGCGGAAGAAGGGGAGGATGGAAAGACCGGAGAGGATGAGGAGAACGGATGGTTGGGCGCGGGCGTGGCGCTGCTGGACGGCGCGCTTCACGCGGGAAGCGCCTCGATTCCGCTGGACGCTCTTGATCCGGTCGATTTGTCGCTGCCTGCCTCTGTTGCATCATTCGGTGTGGAGTGGGCGGGCGTGCTCGCTGAACTCGCTGAACAGGCTGAATTGCAGGTGGGAACCAGCCCGAAAGACCCGTTCGAGGCAAAGCTGCGCACCGCCTTGAATCGTTTCGTTCGCGAGGCCGATCCCGTCGCCATTGCTGGCCTGATCGGTCTGGGCGGGGGTCTGACTCCGTCCGGCGACGACATTCTCACAGGGGCGCTGGCCGCGCTCGATTTGCGAAGGCGCGCGGGCGCTGCCGCCACCGCCGGGGCGATGCGCATGGCGCTGGTCGCCGCCCTGCCGCGGCGCTTGGAGGAAGCCACGCCTCGCGTTTCGGCGCAGATGATCCAGGCCGCCGCTGAGGGGCAGTATCCCAAGCCTTTGCTCGATTTGGCGCGGACGGCAGGGCGAAGCGACGCGGAACGTTCCGAAATTTCCGCCGCCGCCCGGCATTTGCTTGCCCTCGGCCACACCTCGGGCCGCGACCTGTTGCGCGGATTTGCCGCCGGCCTGCTTGTCGCGGGCGAAAATCCAGGTCCGATTCACGCCGGAGGCAAGAACATTGCGGAAAAACCAGAAAAAGGAAACGCCACAAGCAATTCCTGTTGAGCATTGGGCGCGAAAGGAATAGATACAACGTTTGTCTGGGGGTGCATGCGTTCCTGGGGGGATTAAACGTATTAGTTGCAAGGACCTGGGAACGAGCAGTGACGAAAACGAAAGAAAGGGATGGATTCTTAACGGCTGGGAAGAGACGCTGACATACGCCAATGTCACCGTTAGTGGATTCCAGTTCACCGGAATTATTGCGCGCCTTGATCTCCAAGCATTGCGCGCCCTTTGGCCTCGAAGTAGTCCATTTTGTCCAGTGCCATGCCCAAGGACACGGAGGCATGGCACAACTGATGCGAACATTATCGCTCTCGCGATCCGGGGACGCGGAAACGGATTTGGCGTTGCTTGCCCGCTGGATTCAGCGCAACGGAGAAGATGCGCTTCTCCAGGCGTTTCAGGTCCGAGGCTCGGTCGGCGGATTTACCGTAAAGCCAGTTGCCTCAAGCGACACGCAAAAACACGACCAGCGCGCCCTTGAGCTGATGATTAAACGGATTCGCGAAAAGTCATCCAGCGACAAGGCGGCCACGCAGCCGCTTGCGCAAGGCGCTCAAGGCGCTGGCCTTGCCAACGGATATGCGGCAGGGCCTTCTTCTGCGGGCGCTGCCGTCCAGCCCGCGCCGCCCTCGCCGCCCGTTTCGCCCCTGGCGCCACCGTCTCCGCCGCGCCACATTCCATCTCCCACACCGCCAATCACGCCGCCGGAACGACCGCTGAAAAGCAAAACCACATCCTTGCCGCCTGCCGCGCCTTCTCCTCCCCCGGCGCCGCCTTCCCCGCCAGTGCGTCACTCCTCCGCTTCATCGAGTCCCGCCGCGCTGCCGCCCGAACTCGAAAAAATTCCGCTCCACATCCCCCCGCCGCATCGGATACTGCCAACAGGAGAGTATCAAGGCCCTCCGGGATACCCGTTCCCGTGGCCTCCCGACCTGTGTCCGGGGCCGATCACTCCGCCGCCGCACATCCCGCCGCATGAGCTGACTTGGCCGCATGTGGAACGCCGCAAAGGCTCGGAACGCCGCATGGCCAGGGACCGGCGAAATCAAGTGGACCTGATTTTCAAGAACAAGCGCTTTGGCGGCGACAGGCGCAAGGGCGAGCGCAGGCGCGGCGGGCCTCCTCAGAGAAAAAAATAAACACAACGCAAGGAGCGACGAATATGTCCTCACCGGGAAGCGGAGCTGCTCCCAATCAACCCCCTCCGTCCTCGGCCTATGCCGAGCTTCCAACCGAAACCACGCCGACTCGCTCAGTGCGGACATTTATGATCGGCGTTTCCACGGACAGCGGCCCGCGGCTGCTCGCGTTTCAGATGAGCAACCTGCTTGTGGGCCGCCTGCCAGACAATCATGTGTCGATCAATCACGGCTCGGTTTCGCGGCGGCACGGGAGAATATGCATCGGTCCCAAAGGTGTAACGGTCGAGGACCTGGGCAGCCAGAATGGCACGACGGTGAACGGCACGCCCGTGAAAGGCCAGCCGCAGCCGCTGCGTCCGGGCGACATCATCCGTTTCGGCCACATTCCTTGTTTTTACTTCGGTTTTATTGATCCGGACAATCCCCCTGCGCCCGAACGCATCGAGCAATCCATTGCGCTTGTCCCTTCCGGCTCCACGGGGACGTAATGCGAAGCTGAACATTTGTTTGTGAAAAATCGCGAACACCAAAGCCGCGCCGGGAAACCGCGCGGAAACGTGGTTTTTTTCTAAAAAGAGAGACGGGCGGGGGATTTCGTTTCTGGAGCGCCGCAGGCGCGCAAGAATCGCGACAGCCGTTTCGCCGCGCGGATTGATCTATTGGGCGACGACTTGACGGAGCCTTATACCAATTTCCCGTAATTCTGTTCCCTGAATTTGCTCTGAAGGAGCAAA
>CAYUNT010000290.1:0-4224 GCA_964446285.1 uncultured Candidatus Sumerlaeota bacterium | reverse complement strand
CCCCCCCCAAACGCCCCGCATCACTCCTTTTCTCCGAGCGGAGCACACGATGGCTGTTTTCCACAGAATCCGGCGGAACCAAACAAGGCCGAAAAACTCCGCGAAGAGCGAGAGCAATACGGCCGCGCACTTCTCAACAGCCTCCAGGAAAACATTCTCATCATTGACCGCGAATATCGCATTGTGGACATCAATAATGCGATGCTCGCATCGCTGGGCCTGAGCAGGGAAAAAGTCCTTGGGCGGCGCTGTCATGAAATATCTCATGGACATTCCACCCCATGTGATCAAAACGGCGATGTGTGTCCATTGCAGGAAGTCTTCAAGACCGGGCAGCCAGCCAGTTGTCATCACGTTCACACCGCCGCCAACGGCAAAAGAATTCATGTCGATGTTATGTTTTCGCCCTTTATGGACGAGAGCGGGCAGGTGGAGAATGTAATCGAATCCATGCGCGACGCGACCAGCTTGTTCGAGGCTCACGAGGCTTTGAAACTAAGCGAAGAGCGCCTGCGCAGCTTCCTCGACAATGTGGATGACATGGTCTATTACCAGGGCCTGGATGGATCGCTTCACTCCCTCAATCGCGCCAACGAAAGCATCACGGGATATTCCCTTCAGGAATTTGAGGAAAATCCCCAACTCTGGCGCCAGATTGTGCATCCGCAAGACATTCGCGCCGCCGAAAAGTTCTTCGCCGAAGAAGCCGGACGCGCCGAACGATTCGACATTGAATACCGTCTTCGCGCAAAAAATGGCGAGTGGCGGTGGATTCACTCGCGCATGGTGGCCGCCCACGACGCGGAGGGGCGAATCACAGGCTACAACTGCGTTGACCGCGACATCACCGAACGAAAAATAGCCGAAGAGCTTCTCCATAACCAGGAAAACCAACTGCGAGACCGCATCGCGCGCTTGGAAGCGCTTAAATCCTTCCATGACTGCCTCCGGGGGCTGCTCAACCTCCAGGAAATCTTCCAGGCAGTCTATGACTCTCTTCCCCGCCTTCTCGGCATCAGCCGCGCAAGCATCCTCCTTTATGATGAGCGCCTGCGCGGCCTCATCAGCGACGACATGATCGGGCTTGTGCGCACGCAGGAATCCCTCCGTTCGCGCCTGCAAAATGTCGGGCAAAGCATCTCGGGGCGCTGTTTCCTCGAAAACCGCCCGGTTCTCATCAACGATTGCTCGCAAACCGACATCATTCCGGCGGAATACATCAAAGCGCAGAATCTGAAATCCACGCTCGCGGTTCCCATCCACTCCTCGGGCAAAGTTATCGGCGTGCTTCGCGTGGACGATACGCATTGGGTCAATCGCTTTTCACAGATGGACGTCGATTTGTTTGGCATGATGGCCGAGCATCTTGGGGCAATCATCGAAAATGCCCGCCAGTTCGAGGAACGCCGCAAGGCGGAAGAATCCGCCCGCGAAAATGCCCGCCGCCACGCCACCCTCCTCTCCAACCTCCCCGGCATGGCCTACCGGTGCAGGAACGACGAAAGTTGGACAATGGAGTTCATCAGCGAGGGATGCGCCGCCCTGACCGGATATGCCGCGCAAGACCTTATTGGAAATTGCAGGGTCTCTTACAGCTCACTTATCCATCCTGACGACCTGCCAAGGGTTTGGGGCGAGGTGCAAAAGGCCGTTGCTGAAAACAGGCCCTTCCAACTCGAATACCGCATAATAACAGCCTCGGGGCAGGAAAAATGGATTGGGGAGCGCGGAGGCCGTGTTTCGGATGAAGGCGAGACTCCGGCCATTCTCGAAGGCTTCTGCCTGGACATCACAGAACGCCGCCTGGCCGAGGAAGACCGCCGGCGCAATGAAACCCTGCTCAATGCCGTTCTCGAAAATCTGCCTGTGGGAGTTTGGATTCTGAATCGCGAGGGATTGATTCTCCGCGCCAATCCGGCCGCCATTCGAATCTGGGGAGGAATGCAGTATGTGGGGCCAGATCAATATGGTCTATATAAGGGGTGGTGGCCCACTACCGGCAAACGGATTCAACCCGAAGAATGGGGCGCGGCCCGCGCCATTGCCAAGGGCGAGGTGTCGCTCAATGAATCAATAAAGATCGAGGCATTTGACGGCGCGATTCGACACATTCTCTGCTCCACGCTGCCTTTGCGCGATGAAACAGGCGCCGTCGCGGGCGTAATCGTCGTCAACCAGGACATCACTGACCTCAAACATGCCGAAGAGGAACGCCGCATGATCGAGGCCCAAATGGTTCAAACCCAAAAACTGGAGAGCCTCGGCGTTCTGGCTGGCGGAATCGCCCATGATTTCAACAACCTGCTCATGGGAATGCTTGGCCACGCCGATGTGGCCCTGACCGACCTGCCGCCAGGCACTTCCGTCCGTTCCAATATCGAGGAAATCGAACACGGCGCGCGGCGCGCCGCTGATTTGTGCAAGCAACTTCTCGCCTATTCGGGACGCGGCAAGTTCGAAATCCGCAACCTGGACGTGCGCGAAGTTATCGAGGACGTCACGCGCCTCCTCGAAATTTCCATCTCAAAAAAGGCCGTGATGAAATTCCGTTTCGCGGACAACCTGCCGGCCATCGAGGCCGACCCGTCGCAAATTCGCCAGATTCTTATGAACCTTGTCGTCAACGCCAGCGAAGCACTTGGCGAAAAAAGCGGCGTTATCAGCATCTCGACAGGCGTCATGGAGTGCGACGGCAATTACCTCAGCGAAACATGGCTCGATGACAATCTCGCTGAAGGCCCTTATGTGTTCATCGAGGTCTCAGACACTGGCTGCGGCATGGACACCGAGACCAGAAAAAGACTCTTCGATCCGTTTTTCAGCACTAAATTCACAGGCCGCGGACTTGGGCTTTCGGCGGTTCTCGGAATTGTCCGCAGCCACCGCGGCGCAGTTAAGGTCTATAGTGAACCCGGACGCGGCACCACGTTCAAAATCCTCTTCCCCGCCATCTCCGAGTCGCCCGAATCGATCCTCGCTCCGCCGCGGCCCAAAGAAGGCTGGCGGGGAGCAGGGACCATTCTTGTCATCGACGACGAACAAAGCGTCCGGACCATCTCGAAAATCTACCTCGAAAAGGCGGGATTCGACGTGCTGACCGCCGAAGATGGAAGCCTGGGCGTCGAGGTCTTTCGAGAGAATATGGACCGGGTCGTGGCCGTTGTGCTCGATCTTACCATGCCGCGCATGAGCGGCGAAGAAACTTTTCGAGAACTGAGGCGCCTAAGCCCAAGCATCCGAGTTATCCTATCCAGCGGATACAGCGAACAGGAAGTGACCGACCGTTTTGCGGGCAAGGGCCTGTCGGGATTTATTCAAAAACCCTACAAAGCCGTCGTGCTTATAGAAGCCATCCGAAAAATCATCGAAAGCGGCGATAAACCGACACCCCTGCCTTAGCCCCTGCCCCGGGAAGGAATCAGCGGCCTCCAGTTTGCAGTCCTTCTTTTGTCCAGGAACTGCTCACGCCATTGCAGGACGGGACATGGGACAATCATTGTTCACTGCCCCCTGTTCACTCTCTTTTCACAACCCGCAACTCGCAACTTTCAACCGCTTAAAATCACTACGCCGGACCAAGCCCTCCGCAAGGTCCGGCGCGCAACGTTGAATAATCCGCAAATGCCCGCCGCCATGCACTTTGTGCGCAGGCAGGCGCGGATGCTGAAGAATTAGCGCATTCCGCCTTCCGAGCGGCGTCCACCCGAGCGTCCACCGCCAAAGCCGCCTTCACGGCGCGGTGGGCGTTCCTCGCGAGGCCGGGCCGGGTTGGCTGTGATCTGGCGGCCATTGAGCTCCGTGCCGTTCAGACGGCTGATGGCCGCCTCGGCTTCCTTGTCGTCCGCCATCTCGACAAAGCCAAAGCCTCGGGACTGCTGGGAAAAACGATCACGAATGATCGCCACGGATGTAACACGACCGTGAGCAGCAAACGCTGCCTGCAGCTCATCCTCGTTAGTGCGGTAGGAAAGATTTCCGACGTAGATGTTCATACGAATCTCCGATAATCTCTGAGCTCCCCACGAAATAGATAACCACTCGAACGGGGAGTCTTCTGGTCTGTATCCCCGAACGCAGCGCTGGAGGGCGGCCCACACGAACGGAGGAGCGAACTTGTGCTTGGGTAGGGGGGAGAATGTCAAGCTTGATGTCGAACATTTTCTCCACAAGGGCGCATCTCACTTTTTTGCAAAGAATCCCGCTGTGGCCTTGAAGAGGCCAAAG
>CAYUNT010000289.1:0-4265 GCA_964446285.1 uncultured Candidatus Sumerlaeota bacterium | reverse complement strand
CAAAGCCCCATGCATCCCCTTAAAAACCCGTGAGAAGCATTTGCGGAATTGTCCTGGCTCTTTAGCGGCAATTCTTTCAGAGGTCCTATTGCTTGCATGCGTCCCATAGGTCCCATAGGTCGCATAGGCCTCATGCGTGCCACAGGTCCTGTGTTAACGATCATCCTGGGTCTTAAGGACTTCCGTCAATTCCACCGACGCGCTGGCCGGTCCGAAATCCTCGATGTCGAAATTCATCAACACCGTAACAGGCGGCTTGACCGGTTCAGGCAAGCGCGCGGAGAAGTAAAACGCGCGCGCGCTCCGCTCCAAAACAACCGGTTTTCCAAGGCTTTTCACCGCCGGCCCCGTTCCTGATTTCACCACCTGAAGCGTGCCTTTCACGCGGCTCATGCACTCGCCGCCAGCATCGGTTTCGAGATATACGCGGACTTCCGTGGGCGAATCGAGCGCGGCCCACCCAAAAAACGCCGGCTCTTCTTTGGCGTTGAGGATTTGAAATTTCCACACGCAATCGCGAACGATCGGAGTGTATTCCATTACACCACCGCTCTGGGGCGCGGCGGTTTGGGCGGGCGCGGCGCCAGGCGCATTCGCCGAAACGGGCGCAGGTTTGTCCGGTTCGCAGACGGCTTGTTTTCCGCCGCATCCCGCCGCCAGAATTCCTCCCATCGCGCACACAACCAGCGCGATCCGCAAAACCTGTCTATTCATCTTTCGCATGATTTGCCCTTTCCTTGTATAATTATCACCACAAAGACACGAAGACACAAAGAATTCCATAAAGATTCAGCATCTTTCCCTTTCTTCATTACCCTTCTCTTCTTTGTGTCTTTGTGCCTTTGTGGTTATATTCTTATTTCTCCCCGCTGGGAAGAAAAACCCCGGCCATCCGCGCGCGGGCGAATGGCCGGGGTGGTGTTCAATCGCATGGGCCGAAGAGGTCAACCGGAATCGACCTCATGTTCGGGATTCCCAAGGGAGGAATTAGTCAACCATGAAGAATTCGACTTCGACCGGAACGCCGCCGGGGATTTCATCGCAGCCCGGGAAGGGCCACGTGCCGCTGCGCGTCTGTCCGTCGATGTCGGTGGTGATGCTAATCGGGCTGGCAATTGGCGTGCCGTTGGCGAGGCCCGTCGGCTTTGCGGTCCAGTGCAGATTGGACGCCGAGGTCCACGTGCCGCCCGAAGTGGCGGTCGGGTCCACCTGCTGGCCGTTGAGGTCAAATCCCGCGCCCTGCCAGTTGGCCCAGCTGTTGTAGGCGGCGCCGTAGTAGCCGATATTGCCCGTGCCGCACAGGTCGTTGTAATCGCAGACGAGATTCGATGCGCCGCCTTTGTAAATATGGAACGCGCCCGTGCCCGCTTGGTTGAATTTCACGATGTTGTTGCGGATGTCGGCAGATCCGACAAAAGTGGTCGCATTGACATTGATACCTGCAGCTCTGCCGTTGGTTGCGCCGGTTACGATAGAGACATTAGGCATGTTGATCGAGTTGTAGAATGCCCGGAAATTGATTCCGGTGCCGCCACCCGCGCTTGTTATGCATATTCCGCGATAGAGCTGGTCAACGGCAGTAACGCCCGTATAATTGTATCCAGCGATCATGTTGTTATAAATGTTAAAAGTTGCCTGACCGCCCGATGGCACACCGCTCAAGGCGATGCCCGTAATGCCATAATCGCCAGCAGTGACATTGGCTGTGAGAAGTTCATCGATAGTGTTATTATAGATGTTAATGGTGAAGCCATTTACGCCGCCGGAGGAAAGATGGTAGATGCCGAACGAGTTATTGCCATTGCCGGTCTGGCGAACCTTGATGGTGTTGCCATAGACATCCGTTCCGGCATTTTGATTGAGGAATATACCGCGTGTGCGGGCAAGAACGTTGTTGTTGCGGAATACCATGCCAGTCTGTGCGGCCGGAGTGGCGATTGTTCCCGAGTTGCTGCTAGCGATTCCCTGACAGGCATTTCCGTCCTTGTTTTGAACATAGCAGTTTGCCACTAATCCATTATCCGGGATATAGTTTGTCGAGTCCTGGTTGCGAGAGCAGAATTCAATTGCATAAGACGTATTCGCAGTTGTTGTGAGCGCAATAACACTGCAATTCTTGATCTGCACATTGTCGCAATCGCCCACGATGCGGATCATGCGGCAGTTAGGATAGCTGGCGGATGCGCTATGGGTAATTGTCAGGTCACGGGTAGTGCCGCCCTCAGTTAGCGAACCGTCAATGACAAAATTGTCGGTTTTTACTAAAGTATAGGCAGCGGTTGTGGTAACGCCGACCAGCCAGTGACCAGACGCCCCGGTATTGTCGGCGGTTTGGCTGAAATAAATTGTTCTCGGTGCGCCCTGCGGGCGGAAGGTGACGGTATAGCCATTGGTTGCGTTGGCGAAGGCCACATTGGCGGGTTCGGTGAGGTCGCTGGTAATATAGAATGTGTAGTTGCCCGTGCATCCGCCGGCATACGTGTTGAAGTCCGCGGCAGCCAAAGCCAGCGAGGCGTAGTCATCGCCTGCGCCTGTGCCGATTGTGGAAAAGCCAGCGCCTCCATTTGCCGAGAATGTGGCGGCGAAGGAGGCCGCACTGAGCATCATCAGGCCGATGATGGCGAGAGAAATACGACGAGTCATCATTATGTCATCCTTTCTTGCAGTGTGACCGCCAAAGGCGGCCAAATCAGTCTTGCGGGTCCGGAGAAAATGATTTTCCGGTGTCATCCGGTTGCGGAACGAGGCCTGGGCAGTTCCAATTTTGCGCTATCCCATCCGGCCGCGCGCTTCTTGCGCTTATCGAACTTCTGGCCGGCGGCCCCGATGCAAAACCTCCTTGTGAAATGATTCTTTGAACTTTCCGCGCTGTGGCTCGATTTTAACGGGAAAGACTCCACAATCAGCCTGTTCAGCCAGTTCGGACCAATGGCCGTTTTTTCCGCCTCACGGGCAAAAATTCCGGCAACACAGGGTGTTAAGTCAATGGATTTGTAACAGAAAGTTAATCTTTTTGCGTGTTTTTACGTATTATGAGTCTATCCGAAAGCCTCAGGTGCCTTGGGCATCTTGCCCGTGATTCCGGTGGCTTGGGCGTCTCGCCCAAGATTTTTCCGGCACCTTGAACAGTTCCTGTCCTTCCCCCGCGGATCAACCGCTTTGGCGCGGTGCTCCGCTGGATTTGGCGACAAGTATTCCGCCCACCAGGAGCACCAGAGGCAATCCGGCCGCCACGATCATGCCAAGGACCTGTATTGCAGGAAGATCGGGATTGAGAACCGCTTGGGAGGGGTATCTCGGATCGACATAACATACGGTTCGCGCGCCGGGCGACAATTGGCTTGCCGGAATGGGCCGGCTTTCCTGCCGGGCGGACCTCGAAGGCGCCGTTTCGGGAGGATTCTCGGGAGGATTCCGCTGCAGGCCGATGAAAACCACCAGGCGTTTTTCTCCCGATGTGGCCGCTCAGCCGATAAATGGCGTCAGGTGCATTGGCAGGATGCGCGCGTAAGGGAAAAACATCGCCGTCCCAATGTCGGGGCGGCTGTGCAGATCGGCTTTATGCTGCTGCCAAAACGCCAGAGAGTGATGCAAAAGAAAACTGGCGGCGCTGATGACGGCGGCGACGGGCAGAATCGAGGCATTGGGGAACTTTTCCGCAATAAATGCATAATAGCCAAAATGAAACATGCCATAGTGGAAGAGAAAAAAGAAGGCCACCTTAAACTGGGAATTTTTCGAGTCGTCGATGGGCTGCCTGTTGATCCTCAGCCCTGTGGGGTCAAACCGCCGGAACGACAAAATCCGCAGAAAATTGAAAGCGCCGATGACCGCGCTCTGGAACCAATAGAGCGGCATCAGTTCCGCCAAGTCCCATCCATCAAGCCATGCGAAGGCCGCCGCCACAAGATTCGAGACCAGCAGCGCGAGAGTCGAAAGGGTGGTGGAGGGCCGGGGCAGTTTCAAAGCAGCAATTCCTTCATACAATTCACTGATCACCTATCATTCGCCCCGCGATTTATCGCGGGCTTGGCAAACAAACCATACGCTCTAAACCGTTTCAAAGGTTTGGCTGGCGGTGTATTGAAAACCGTTGAAACGGTTTGGGGATAATTTTGCCTTTAATCCTCGCGATGAATCGCGAGGCGAATGATAGAAGAACCTTCGGCTGCTTTGGCAGGGCCAATTGGCAGCACCTGAGATGAGCGCCTGATACCAATTTCCCGTAATTCTGTTCCCTGAATTTGCTCTGAAGGAGCAAAAGA
>CAYUNT010000288.1:0-4314 GCA_964446285.1 uncultured Candidatus Sumerlaeota bacterium | reverse complement strand
CTCGCGAAAACCGTGACAGGCGATTAGGAACAGAATCAAAGGAAAATGGTATAAGTCCTATGCGTCCCATGTTTCGCCAATGGGCCTGTAACAACTTGTTTATAGTGGAAAGTCCCTGGAGCCACCGAGCAGAATCGAACTGCTGACCCCGTGCTTACCATGCACGTGCTCTACCGACTGAGCTACGGTGGCTCTTTGCGCGCGCATTGCGCGAGCGGGGGGGTTTATGTCTCACCTCACCCCTTTGCCGCAAGCAAAAATCCGCGCAAGATCGAAAAGCATTGCGGGGGGGCGCAGGAAAACCATTGACGTTCTCGCGCAAGGGCGCAAAGCAAACAGGCGCGATTCGCGGTGCGCGCCCGCGGTTTTCCGCGCTAGCGCACAGTGCGCGGGCACAGATCGAACGGCGGAAAATGCAGGGCGGGCAAAGGCATCGAGCCGAATCGCGCCGCGGCAAAACGTCGGGGAGTAGCGCAGCCTGGTAGCGCACCTGCCTTGGGCGCAGGGGGTGTTGGGTTCAAATCCCGTCTCCCCGACCATAATTTTCAATTCTATCTTCTAAATCGGCGGCATCGCGGCTCGGGAAAGAACCCGGCTGGTTATCTCTTTTGTGTTTCCACGGCTGGAAAAGCCTTTTGCTCAGAACGAATTCGCCTGTTGCGCGCATCCGGCCTTGCAACAGGCGCGAAAGGAGAGCAGCATAGGATTTCCTGATTGGGCGCGCGCGCTGGCGTGCGGCTGGTGGATGGTGGTTGGTTTTCGCGCGCACCCTGGATTGCTTGCTGGCGGCGTGAATTCATAAAGGAAAACAACATGCGGCGATTTGCATTTTTGCGCAGGCTTTCATTCCTTGTCGCCCTGGCCGCGATTTCGCTGGCGTTGCCGGGCTGCGTTGTCACGTCCATCCAGGCCATCTTTTCGCCGAATCTTGTTTCGCAGGAAATGGATCCGTATTACTCGATCAACATCGTCAAAACGCCCGTGTGGTGGCCCGATGAGGATACGTTCAAAACAAAAGGCCGCGCCACGGCCAATCTGGAAAAGTCGTATTATGAAACCTGGGGCAAGCCGGACTACTTCCGCATTGTGTATAACCGCGACCGGACATTGATCGATTACGAGACCTTTGGGGCAATGGGCGCCAATGTGCCAAACCGCCCCGAACTGACCTGGATTTATATGGAACGCAAAATGGAGGTGGTTTTTTCCGAACGCGAGGGCCTCAAGGAAAATCCACTCACAGACGAAATCCGCACGGCTTGCGAATTGGGCGATCCCGACCAGATTGTGATTCTGAACGACGGTTCGGGCCAGAGGCGCGTGAAGTATTTCTACCGCCGGACGGGCAAGGTTTATACCTTCGTGAATTCCCAAAAAACACTGACGGAACAGCAGCCGCCGCTCCCGGGATGGATACGGGGGTCGAGCCTCTAATCAGGAAAGGAGCCTCGCCATGACGAGTCCGGAGCGCCACCACCCCGCCGAATCGCGCCCTGCTTCGCGTGCGCACAAGCCTCCCCCGGTCCTCTCCCAGCCCATCGAGCGCCATCCCCTGATGGCCGATATTGAGCGCGTATTGATTTCGCCCGAGGACCTCGAACGGCGCCTCGACGAACTGGCCTGGGAAATCACGGACGACTACTGCAATAAAAACCTGGTTCTTGTCGGGGTGCTCAAGGGCTGCGTGCCATTCCTTTCCGACCTGACGCGCCGCCTGCTTTTCAAACACGCATACGACCTGGTGGGGGCGGCCTCCTACGGCGCGTCCACCCAGTCGAGCGGACAGGTGCGCATCACCAAAGACCTCGATGTCGATATCGAAGGCCGCCATGTCCTGATCACAGAGGATATTTTGGATACGGGGCTGACGCTTCGCGCGGTGATCGAGTTGCTCCAGGTGCACAAACCCGCCGGGATTGAGATTTGCGCCCTGCTTCGCAAACAAACCTCGCGCCGCGTCGAAAACATCCCGCTCCGCTATGTTGGATTCGAAATCCCGGACGAATTTGTGGTCGGATACGGCCTTGACTACAACGACACCTATCGCAACCTGCCGTGCATCGGCGTATTGCGCCAGGAAATTTACGCGCGGCGGTAATCGCGCCCGCGCCAGCCCGTATCTTCAAGAAATCTCCTTCTTCCTTCTTTCTGTGTTTGTGACTTTGTGGTTATTCAATTGGGGACTCCCGGCGAACGCCGCCGGCCTGCCGCTCAATGCAACAGCCAGGCGCCGCGAGAAGGCGGGGCCGGAGACAATCCGAAGAAATCCAGAATGACCTTCATTACCTGGTTTCGCGTGTCCACGCCGTTGATTGCCTCGAAGGGAAATCCAAACACAACAACCCAGCGTGGCGGCAACCCGCCTTGATACAAAATAGCCGCGCCGCCCGTGCTGCTTCCCGTGTAACTCGCGCACAATTGCGAGTCCGCGGCCGCCGCAAGCACGTCGGCGGATTCGGCGTTATACATCGCTTCCCCGGGGGCGAAAGACAGCGTGATTCCATTGAAAATGCTTCCGCCCGCGCCCGCCACCTGATACGAGCCGCTGCTATTCGACACATAGCTCGCCTTGAGCGTGCTGTTGAAAAACGACGTGGCGGCGCTTGTGCCCTGGAGTTCGTATCCCAAGTCCGTTCCGGAAATAAACAGCCGCCCGCCCGATTCGAGGAAGGTCTGCACCTTGGCGCGTTCGGTGGCGTCCAGGGTTTTGTCCGCGGTCGATTCCTCGCCGAGAATCCACACAACCGCCTTGTAGTTTGCGAGGTTCACATCGCCGCGGATCACTGCTTCATTCGAGGTTGAATCGAAATCGATGTCCGCCGCCGCGATGGCGTCGCCATGCTGCACCACATAATTGTATGCGTTCATCTGGATCGGACGGATGCGGTCTATCGTGCCGTTGATATTATTGCCAATGTATTGCTTGACATCGAGATTGCGGTCAAAGCGGTCAAAGCCATTGACGACAAGCACAGGCGCGCCGCCCAGGGGAGTAACGCGCGCGCCCATCACCTCGGTTGGAAACGACTCGCCGCCCGCATTCGTAGCGGCCACGCGGAAATAATACGCCCGGCCCGCGCCCAGATTTGAAAACGTGTAACTTCGCGCCGCCGCGCCGCTCACATCCGTGCCGCCGTCGAACCCATAGCCGTTTTCCGAGATATAAACGCGGTATCCTGTGGCGGCGTCGCCTCCCGCTCCGCCCGATGGCGGTGCTTCCCACGACACCTGAACGCGGCCCGCGCCAAGATTCACAGCGCGAACGTGAGTCGGCGGCTCGGGCAGCATCGCCAGCGGACCGCCTCCATACTGATTGAAATATCGAACGATCGCCTTGTAACAGGCGCGCCCAAACACAGCCCGCACCTTGGGATCGCGCATCAGCGCCGCATCCTGCGCGTTGTCGTGGAAGGCCACTTCGACAATCGTCCCCGTCATTTCACTGTTCAGATTCACATTCGAAATTTCGCTGTAGGCGGATGTGTAGGTGGGCGAAGCGCGGTCGCTCCATGTGTATTCCCAGTTGGCGTCTTCGATCAATGAGTCGTGGTCGAGTTCATTTGCCAGGAGTGTGGCAAACTCGGCCTGTTTGTTCGGCGAGCCGTTGTAATTCGTAATAAGTGCCACGCATCCGCGCGCCGTTGTGCTCGCCGCGTTCGAGTGGAATCCCAGGTAGAGCTGGCCAAAATAATCCGTGTTGAGATTCATATACGCGGCAGCCCGCGGCGGCGCATGGATCGAATCGTTTCCGTCGCTGGAACTGTAGTCATACACGTTGGAGTCGCCCGGATTGCCATTGGACAAAATGCCGTTTGAACGCTGGAGCCAATAGCGCGCCGCTTCCTCCGCCCGCAGGTATCCCGAAACGCCCCCGCCCTGATTCACATCGCCCTTGCCGTTTCCGAAGCGAATGGCGTCGGCGATTACCACGGAGCCATCCGCGGATTGATTCGAGATTTCCACGCAACCCGACGCGCCGGCGTTGAAGTAATAAGTTCCCAGCCAGACCCAGCCGTTGCCAACGCGGCGGTGATCCACGCGTATTTCAGACGCGCCGCCGCTGTGGACCACACGATAGAGCTGGCTGGCGCGGTTCGTCGCCGTCAGCGCCCAGCAATATACCGGATAAAATCCAGCCGCGGGCAATGTGGGCGCATAGCGGACCACGGCGGTTTCTGTAGCGCTGGCATAGGCAAATCGGTAGTGGGCCGCATCCGTCGAGAGGCCATAGAAAGGCGCGCCTGTGCTTGCGCTCCATTCGCCGGGCGCATCTCATTTTTTTGCAGCGGTTGTAGGTGGGTTTGATGTTGTGGG
>CAYUNT010000287.1:0-4318 GCA_964446285.1 uncultured Candidatus Sumerlaeota bacterium | reverse complement strand
TTCCTTTTCGCGCCTTTGGCGCACAAGAATTATCAGACCATTTTCACTACACTCCGTCAGGATTAAATAAACCTGACAATTCGATAACTCCAGCAAGCCCAGCTGATTCCTTCTTGAATCCGGCTTGAAAAACCTGGCGCGGCTGGAACGTATTTCCTTTACAAACCATCTTGGAGACTGCATTAAGCCGTCAATAATCGCCTGCCCTCTGCTTTGACCGAGCAGGCTATGATAGTTGTTTTACCCAGGCAAAGGCAGCGGCTGCATCACCGCCGCAACGGCGAAGGCAGGATTCGCCGGCAATGCGTGAACGCAACGCTCGCGCAAGGGAGGCCAGAGATGAATCCGTTTCCCTGGTGGATGAAAACGGTTTTGGTCCTGATGGTTTTGCTCCTGCTTGCCGGGGGCGCGTGGTTTTACCGGACCCAGGAAAAACAGATGCGCCTGGGCGCCGAGCAGGAATTGCAGGTAGTGGCAAATCTGAAGGTTAAGCAGATAGCCGACTGGCGCGACGATCAACTAGCGGAAGGCAAAGAGATTTCGATGAATACGTTCTTTGTCGAGGAAGTTGCGCGCTGGCTGGTCAATCCTCAGGAAAAAGACTACGAATCCATTCGGCTGCGTCTATATATTCGCCAAGTTCACTATTCGTATTTTAATGCTTTGCTCGTGGACGCTGAGGGCAAAGTTCGTTTGAGCCTTCGGAAGGGCGAAGAGGATTTAACGAGCGATACGCTCAGCACGCTTGCCTCCGCATATCGCGAACGCCAGCCCGTCCTAACAGATTTGCATGTCTGCAATGTCGATCACCAGCCTCATATTTCTGTGGTGGCGCCGCTCCTGCCTAATGCTGAACCGGATAGCAAGCCAATCGGCGCAGTTATTTTTGTGAATGATGCCAGCAAATTTCTTTACCCTCTGATACAATCCTGGCCTACGATAAGCAAGACCGCGGAAACCCTTATTATAAAGCGCAACGACGATCATGTGCTTTATCTAAACGAGTTGCGGCACCAAAAAGGCACAGCGCTGAAGTTTCGCATTCCCATGACCCAAAAAGACCTTCCCGCCGTCATGGCGGCAATGGGCAAGCGGGGCATCGTGGAAGGGATAGATTATCGCGGCGTAAAGGTGCTTGCCGCCCTGGAGGCTATCCCCAATTCACCCTGGCTGATGGTGGCCAAGGTGGATAAATCCGAGGCCCTTGCCGTATGGAGATTCCGCTCTATTCTTTTGATTCTTGCGATCTCGGGTCTGGCTGGCTTGGTCGCCGCGGGAGGACTTTTTTTCTGGCAGCGCAGTGAGAAGGCTCACTATCGCGCGCTTTACCGTTCGGAGGCGGCAAGGCGGGCCATCGAGGAACGATACGGTATCACAATAAGAAGCATCGGGGATGGCGTAATCGCCACAGATGCCCAGGGGCGTGTGGAGCTGATGAATCCCGTGGCGGAATCGCTCACGGGCTGGCGTGAAGACGAAGCAAAAGGCAGGCCGCTGGAGGAGGTTTTCCGCATTGTCAATGAGGACACCAGAGAGGAGATGGAAAATCCAGCCGCGCGGGTGATGCGCGAGGGGCAGATTGTGGGCCTCGCCAATCACACGCTGCTAATCGCCAAAGACGGCAGAGAACGCCCCATCGCCGATTCAGGAGCGCCTATACGCGATGCGCATGGCGCTCTGGCAGGCGTTGTGCTGGTTTTTCGCGACCAGACAAAGGAACGTGCGGCGCGAAAGGCGTTGCAGGAAAGTGAAGAGCGCTTTCGGGGAGTGGCCGAGAGCGCAGGGGAATGGATATGGGAAATAGATGCCAATGGTCTCTTTACTTACTCCAGCCCTGCTATTGAGCGCCTGCTGGGATGCAAGCCCGATGAACTTGTTGGGAAAAAACACTTTTATGATTTGTTTGCGCCGGCGGACAAAGAGGCGCTTCAAAAGACAGTTTTCCAGATTTTAAGCGAAAAAAATCCATTTCATGGGCTTGTGCTTGCCAACCTGCATCAGCGCGATGGGCGCCTGATAATTATAGAGAGCAGCGGCGAACCGATTTTGGACGAGCGTGGAGGTTTGGCGGGATACCGGGGCGTGAGCCTCGATATTACCGATCGCGTGAAAGCAGAAGAGGAAATCCGCCGGGCAAACCGTGTGTATGCCGTAATCAGCCAGATCAATCAGTTGGTTGTGCGCACCTGGGACCAGGATGCCATTTTCTCAGGCGCCTGCCGCATTGCGATCGAGCACGGAAAATTCCGAATGGCGTGGGTTGGCTTGCTCGAAGAGAGCAGGCAGGAGATCAGGCCGGTTGCCTGGAGCGGTGTCGAAGACGGGTATTTGCAAATCATTCCCACGATTTCCATCCGAGATGTCCCCGAGGGGCGCGGCCCGGTGGGCACGGCGTTCCGGGAAGGGAAATGTTCGATATGCAACGACATTGCCAGCGATCCGCGAATGGCTCCCTGGCGCGAGCAAGCGCTGAAACGGGGCTATCGCTCCTGCATCTCGCTTCCGATTGTTGTGCGGGGCGAGATACGAGGCGCTTTCACTATTTATGCGGCAGAACCGTTTTTCTTTTCCGAATCGGAAACCCGCCTGCTGGAGGAAGTCACAGGCGATATTTCTTATGCCCTTCAAACAATCGAGGAAAAAAACCGGCGCGAGGAAGCGGAAGAGGCGCTTCTGGCAAGCGAGGCGAAATTCCGCCATACGCTGGATGCCATGCTCGAGGGCTGCCAGATTCTGGGATTCGACTGGCGGTATATCTACCTGAACGACATTGCCGAGAGACACGGCCGGCGGCCCAAAGAGGAGCTTCTGGGCAAAGTCTTCATGCATGTGTGGCCCGGCATTGAGACGAGCAGACTTTTTGCCCTGATGCGCCAATGCATGGAGCATCGCATTCCGCAATCATTTGAAAATGAATTTGCATTCCCCGATGGGAGCACGGGAGTCTTTGAATTGAAAATCTATCCGGTGCCTGAGGGAATCGCTGTCCTTTCCATCGACATCACAGAGCGCAAGAAGGCGGAAGAGGAACAAAAAAATCTGCAGGCGCAACTGGCTCACGCCCAGAAAATGGAGTCAATCGGGCGCCTGGCAGGCGGAGTGGCGCACGACTTCAATAACATGCTGCAGACGATTCTGGGATGCACAGAGCTGGCGCTGGAGGAAACTCCGGGCGATAGTCCCGCTCATGAATTTCTGATGGAAGTGCATAAGGCCGCCGAGCGCTCAGCGGAACTCACTCGCCGACTGCTGGCCTTTGCCCGCAAGCAGACAATCGCGCCAAGAGTGCTGGACCTTGGCGACACTGTTGCGGGCATGCTAAAGATGCTCAAACGGCTGATCGGTGAAGACATCAGCCTGGCTTGGGTGCCGGGCGGAGACCTGTGGCCCATCAAGATCGATCCAGCTCAGGTGGACCAGATTTTGGCGAATTTGTGCGTCAATGCGCGAGACGCGATCGCCGGCGTTGGCAAGATCACAATCGAAACGAGCAATGCTTCCTTCGATGAGGCCTATTGCGCGGACCATGCTGGATTTCTGCCGGGCGAATATGTGCTGCTTGCCGTTTCCGACACAGGCTGCGGGATGGAAAAAGGCGTTCTCGATCATCTCTTTGAACTCTTCTACACAACCAAGGGCATTGGCAAGGGAACCGGCTTGGGGCTGGCCACCGTATATGGAATCGTAAAGCAAAACCAAGGTTTTATAAACGTTTACAGCGAACCCGGCAAAGGGACGACCTTAAAAATATACTTCCCTCGATATGCTGGCGAAGACGCAGCAGCCGGGGTCGATACGGGCATCTGTGAGCCGGCACAAGGCGGCACAGAAACTATTCTCCTGGTCGAGGACGAGCTGGCGATTCTGGAATTGGGAAAATTCATGCTCACCAATCTCGGCTATACGGTGCTGGCGGCAGGCACGCCCGCGGAAGCCCTTCGCATGGCAAAAGAAAAGGACGGAGACATTCACCTGCTCATCACGGACGTGGTTATGCCGGAAATGACAGGACGCGATCTGGCCGCGCAACTCACCGCGGAGCGCCCTGGCCTCCGAGTGCTCTTCATGTCTGGCTACACAGCCAATGCCATCGCCCATCATGGAGTTCTTGACGAAGGCGTGCAGTTCATTCAAAAGCCGTTTTCCATCAAAGCCCTAGCCGCCAAGGTTCGCGAGACGCTCCGCCGGGACTAGAATCTTTACGAAAACCCTCCAAAGAATCTTGGACGGGACGTCCAAGCCACCAGAGGTTTTCGGAGAGGTTCTTATACCATTTTCCTTTGATTCTGTTCCCAATCGCCTGTCACGGTTTTCGCGA
>CAYUNT010000286.1:0-4352 GCA_964446285.1 uncultured Candidatus Sumerlaeota bacterium | reverse complement strand
TGCAAGGTGATGTTCTAATTCCGGGCTATTTTCGTTGCTTTCGCTTTGTTCGCGGTAAAAAGCGCCAGGGCAGGCTTAAAAATTCGCCCCGCCCGAGATTCTGGTTGAAACCCGCCACTCGGATCGTGGATATAAACCGCTTGTGCCAAGGAGGGCAAGGTTTCGGCCCCCCCTCCAAGAGGCTTAAATTCGCGCGGACCGGGCTGTAGCGGCCTGGCGGCGAGCGGCCTCCCGGCCCCATCAAGAACCGGACGGCATTGCGCCCGTGTGCGGCGCGCCCCGTCCCTGAGTTCCGACGCCTCCCGGCCCCCTCCGATTTCTATCGCACGGGCCGCCAGAGGCCTCTCGCGCTGGAGTCCAGACCCATGCATCCGCTTATTTCGCAATTCGAAAAAGCCCAGTTGAAGAAGGACATTCCCGAGTTCCGCCCTGGCGACACGATTCGCGTGTCGGTCCGCATTCGCGAGGGCGACAAGGAACGCGTCCAGGATTTTGAAGGCGTCGTGATCCGGCGCAAGGGCGATGGCGTTCGCGAGACGTTCACCGTCCGCCGCGTATCGTTCGGCGTCGGCATGGAGCGCATCTTCCCGCTTCACGCCCCGGCCATCGAAGGCATCGAACTGATCCGCCGCGGAAAAGTCCGCCGGGCGAAGCTGTATTACCTGCGTTCGCTCCGCGGAAAGAAAGCGCGCATTTCCGAGCGAAAAGCCGCCCTGGAAAGCGTCCGTCCCGTGGTTGCGGCCGAACCCGCCGCGCCAGACGCAGCCCCTGCATCTCAGCCGCCGGTTTCTTGAGACCCCGCTGGCGGAAGTCAATTTTACCACAAAGACACAAAGACACAAAGTTGTTGTATATGACTTTGTGCCTTTGTGTTTTCGTGTCTTTGTGGTCATTCCTCTTCACAGAGATATAGCCCCATGGACCCCAAAACGCTTTTTGCCCAGCGACGCTCCGTCGAGCAGGTCGAAGAAGGCGACGAACTCGCCCCGAAATTCGACGCGGACGGCCTCGTCCCTGTTGTCACAACCGACGCCACTTCCGGCGAGTTGCTGATGCACGCCTACATGAACGCCGAGGCGCTGGCGAAAACCATCGAACTGGGCGAGGCGGTCTATTGGAGCCGCAGCCGCAAATGCCTCTGGCACAAAGGCGCAACCAGCGGCCTGGTTCAAAAGGTCCGCGAGCTGCTCATCGACGACGACCAGGACACCATCTGGCTGCGAGTGGACGTCGTTGGCGGCGCCAGCTGCCACGTCGGGTATCGGTCATGCTTTTACCGTCGCGTGCCTGTCGGCGCCGAGGCCCGCCAAGCCCTTGAAAAACCTGGGGATGCAAGCGTGCCGCTGCGGCTCGTGTTCACAGAAAAACAGAAGGTCTTCGATCCGAAAAAGGTCTATGGCGACGCCCCCAATCCCACGCGGCTCTAAAATACTTTTCACCTGGAAGCCATTTAGTCTCAGAATAGCCATGCCGGAAATTTCCCCTGGACCTACAAAAGGGATTGGGGGGAGATTGTCACCGGGTAGAGGGCAATATTCGCGGCTTTGCAGGGAGTTTCTCAATCCATCTGGCTTGGGCCGGGGGATGTCTTTTTTGCTTTCTTTTCCTCCGCCTTGCCCCCTGTGCCACGCCTGTCTCGCCGAAATTCCTTCTTCCCAACTCACAATCCGCGCCTTTCCTCCCTCTATCCAGCCGCTTTCGCCTCCCTCTGGTTTCAAAGCTTAAACTTACATAGACGCATCTCGCGACTTTTTGGTTGCCTCGCCAGGCAAAAAGAGCCAATAAATTATCATCTTAATGCCTGATACAGGAGGTATTTTGGCATGAAAAAGAAAGATTCTCTCAAAGGTTTCACACTCATCGAGCTTCTGATCGTAGTGGCAATCATCGCCATTTTGGCGGCCATCGCGATCCCCAACTTCCTGGAGGCGCAGACCCGCTCCAAGACAAGCCGCGTAAAGGCCGACATGCGTTCGGTTGCTACGGCAATCGAGGCCTACATGGTGGATAACAACCACTTCCCATTCGACTATGCAGAAGACGTTTTGTTCCCGTATTACCTGCACAAGGGAGTAACGACGCCAATCGCGTATATGACCGATGCCGCCCGCCTGCGCGATGCTTTCGGCGACAAGGTGGAATCTGGCGACAACAACGAAGTGCGCCGCCGCTTCCGTTATCGCGCTTTGGGCGAAAAGTGGATGTGCTCAAAGGCACAAGGTGGCTTGGGACTTTGGAGTATGGATTACAATGCTATCGGGATGGTCACGGGCCGCGAAGCGCATGGCTCATGGCTTCTTGTGTCGAAAGGCCCTTGGGGCAAGTTGAATCTGCCGGTCGGCTTTGCGGATGGCAATAACGAAACCGACTGGTTATGGCTCCCTTATGATCCAACCAATGGCACGCGTTCGCCCGGCGAGGTCATGCGCAGCCAGAAGCAGGGCGATGTTAAGGGATACAATAAGTATGCCGCTAACTACACTGTCAACTAATCGCGCGAAACTCTGCGGAATTACCGCCAAAATCCTACAGACACTCTGGGGCTCTCGCGTCTATATGCGAACCCGGTCGATGTCTAGAACTTGAAGAGGTGCAGTATGTCTCTGAAGAAGTTGATCCGTGCGTTTACTCTCATCGAACTGCTGATCGTTGTGGCGATTATCGCCATCCTGGCCGCCATCGCGATCCCCAACTTCCTCGAAGCCCAAGTGCGGTCAAAAGTTTCGCGCGCGAAAAACGATATGCGAACGCTCGCCACCGCCATGGAGGCTTATTTCGTTGATACCAACCAGTATCCAAGCGATAATGTTCCCCGTCCAACAAAAGGGGATACCAGCGTCAACCTCTGTATTGGCAATGAACTTTCCACGCCGATTGCCTATATCTCCTCCGTGGATTCGCTTGCCGATCCATTCCGCCTGGAGCGCGCAGACTTGCGTGCCAGTACGGCTCTCAAGGGCCGTTTTCGCTATGGATATACCAACTGGTTTATTCGGTATAAAAACGGCACAACCACAGCCTTGTGGATTATGTCCACCTACGGCAACTGGCGGCTTTATTCCGCCGGTCCGGACAAGTATGTGTTCAATAGCGTAGAGGGCGGCTATTCAGATTACAGCTCATATAGTGGTGGCGTGAACCCCAACTACGACGCCACGAATGGCAGCATTAGCGTCGGCGACATTTTCCGCACGGCTGCTTTCGGCGGCGAACCTATCAACGAAAAGTGCATCTGGACCGCCTGCCCCTAAGGCGGAGCCTTTTCGGATTAGGATAGCGGCATGTTCCGGCTCGGCCGGATATGAACTTCCGCTTCCGCCCTCCTCCTGATACTCCTTCGTCCAGAAATCATTAGCCTTCAACACTCCGCGGCCTCCTGAACCCCCAGGAGGCCGTGGTTTTTTATCTGCATATAAATCCGATCGAGGGAATTCAGAAATTCGGGCGCGCTAAAATGTAATCTGAAATTCTTTATATAGCGGCTCGCGTTCGCCCCATTCGACGTCGATCTCGCGCACGTGCGCAAGAATCGGTCCGCGATGCAGCGCGCGCAGAAACTCATCGAGTTTCTCGCGCGGCCCTTCCGCCTCCACCTCGACCTCGCCGCCATGCACGTTGCGAACCCATCCATTCACGCCATGTTCGGCCGCGGCGTCTTCGGTCCAGTAGCGGAACCCAACGCCCTGCACACGGCCTTTGACTATCGCGTGGAAGAAGGCGACCTTTTTGGGGGGCGGGGGGGCGCTCATAGGCAAATATCCTGTTTGGTGGTGGACGCAACGCCGTGTCTGCTGAACATTTATCATTCGCCCCGCGATTCATCGCGGGGTTCAATCGGCGGTATATCTTGAAACCGTTTCAACGGTTTTTCCACTGGTATAAGAAATAAAAACTGTTGAAACAGTTGAAAAACAACTTGGCTGCCGATTGTGCCCGGATTGAAATCCGGGCCGAATGATAAAAGGAAAGGATATGAAAGCCTCCATTAATTGGACTGGGACGTGTGCGTGATACAAGTCACCGTATGGGGGCCAGACGCGCAGCGCACGAGGCGCGTGCGCACGAACGGCCTTTTCAGCAGCTCGTGAACGCGGAGGGCGCGTTCTGTCAACCGGGAAAAATGGACATGGGCAAGCAACAACGCGGCAATTCGGGCAATCGCCCCGACAGCCATTTCGAGCGGGCAATGGAACGCCGGCTCGAAGCGGAGCGGGGTGCGGCGGCGGCGCGCGCGTGTGCAGAGGCCGAAGAAGAGCCAGTGCGGAGCCTGGCGATCCCAGGCGGCCCGGCGGTCACAGAAGAAGAGCCAGTGCGGAGCCTGGCGATCCCAGGCGGCCCGGCGGTCACAGAAG
>CAYUNT010000285.1:0-4380 GCA_964446285.1 uncultured Candidatus Sumerlaeota bacterium | reverse complement strand
GGGAGGGGGAGAAAGCGGATTGGAGGCGGCGCCTGGCTCCGATGCGGCGCTGTAGTCGGTCGTAGAGGCACAATCGTTTTGCGGAAGCGGTTGCGAACCGGTCGAAAGGTCAGGCAGTTCCATTTTCCCGTCGCGAACGTGAAAATGCACCTGCACGGCGCACTGGAGCACCTGCGAAGCGGCTTCTTCGATCCGGTGGCGGAATTTCTTGTTCAGCCAGGCCCGCGAAAAGTCGCTCGGCACGGACAAATGAAGCTGTCCATCATCTTCATTAAACGATTCAAACTTCGCCGGTTCAAGCCAGATGGCGAAATTTTGCTCGTCGATGGCCGTGCGCAAGAGCGCAAGAGTCTGTTCCCACACTACTGCGTTCGTGTGGAGCATGATGACTTATCCTATGGTATCTTCTATTCGATCTATCTTAGAACTGCGTGCGCATCAAACAACACAAAGCGCCCAAGGGAGTTCTCTAATAGGCGTCTTTGCCCTCGTTCTTCAAGGCTTTTCTGTGCCTGAAAATTATTTGAAGTGTGTGGACCTATCTCTTGTGTTTTCATTGATTTGCGATGCCTATTTTAACCTTCGCGATTCGACGTGGCGCATTTCCTGATGGAAAATCAGGAAAAGGAGTGTGCACCGAGTAGTAACAGAATCTTTCTGATTTCTTAATGAACTTGCCGGGGAAAACGTCTCGCAAAGCCAATAGCAACAAGGCGAAAGGGGCGACTGAGCGAACGCCTGGCTCGCCAAATGCCTTGGCGGAGAACGTGATGAAAATGCTCCCCGGAAGAGTTTGGGACGCAATCACGACGCGGGCGCGCCAAATCGGCCTTCCGCGATGGCTTGCGCCGCTGTTCGCAGCCGCCGGGCGCATTCCTCGCGGCCGATGTAGAACATCACTTCGAACAGGCCGGGCGTCGCGGTGGTTCCTGTCAGCGCCAGGCGCACTGGCTGGGCCAGAGCGCCAAATTCCATGCCAGATTCCTCGCAGGCCGCGCGCATCGGCTCTTCGAGCGCTTGAATGGAAAACGGCTCAGCGCGTTCGATGCGGGTGGCGACCATTTGCAGAAGTTCTGATATTCCTTTTTGTAAAAAGAATTTCTTAACACCTTTGGGTTCATACTCGGCGGGCGGATGGAAGAAATATCCGAGATTTTCCGCGAAATCCCGCAGGTATTTCGCCCGTTCGATCCGCAGGCCGATAATCCCCTCGAGCCAGGCCGGGTCGCGCGCATCGACATCGTATCCCGCGCGGCGCAGGAATTCCCTTGCGCGATCAACGATTTCGCGTTTGGGAAGGCTGCGGATATAGTGCGCGTTCATCCAAGTGAACTTGTCCTCGTCGAAATTGGCGGCGGCGGCGTTCAGGCCCGTGCCATCAAACTTCGCAATGGCTTCTTCTATCGAGAAAATCTCGCGCTCGCCGTCGAAGGACCAGCCGAGTAACGCTAAGAAATTCACGCTGGCTTCCCGCAGATAGCCCAAGTCGCGACGCGCATGAACCGAAACAGGGAACAGCGGATCGGCATCGCCGTCGCGTTTGCTCATTTTCTTGCCGTTTTTCATGATGAGCGGCACATGCGTGTATTTGGGCGGCTCGGCGCCGATCGCGCGGATAATCATCAATTGCCGCGGGGTGTTTGAGAGGTGATCCGCGCCGCGAATCACATGTGTGATCTGCATATCCACGTCGTCCACGGCACAGGCGAAATTGTAAATCGGACTGCCGTCGGGCCGCAAAATCACAAAGTCGCCCAGCACGCTGTGGTCAAACACCACCGGCCCCGCCAGCCCGTCCTCGACGATAGTTTGTGTGCCTTCCGGAACGGCGAATCGCACGCAGAAGGTTTCGCCCGCCTTGGCGCGCGCTTCGGATTCGGCGGGGGATAGCGAGCGGTCGCTTCCGCGATACACAAAGTTTTCCTTGGCTTTGGAGGCGGCCTGGCGCCGCGCTTCGACGTCCGCCTCGGGCGTGAAATCGCGGTAAGCCTTGCCCGCCTCGATCAGCTGGCGCGCCACTTCCTGGTGGCGGCCGACGCGCGAACGCTGCGAAATGGGGCCTTCGTCCCAATTCAGACCGAGCCATTCGAGCGATTCCAGAATCTGCCGCGTTGATTCTTCCGTCGAGCGTTCGAGGTCGGTGTCCTCGATGCGGAGTATAAAGGTTCCGTGGTAATGCCGGGCGAAAAGATAGTTGAACAACGCGGTGCGCGCCCCGCCGACATGGAGAAATCCCGTCGGACTTGGGGCAAAACGCACGCGCACAGGGCGGTCGGTCATGGAAGCGATCCTCTTTTGCTATAAGGTATTTGCCGCAGACGATTCATTTATGCCTGCGTTGAAATCAAGTCGCGCATCTGGTCCCATCCGAGGCGGATGTAGTTGCCAATGGCGTGCATGCTTCCCGCGCCGCGCAGCGTCCGCAGGATGTAAGCGGGCCGCATGTAAAACCGCC
Organism: uncultured Candidatus Sumerlaeota bacterium; assembly: GCA_964446285.1. Lineage (GTDB taxonomy): Bacteria > Sumerlaeota > Sumerlaeia > SLMS01 > CAYUNT01 > CAYUNT01. The sequence goes on along the minus strand of CAYUNT010000285.1, from coordinate 1,925 downwards.
TGAGCGCCCGCTTGCGCCACGCGATCAGTTGCTCGCGCGTCAAGTGGAGCGTCGGCATGGCCGGCACGCCGTAGGCATCGCGCGGAATTTCGCCGGGCGCGAGCAGCCCCGCCGCTACCGATTCCTCATACATTTCCGTCCCGGGGAATGGATAGATGAAAAACACCTCAAAGAAATCCGGATCGAGACGGCAGGCGAATTCCATCTGCTCGCGCAAGGTTTCGTCGCTGTCCCACGGCAATCCAAAAAGCAGATACGCGGAAGATCGAATGCCCATGCGGCGGGTGAGCGCGATCGCGTCCACCGCCTGCTGCACTGTGGCCTTTTTGTGGATGCGGTCGAGCGTCTCCTGGCTTCCGCTTTCGACCCCATAAGCGATCACCCAGCATCCGGCCTTCTTCATCCACCCTAGAACCTCTTCATTAATCGTGTCCACGCGCGAATTCGACGCCCACTGAATTTTCAGACCCGAGTCGATGATCGCCTGGCACAACTCGATTACCCACTTGCGGTTTTGCGTGAATAAATCCGACCGGAACAGGAAATTCCGGACGCCGTGGCGCCCGACGCATTCGCGGATTTCGGCCATCACATTTTCGACCGACCGGTAGCGGTTGCGGCTTCCCGAGACCTGCCGCGACAGGCAGTATGTGCACGAATGCGGACAACCCCGGTTTGTGACGAGCGTCGTTTGCGGTTCTCCCGTGTCCGGGCGCGTATAGAGGCGGTTTTTCGCAAGATGCCTCGCCGGGAAAGGCAGTTCGTCGAGGTCGGCGGCGAGCGGACGCGCCGGGTTGCGCTGCGCCTCGCCCGCGGGAGTTCGCCAAGTGATGCCAGCGATTTCCGCCAGCGGCAGGCCGCGCCCGAGGTCCATTGCCGTCAATTCATATTCGCCGCGCATGGCCACATCGAGCGAGGCGCAGGACCGTAACGTATCCAAATCGAGCGTATTGAAGTGCGCACCCTTGGCGATGGTCAGGGTTTTCGGGCTGACCTTTTTCGCCAGATTCGCGGCGGCAAGATCGCCCTCCAGCGACGGCGTAGTGATGCTCATTACAAGATGATCGGGCCGCCACTCGGACAGTTGCCGCTCCAGATGATCCCAGCCGAGGTTTTCCGCCGGATAGTCGAAGAGGCGGCAATCGCACCCCACGGATTCGTAGGCGCCTGCCGTGTATAGGAGGTCAATCGGCGGACGCAGCGACACCGTTTTGAGTTTGTCTATCGGTGTCTGGCAGCGGTCTTCGCGTATAAATCTTCCCGTTGGCGGGACGATCAGCAGGATTTTTTTCTTTGGAGGCATGGAATCAAAAATGCCGTAACAGAGATAGGCCGGAGACAGGCCGGAGCCACATATATAAGGAGGCGACGGTTCTGGTGCCCTTCAGCGCGTTTTTGCCGCGCCCACTTTCGCGCCCGCGGATGAACACTTGGGATCGCGAGGCTCCGCGCTCGCGCCTATGACGCCGCACCGCCGACGACGACGCATCGCGCGCGCCCGCGGATGAACACTTGGGATCGCGAGGCTCCGCACTCGCGCCTATGACGCCGCCGCCGACGACGACGCATCGCGCGCGCCCGCGGATGAATGCCCGCCTTCACCCCTTCCCGGCAAGCCAATACTTTATCCACCCTCGCGCTAATAGTCAATCCTCACGGGGGCACGCTGTCTTCACCCCATCAGATTCATGGCGGCCTTCCGTTGGAGCCAGGACAATTCCGTAAATGCCTCTCACGGGTTTTTAGGGGGATGCATAGGGCTTTGCAGTTCAGCAACTCGTGAGCCTGTGCACAAGGCCTGAAGGGCTGAAATCCCTTAGCCCAGCCCAACGGGCTGGGGATAGGAGCCTCCACCAAAAATCAAGCCCCGGCGGGGCGCAATAACCAAGGAAATGTCAGCCAATTGGTGTGTTGGTTCCGTTGAC
>CAYUNT010000284.1:0-4400 GCA_964446285.1 uncultured Candidatus Sumerlaeota bacterium | reverse complement strand
GGGCGGATGCGGCCTCCTCGCAGGGGCTGGAGCAAGCCGAAGGGTCTCCCGAGAAAATCCTCGCGCGATTCGAGCGCCGCGCGCTTGAATTCCGCCTGCTTGCCGAGCGCTGGCGCGCCACGCGCTGGGAAACACTGGCGCGAATCGAACAGGAAAACGCGGAGATCATCCGCGCGGAATTCCTTGATGCGGCGCAGGACACGCTCGAAAACGGACCCGCGCGGGCGCGCGAAGCATTTGAGGCCCTGGCGCGCGATCATGCGGAAAGCCGCCGCGCGCTTGCACATGCCTTGCGGCTGGCGCAATTCCATCTCGACGCCGCTCGCCACATCGAACGCATTCAAGACCCCGAACGCGGGGCATTTGACTTCGCGCGGTTTAGCCAGCATATCGAATCCGCGCTCGACGTCCTGCACCGCGTCAGCCAGGCAGACGGCCATCCGGAAAAAATCCTGGCCCGACACCGCCTGGATGAAGTCCTTGCCTACTACGACCTGGTGAGGAGCCGTTCGAGATAACACTGCGCGGACTAGAACAATCACCTTCGCGCCGTTGTGCTTTTGTGAGAGAAACCCACTGCGAGAACGTGTCAGAATATCGCAACACCCATCAAATAAGAGAAATGGAATGACAAGCGCATCAACAACCTCCAGTGCTTCCGCCCGGCGCGATGCAGACGCCGGAAACTCGGGCCGTCCTCTTCTTCTGCAGGCGCGCGGGGTTGCCAAAAAATTCCTCGATGGAGACCGGGTGCTCGAAGTTTTGCGCGGGGCGGACTTGGCGTTGCACCGCGGAGAGGCTGTAGCGGTGGTGGGCGCTTCGGGAGCGGGAAAATCCACACTGCTGCATATCCTTGGCGCGCTCGACCGGCCCACCGCGGGCGAAATCGAAATGGAAGGCGTGGCGTATTCGCGCCTGAGCGACAGCGCCCTGGCCGAACTCCGCGCGAAACGCGTGGGATTTATTTATCAATTCCATCATTTGCTCCCCGAATTCTCCGCGCTCGAAAACGTGTTGATTCCGGGCCTGATTGCCAAGGCTCCCTTTGGCGCGATGATGGCACGCGCGCATGAGCTTCTCGACGCCGTCGGACTAAGCGACCGCTTGACGCACCGTCCCGCGCGTCTTTCGGGAGGCGAACAGCAGCGGGTGGCTTTGGCGCGCGCTCTGATGAACAATCCTGATCTGGTTTTGGCCGACGAGCCTACGGGCGATCTCGACCAGGAAACGGCGCACACGGTTATTGATCTGATCTGGCGCCAGACTGTGGGGGCGGGACGTTCTTTTCTGATCGTGACGCACGATCCCACGATTGCGCGGCGCGCCGATCGAATTCTTCGCCTTGCCGACGGCCGCTTGCGCCGCGAATCCGCATAGTCATTGCCATCTCCATGCCTGCCGCCCGCCTGCTCCCGCTTCATGCGTTTTTATGGCCCGCCACAGTGCTTCTTGTTGGGCTGGCTTGTTTTCCTTTTGTGCGCGCCGGAGCCGCGCTTGGATTTCCGTATCAGGTGGATCGCGAAGAAGGCTACTTGCTCAATCAGGCGATTCTCCTTTCGCATGGACAGGGGATTTATCCATCGCTGGCGGATTATCCATATATTGTCGGGAATTATCCGCCATTGTATCCGCTTGTGTATGCGTGCGCTGTCAAGATTTTCGGCCCATCGCTGGCTGCGGGGCGCGCGATTAATCTGGCCGCGGCGCTGGCAATTCTGGCGGGGCTGGGCGCGTATGCATGGCGCGGAACGCGGCGAGCGTATTTGGCCGCCCTCGCGCCTGCGCTATTTGCCGCCACGTGGGATTTCAACCAATGGATCGCTTACGCCCGCGTCGATTTGCTGGCGCTGGCGCTCACTTGGTGGGGATTGATGCGCTTTGCCGCAAACCCGGAACGAGGCGGCGCGCGCGGGACGGCGGTTCTTTTCGCGCTGGCGCTTTTCACGCGCCAGACAATGCTCGCCGCGCCGGCCGCCGCTTTGGCCACTCTGGCGGCGCAACGGCGATGGGAACCATTTCGCGCGCTGCTTTTACGCCTGGCCGCTTATTGCGGAGGCGCGTATGTGTTGCTGTTTTTGCTTACGGGCGGGCGCGCCTTCGATCATCTGGTCATCTATAATGCCAACCCGTATTTCTGGAAGCAAACGTCGCAATGGGCGCGGCACTTGTGGACTTTTCAGCGGTTTCTGATCGTCTTCCTTGTTCTTGTGCCTGTGATCCTCTTGTTTATCCATCAACTTATTCGCTGGCGCGAGGATTCCCGAGAAGACCTGCCAGCAGGGACATCTGAATCAATGCCAGAAGAAATGAATGCCGCCGTTAACGAGCGCGATGCTTCAGAACCGCTCCATCAGGCAACAGAGAAGCCGTTTTCGCCCGTCCCGCTTGAGATTTTTTACCTGCTATTTGCCTTTGGCTCATTCTTACTCATCGGGAAAGAAGGCGCAGCGGCCAATTATGTTCTCGAATTTCATCTGGCGGCAGCGGCGTTTGTGGCGGCTCAGATCGGCCGCGCGGAACGCCACGTTCTCTCGCCTGATACTCCCGCTCCGCTTGCCGGCGTTCTGGGACTTCTGATTTTCTTTTGCGTGTCGCTTCATGCGGTCAACCTGGGGCGGCTGGCCCATGCCGGCATTTTGTTCAGCGAACGCCCGCCGGGCGCGCGCGAACGCCTTGCAGGCACGGAAGTGGACGAGGCGCTGCGAGGCTGCAAAGGTGAAATCCTTTCTGACGAGCCGATTTTCGCCATTCGGGCCGGCAGCCCGGTTTTGTTTCAGCCGTTTATTCTCAGCATGTTGGCGGAGCAAAATCTTTGGCGGCAGGATCGTTTTGCAGCCGATTTGCGGGCGGGACGCTTTGCCGCCATCGTGACTACCCAGGATATATTCAATGAGAGCCAGTATTTCTGGGCATGGACGCCCGAAATGCGCCGCGCTATCCAGGATGCCTACATCGAGCATCACTGGATTCGCCACGGCCCGCGCTGGTCGTATTGGGTGTATATTCCAAAAAAGAAATAGGCGGAATCGGCGAAGTGTCCCGCGCCCGGCCCTGGCTCAACGCGAATGGGGCGGATTCAGTCTTTGCTCAGCGACATCAAATTGGCGAGGTGCGAGTGGGTTTCGCGCCAGATGTCTTGCGGCGCATGGCGTTCGAGCACATGGCAACCCTGGCAGCATTCCGGTTTGCATCCGCTGGCGAGCGCGCCGCGAACTTCTTCCCAGCGCGCGCTGTTCCACAGACTCTCGAGCGGATCGGTCAGGATATTTCCCACGACCTGGCCCGTCCAAAAGCAGCAAAATCGCACATCGCCGCGGATGGTCACGTGCAGCGTCGTCCACAGATTCCGGCAGGTGAACGGAGTGGCCGCCTGTCCCTTTGGCGGCCTGGAGACAATACGCAGCGCCCCGTCGTCGTCCTCGGAACGCTTGCCCTGGACGTGAAGGCTTTCCAATTTTTCCATTGTGCCGACGCGGTTTTCCTCGGCCGTGCCTTCCCGGTATTCCAGGTCGAGCGACATGGGCACGTAATCGATGCGAATGCCAAGCGGCGCGGCCCGGCGGCGCGCGCGATCCACGGCGGCATTGAGCGCTTTCAGGTCGGTAACGCGCAAATGTTCGAGCGATTTCACATAAGGAAACATGGTCTGAAATGCCACTACCGCCGCCCCCGCCTCCGCCGCCAGGTTGACGATTTCCTCAGTCTCTTCGAGGTTTTCCTTCATGAGGCAAACCTGGAAATTGACAACGGGAAACGGCGTATTGCGGCGCTCGCGCGATCGGCGCAGCGCCAGAAGGCTATCGCGAACCTGGTCGAAATTCGCGCCGCGCCGCCATCGTTCGAAGGTCTCTTTTTTTCCGCCATCGACAGAGATGGTAAGAATCATCGCTCCGAGTCCGGGCAATTCCTCGATGACGGCCGGGCGCAGCCGTGTTCCGTTCGTGGTTATGCTCGGCGTAACCCCCGTGGATTTCACGAGACGGAGGATTTCCATGATCTGCGGATGAATAAACGGCTCGCCGTTGCCCGCCAGCCCGACGTAATTCGCAAAACGCATCCAGGGCGCAAGGCGGCGAATCGCCTCGACGGGGATGTTTGCCGTGTTTTTAGGAATTGCAGGATTTTCGCGCGGGCAATACGGACAGTGCAGATTGCAAAAGTCGTTGACTTCGATGTGAATGGCCAGCGGATAGGACTCGACGCGCGTGCGGCGCTGGGCGCGATCCGCTCCGTTGACCAGCGTGTTCATCAAGCGGCGGGATTGATCGATCATGACAACAAATTCGGAGTCTCGAGCCGTGAATGAATCGGAGCCGCCATCCCCAGCTTCTCCCACTCGAAAAGTCATTGTGGACGCCGACTCATGTCCCTTCAAGGAGGATATTCTTGAGTTGGCGGAA
>CAYUNT010000283.1:0-4425 GCA_964446285.1 uncultured Candidatus Sumerlaeota bacterium | reverse complement strand
CCCCAACCTGGGGTTCCGCTTCGCTCCACCCCAGGCTACCCTCTTTGGCCTCTTCCAGGCCACCGCGGGATTCTTTGCAAAAAAGTGAGATGCGCCCCTCGGGCGCATCTTGACACTGTTGCAGAAAGTTCGCAGTTCACGCTTCAGCGTGCCGTTAATCAGCAAGCAAACCAAAGTTTGAACTACAAACATCTTGCTGGGTGTAGCAGTGGCCAGATGCGCCCAATAGACTCAGCCTGGCACGAACAGTTCAAGGTGCAGGAAAAATCTTGGGCGAGACGCCCAAGCCACCGGAATCATGGGCAAAATGCCCATGCCAAGAGCACATTGAGCAGTTCCTGCTCAGCTTGGGCGCATCTTCCAGTTTTTGGGGGGAGATAATGAACCGGCTTCTTCGTAGCCTTCGCGTTTTAGCGGGAAAGGCTATCTGCCTGCTGGCTATTCAAAACGCAAAATCGGGAAGCTGATGTGGTGGCGGATGCGGTCCACGGCGGAACGATAGTCGGATTCGGTGTAGTGGCTGGAAAGCAGGTAATTCCGCCGGCATTTCATGCACAAATACAAATCGAACCGGAAATCCGGCGGTCCGGCCGTCATGTGAATTGTCCGGTAGTCAGTTCCGATGCCGCGAATGGCCGCATAGGGAATGCGCTCGCGGCGCACAGGCGCAATCATCCAATACGTAATCGTGACCAGCAATTCCGCGTTATCAAAAGCTGCCGTTTGAATCGTCAGTGCGCAAGGGATGAGCGGCGCGAAAAAACATACCAGCAGCACCGGATAGGACGACGGCAAAATATCCAGTTGCACCAGCGTCAAAGCCAAAACAACAGCACATCCTCCCGCGGCCAGGCCCGCCAGCACAAAAAACCATCCGCCCCATCGGCGAACAATCAGAGGATCGGCCCCGACGCGCACACGCACGGCCTGGCGCGCCGGCCGGGGCGCATTCGGGCGGGGCAGCCGAATTGCCGGGGATTCGGCGGCTTTCGCGGTCCTTGCGGCTTTTGTGGTTCTGGCGGACATGGCGAGGGGGCGGCTATGGGGTGGATAGATCGCGGAGCCTCTGTATCTTGCGCTTGTTTTTACCCCTGTTTCTGGGCCTGTCTTCATCTAAATCCACCGGCGCGGAAGACGGAGCAAGCGACGGCCCCAAGGACGGATCGACAAAAGGCTGGGGGGAAGGCATCTGCGAGGGGATGTCCTGAGGCGCATTGGCCGCTCGCTCCACCAATGCGGGCGGAATTCCCGATGTGTTTAGCAACACTCGATGCGTCTTGGAACGTTTGATTTGATCTACAAGCCATAGGCGAATGGACATGCGCAGTTTGTCTTCGAGCACAGGACGCGCCGATTCGAACGTTGCCCCTACAGCAGGGCGTTCTTCCACCACGCGCAGCACGTGAAATCCCTCGGGCATCGCTTCATCGTCTTTCGACATGATTATGTCGCTCGTCTGCCCGGTTTTCATTTTCTGAAGTTGCTTTTGCACTTCCTCGGGCAGCGATAGAATCGAGGGCGATACCCATCCAAGGTCCATTCCAAGCGCGCCGGCTTCCGGGCCTCCCTGCTCCTTGGCGAGCGCCGTCGGGTCCTCGCCTCGCGCGATTCGCTTGCGAATGGCATCGACGCGCGAACGGATTTCCTTGAGTTCTTTCTTGGATTCCAGCCCAGTGAGCGCCTGTGTATAATGCAAAACGTGCATTTGCGGCGGACGGTAAAACAGATGAGGCGCCCGTTCGTAGGCGCGGCGCAAATGCGCGTCGTTGTTGTATTTGCGCGTTTCCTCATCCACCAGTTTTGCGCCGAGCAGCGCGTCGAAAATCTCGCGCCGAAGGTCTTCCTCCGAGAGATTCCATTGCGCCAGGGCCTGGTCAAAGTCACGAACCCGATCCGGGGAATTTTTCAGTTCGCGATACTTGGCCTCGAATTCCGCGTTTTCCAGTTGAATGCCCCGGCGATGCGCTTCCTCCGCAAGAAGCGAGCGGTCCGCCCAATCGCGCAGAAGCATTCCCTGCGCACGAATGAAAGCGTCTTCATATTCCTTATCGCTGGGCTTGATTTCCTCCACGGCAAGAGTTTGGCGCGCGCGGCGGTCAAGTTCCTCTTTGGTCAGGCGACGGTTGTTCACGATGCCCACAAAAATCTGCGACGGGTCGCGGGGCGCGGGCGTTGGACGCGGTGTTCGGTGGGCAGCAAGGCCCGGCGCCCCTGATTGTTGCGATTGTTCTTCGGATGCGCCGTCTTTTTTTTCAAATGCCTGGCGGAACAACATATCAACCTGGTCTTCCAGCGAGGGCGTTCGCAGGACGATCAGCGTCGGCGTGACAAGGGGCGTTGAAGCAGGCGGAAGGGGGGGGATCGATCCTGTCAAATCCTGCGCAGCATTCCCCGGCTGGGCGCGCGCTTGCCATGCTCCGCCCGCGATTCCCAGGCATCCGAGGAGAAATATCCACCTTAAATGCCTGCGGCTTTTGGGAGAATTGGGGCGGATTTTTTGCATGTCTTTCATTCGATTCATCACCTTCCAAGGCGCCATCTTCCCTTCCGTTGCGCTCCAAGAGCAAAATTCAGACTCGAAACCCGTTCAAATTCAAGGGTCGATTGACATGGGCGCGCAAATCAGCCATGCTTTTCTTTATGAGTGCGGCGCAAAGGAAGCCGTAAAAAGGGGAAAACGCCTGCGATGTCAACTTTTGCCGCGGTGGATGCGTCACAATGGATAACATAGCGGTGTTTGGAGCGGATTCATCCAAACCGAATGCCGCGCGGCCCCGAACGCCGGCTTCCCCTGAGGCGGGGGAACATCCTGTTATTCCCCCGGCCGCCTCGGCCTCGGAGCAGGAACTTCGAGATGCCGTGGCCGATGTTCTGGCCGGCAACAAGGACCGGTTCGAGGTCATTGTGGAGGCGATTGGCCCGCAGATTCACGCCGTGGCCTGGAAACTGACTCAGGACACCGACGACGCCCTGGATGTCAGCCAGGAAGCCCTGCTTCGCATCTACCGCGCCTTGCCAGCCTGGAAAGGGCGATGCAAGTTTTCCACCTGGGCGCATCGAGTGGTTCTCAACACCGGAGTGGATTTTCTGCGGCGCCAGTCCAAGCATTATCGCGGCCGCGTCGAGGTTCCCGCGCCCGAGGAAAACGACGAGGCACAGGAGCCGCAAGAATGGGGCGGAGTCACCTACTACACGGCGGCCGATGCCCTCGAACGATCCGAAATCCGCAGGAGGATTCAGCAGGCCCTCGTTTTTCTTTCCGCGCGCCAGCGCAAGTGCTTTGTTCTGCGCCATTATCATGACCTGAGCATCCGCGAGGTTGCCGAGGTCATGGGAACGAGCGAGGGAACCATCAAGCGCCACCTTTTCCGCGCCTGCCGGAGGCTTCGCGAATTGCTGGGAAGGGAATAAGCAGGCAGTTTGGGGCCGGGGCCTTTCTCCAAAGGCTTGGGCCACGCCGCAATAGGACAATGATTTTTAAGCCGGTTATCAGGCAACTCCCATGAGAAGCAGACAGTTCTCCAATCACAAGTCCGGTTCTTCCGCTCCAACTCCCCTTCCAGCCGAAGCTCGCGGCGAACGCCTGCGCAAAAGGGAGGAATCCGCTGGCGCGCATCAGGGATTTGCCCCCGCCCGCCCCGATACACAATCCTCCGGAGACGTCCCGGCGATTCGCGCGGCCATCGATCCCGAACTCGGACCAGCCCTGGCCCCGCTGTTTCAAATCGCCGAGGCAAAACGGCATCCCGATCCCCAGGCGGCGCTTCACGCCCTGCGGATGCGCATGAAAAATGCCCTGCATGAGGAATCGCCTTTGCAGGACGCCCAGACGCGCCGCACGGCATTGCGTGATAAAGTGACCTCTACGGATTCCGTTCTTGTGCCTGTGGTGCGATGGACGCTGTATGCCGCGGCTTTGGCGCTTTTGGCGGCGGCTTTGTATGGGATTGCGCATTTGCTCGGCCAGGCTGCTCCCCAACCGCTTGGCGCCGCCGGAGCCAGCGCCGTTTTTGCTGCCTTTTCACTGTAACTATTGGGATAAAATTGACAGTTCAACGAGCGCGGATCATTGCGATTTGCGAAAATTGCATTTGTGAATCAATGCTGCGTATTGCCAAGGCGCGACTAAAACTCATAACTCACAACCCACAACCCACAACCCACAACTCACAACCCACAACTCTGATTTTCCGAATTCCATGTGGTGGGCGGGGAGGGGATCGAACCCACGACCTCCGGCTTGTAAGGCTCTTTTCGCGTTCGGCGTATTCCCTTATACCACTTATGTTTCCGAAGTATTCTAAAAACCTTATTGCCCAAATTGCGCCCGGTGCTCCCGCCTATATGGCATAGTCAACAGCATCGGGCTGGGCTTCATCCGCGCCGTTGGTTGCCCCATGATTCAGGCGGCCAACAGCCTCGCGC
>CAYUNT010000282.1:0-4476 GCA_964446285.1 uncultured Candidatus Sumerlaeota bacterium | reverse complement strand
GAGGCAATTCGGCATGTCTTTCGTGTATAAAAGTCAGGCTCCACCCCAGGCTACCTTCTCTGGCCTCTTTGAGGCCTGTTGACCATAGGCGTGTTTTTTGGATACATCTCTTATGCAAGGATCCATTCTCTTTTCGCAAAGCAGGATTGGTAAATTCCGGTAATCTGTAACTTCCATGATCCAGGACTCGGAATTCGATAAAACGACTCCAACCTCTGAGACACGAGAGCGTCTGCGGGCGAAATGGCGACGCCGTTTGCGCAGGCGGGTTCGCGTCTATTTCGCGCTTCTGCTGTTGTGCCTTTGCGCGCTGGTTGGGTTTGTGCCGCTCCCAGTCACGAAACGGGCGCGCCAATTCCTCGCCCCCGAGGCGCGAAAACAGCTGGGAGTCGATGTCTCGATTGGGCGCGCGTGGGTCTATGTGGCCGGTGGCGAGGTGGAACTCTCGGATGTGGTTCTTTCCGATCCGCTCTCGCGCCGCGAACTCTATCGCATCGGGCGGGTCGTGGTTTCGGGAGACGCGCGGGCACTGTTTGGGCGTTGGGGGGCATGGCCCGAGCGTGTGATTCTGGAAGACCCCGCGCCGGTCGCAATCCAACTCTCGTCCATGGGCGGGGTTTCTTTGACGGCCCCGTTGGGCGAACTAGTGCGTTTGGTCGAGGCGGCGCGCGCGCGCGTGGCAAATGCTTCTCCGAAGTCCGCTCCCGCGGCCGCCGAGTCGAAACAGGCGCGTGACCCGGACCTTATTGGACCTCCCGCCACCCCCCGCGAGACGCCTCCCGCGCCGCGGATTCCTTTGATTTCGCTTTTGCGCGCGCGGATCAGCCTGCAAGACGAGGCCAGGCAGCGCGAAGTTACCGCCATTTCGCTCGATCAAGTCACTTTCATTCCCAACGAAAACGTTCCGGGGGATTTTTCCATCGCATTTGATGGCCTGCTGGAAAGCCGCGTCCAGTCGCCTGTATTTGGGCGGCTGACGCGCCGTTCGCGGGAAAAACGCCTGGCCCTTGAGGCGCGAATCAATAGCCTGGAGGGCGTGGAACGCATCCCGTGGAACGGAACGCGCCTGTGGTGGCGCACGCGGGACCTGCATTTTGATGTTCAGGCGACAGGCGATTTGCGCGAGGGGATGTCGGTGCAATTCAATGCCCGCTCTCCGCTGATTGAACTTGCCGGCGGACGCGGCGCAACGCGGCCCTATTTCGCCTCGCCGTTGCGTTTGGCGGTTACGGCCGATGTGGCGCCGGGGGGGCCAGGCGCGAGCGGCTCGGGCGCGGGCGATCCGATCCGCCTCAATCTCCATTCGCTGCGGCTGAATGGCCCAGACCTGGACGTGACCTGCTCGGGCGCGGCTGATCTCGCGCGCACGGGCGATTATCTGCTGGCTGTCTCCGTAAACCGTTTTCCCACCGAGGTATTCCGCCAGATGGCCGAGCAGCTGGCCGCCTATCAGGTCACGTATGACATGCCATCCACGTCCACCCTGAAGGTGGAGGCGCAGGCGCGGGGCCGCTTTGATGCTCCGGCAAGCACGACGCTTTCGGGGCGGTTTTCGCTGGGCGGTTTGCAGGTGCGCCATCCCGCATTGGCCGCGCCGCTTGATCTGGAACGGATTCAAGGGCTGCTGACCCCGGGCGGGGCGGAAATCTCGCTCGGGCGCTGGCAGGCGGGGCAAATGGGCGGAACGGCTTCGGCCCGCCTCGAAGGGCTGTTGTTCCGCAAGCGGTGCGGAAGGCTGAATACGGAATTCACCCTCGAAGGCAACGCGAATGACCTGCTGATTCTTGCGCGAAAACAGGGAATTATCCCTGCCGTGGTCGAAGGTTTTGACGCGAATCTCCGGGGGCGCGGCGCGTTGTCTCTCGATCTGGCGCTTTCCGAAGGGGCGGTGCGCGCCTCTGAGCCGGATTGGGAAGTGTCGCTTTCGTGGGACAACGGCACTCTAAATCTGACCAATCTTCAGGATGCATTGCGGCTGGAAACTGGCGCGATCGAGATCAATCCCCAAAGCCTTGAACTCACGCGCCTGCGCGCCGTCTTGGGCGGAATTACGACGCGATGGAATGGAACGCTGACAGGATCGCCCGTCTTTTGGAAAAAAAGCCGTTTGCGTCTTGAAGGACAGGGCGAAACCTCGCTGCCCGTGCTCAACCGGTGTCTCAGGTGGTCGGGCGTCGATGCGCCGATACTCAATGAGGTGAACGGGAACATTGCCTTCCGGGTTGCGCTGGAAGGGCCGCCCGCCCGTCCGGAGCGTCTGGCCTGGCGAGGGACGCTTCATGCCGACGGCGTGCAATTCGAGACTCCGCTGCGAGGTGCGTCCGGGACGGTTCACGATCTCGAATTCGACGCCGCGGTCACAAGTTCGACGCTTTCAATTTCAAACATGCATGGGTATCTGGAAGACATCCGCGTGGATGGGCGCATCGACCTTGATGAGCGCCGCATCGAGGCCGAAACGCGAATTGCCGGTCCGATCCGCACTGCCATCAGCCTTTTTCGGCGCGACCTGGGCGAATTCCGTGGCGAGGGCATTGTGCCCGCGCAGGCCACCGCGCGCCTCACGGCCCGGGAACCGCTTCCCAACCCCGGCGCGCCCGTCGTCCTTCGATGGGTTCAGGCGCTCCAGCGTCCCGGCGCCATCGACACGAAACCCGATTCCCCCATTCAGTTTGAACTCAATGGGATGATTTTGCCACAAGGCGGGTCGTTCTGGCACGAGGAGATGCCTGTAAAAGTGACGAATATCCGCGGGCGCATCCTTGTGGATGCGGCGGGGCTGACGATCCAGCAGGCGTATTCGCAATGGGGCGACGTGCAAGACGTGCTGGTTCGCGGACGGGTGACACTGTATCCCCAGCCCGCGAAAGTCACGTTCGAACTGGATGCGCCACGGTTGAATATAAAAAACTACGACCGGGGATGGAGCCAGCCGGAAGATGGGATGCATGGCGGTTCTATTTATCGCGATCCAAACCTGAACGGTGTCGAGCGGCATTATGCCACGATAGAAGGGACTGTCCGCGCTCGCGAGGTTCAATACTTCGGGCTGAAGGGGAAAAACCTTTTCGGGCGCTTGCGTTTCGAGAGCTGGCGCGCCCATCCCAATACGCTGGACCTCACCGATCTTTCCGTCTCGTGCTACGACGGGGCGGCGTCGGGTTCGTTGCGATTTGTTTTCGAGAGGGGAGCGCTTCCGCAGTGCTCGACGGCGGTTCAGGCGATGAACATCAACATTCAGACTTTTCTCAGCGATTTGCTTCAGCGCGACGAAAAAACCGTGGGGCGGCTCGATGGGATTATGCGCCTGAAAACCAACTTCATCGAAAACTCGAGTTACCGCGGCGCAGGGACGGCCATCCTGCACAACACCCGTCTCATCGGCGGACCGATTTTCCCGCGCCTGGGCAAATTGTTGCGTTCGACCGTTCTGGAAGACACCACCTTCACCACGGCGCGCATTGGCTTCCGCATTCTGGACGAAACCGTCTGGCTTGACGAAATCAAATTTGACAGTCCGGGCGTCCAACTGGCCGGGCAGGGCAACGTGGGATTCAACCTGAATCTGGATGGAACCTTGCACATTGGCATGACGACACCCATGCTGGATAAGGTGCCGATTCTTGGCCGCATTCCCGATCCGATCAGTTTGGTGGCGCGCCAGCTCGTTCGCTTCAAGGTTTCCGGGACACTCGGGGATCCCAAAGTGGATACAATCCCGGTGCCGGCGACGCTGGATTTGTGGAACAGGTTGTTTGGCGGCGAGCCTAAACAGTGAGGCCAGCGGGGCCGTGGAAAGCCTGGGTGAGCGAGGCAGACCTGGAGGTCTGTCCCCACTGGTGGACTTGGCAAGCGAGACGATGTTTTTTTGAATTCTGATAAAGAACAGAAAAGACATATTAAGATTCAGTCCTTTGCGCAATTCTTTGGAAAATGGGCTTGACCAACAGGCCTGTATGGCTATCTTTGCGCGCGAAAAGTGGTGAAGCGGGGGCTTGGCGCCATTCAGACCCTCGCGATACGCAGCAAATTATGGATAAGTGGCACAGGGATAAGGGACCAAATGGAATATAGAAAAGACGCCCGGAAATCCTCGATCTTATATCAGTTGTGGAAAGAAGGTCCCATCTCGCGCGGGCAGCTGGCGGATCTGATGGACCTGAATCTTCCTACGGTCTCTGCCATCGTCCAGGACTTGCTGAAGACCAAAGAGCTGATCGAGGAAGGCTATGCTACATCGACTGGCGGGCGCAAGGCGCAGCTGCTCGATGTGAATCCTCGGCGCGGCGGCATTATCGCGGTCGAGTTTTCCTCGAAGGGCATATTCTCTGCTGCCTCGGACATGAAGGGGCGTCTCAACAACCACCGGGTCCAGCCATTTAGTTTCTCCGAGGGGAAGGATCAGGCCATTCAGCGGATTTTTGAGGCGGTTGAGGAACAGTCGGAGTTTCTTCGCTCGGATGAACGCCTGGATCC
>CAYUNT010000281.1:0-4541 GCA_964446285.1 uncultured Candidatus Sumerlaeota bacterium | reverse complement strand
AGGATATATGCAATAATCCTAAACCAAAGGGGCACCATGTTCCTGTTGCTCCCGCCGATAAACGCAGTTCCCGCCGGAAAATGGCCTGAGGGTGGCCGCGGGGAGCGGAAAACGCATGAACAAGTGAATGCTTTCAACATGGCCCGCGACAAAAACACCCCTTGCGCACGCGGCGCGAACGCGGAAAACGTGTTGCCCCGCCGCCCAAGGGCGGAGGGAATATGAGACAGAATTGACAAGGTTGACAAAGACGCATCGCGCAGCTCTGTCCATCCTGTCCATCCTGTAAATCCTGTCGATTTTGTTAAAAGGAACCGTTCCATGCCAGCGCCCAATGCCCCCCGAGGAACCGTCGATCTTCTACCCGGACAGGTCGAATACTTTCAGTGGATCGAAGAGACGGCCCGGCGGGTGTTTGCGGCCTACGACTATTCGGAAATCCGCACACCGATCTTTGAAGACACCTCGCTTTTCGTGCGCGGCATTGGCGAGGCCACCGACATTGTCTCGAAGGAAATGTATTCGTTCGAGTCGCGCGGCGGCCAATCGCTCACACTGCGCCCCGAGGGCACGGCCGGCGTCGTGCGCGCGGTCATCCAGCACAACCTCCTCAAGCAATCGCCCATTCTGAAGGTATATTACATAGGGCCGATGTTCCGCTACGAACGCCCGCAAGCCGGGCGCCAGCGGCAGTTTCACCAAGTGGGAATTGAGTTTTTTGGTGCGCCCGGCCCGGAAGCGGACGCGGAAATCATCACCGTGATGACGCGCCTGCTCGAAGCGCTCGGATTCCAGGGCGTCCGCACGCGCCTCAACTCGCTCGGGACGTCCGCCGAGCGCGCCGCCTTCAGCCGGGCGCTGCGCGAGTATCTCGAAGGGCATCGCGCCGAGCTCGATCCCGACAGCCAGACGCGCCTCGACCGCAATCCGCTGCGCATCTTCGACAGCAAGGACGTTCGGACGCAGGCCCTGCTTGCCGAAGCGCCCGTGATTCTCGATTCACTCGGCCCCGAGTCGCGGCGCCACTTCGACACGGTTCTCGAACGCCTCGCCGACGCCGGAATCGCGTGCGACACGGCCCCCCGCCTCGTGCGCGGACTCGACTACTACACGCATACGGTTTTCGAGACAACGCTGCCGGGCCTGGGCGCGCAGGACGTTGTGTTTGGCGGCGGGCGCTATGACAATTTGATGAGCGATCTCGGCGGCGATCCGGCCCCGGGAACAGGCGCGGCCGTCGGGATGGAACGTCTGGTGTTGGCGTTGCAAGAGGCCAAACTGGCTCCCCCCGCGCAGGCGGGGCGTCCGGATATTTTCCTGGTGGTGATGGACGAACCGGGGCTTCGCGAAGGCGCTCGATGCGCGGATTTATGGCGGCGCGCCGGGTTGCGCGTGCGGTGGGACGCGGCGGCGCGTTCGTTTCGCGCCGGGCTGAAAGCCGCCAGCAAAAGCGCGGCGCGCTATGCGGCCCTGATCGGTGAAGACGAACGCGCGCAAGGTCGCGTAACGCTGAAAAACCTCGAATCCGGCGAACAAACCCTTGCCACTCCCGAAGACGTCGCCGCCCTCGTCCGCGGCGCGGCGGGCGCATAGGCGAGGCGAAGAAATTCATTAACCACGAAGGGCACGAAAAGGCACGAAATATAAGGATTTTTCATGAGAACCCGATTCACCCGCCGGGTGAATCCGGTTCTTGGGGAAATCATTTTCTTTTCGTTGTTTTCGCGTTTTTCGTGGTAAAAATCTACCTCCATGATGATCTTCCGGGAACCTGCGGGCCGGAAGAATGTCCAACAAGATGAAGGGCGCCGCGAATTTGCCCGGCGCAATCGCCTCGGCGCAATTCGCCAGTCAAGTTCCCCGCGTCGCGGGCGCTCGCATCCGGAAAGGATGGAGGATTGCTCACATGTTTGCCGTTTTCGCGCACATTTCAAAACGAATTCGCCATATAGCAGCGGGGTTCGCGGCGTTTTGCCTTTTGCCCGCCGCAACGGCCGTGGCGCAGGGATTTTTGCTCCCGGTCGATCGCGCACTCCCGCCCCTTGAGTTGAAACGCCATGAGCAGGAAGTGAAGATCACAGACCAGGTGGCGCGCACGAAAATCCGCCAAGTGTTTTTCAATCCCTCGCCCGTCCGCCTCGAAGCCAATTACCTGTTCCCGGTCCCGAAAGGCGCGCAGGTAACGGACTTCTCGATGCTCATCAACGGCGCGCGCGTCCATGGCGAGGTGCTCGAAAGCGCCAAGGCCCGCGGCATCTATGAGGACATCGTGCGGCGCTCGGCCGATCCGGGTCTCATCGAGTATATGGAAGACACGCTTTTGCGCGTCCGCGTGTTTCCGGTTCCGGCGCGCGGCGATCAGGAAATCGAGTTGGAACTTGTGCAGGCGCTCCCGGCCGATGGCGGCTTGGTGCGTTACGAAACGCCGCTAGGCGCATCCCCGGCGCGCGGGCGCGTGGCTGCCGGACCGCCCCAATCCATCTCGCTCACAATTGACATCGAGTGCAGCACGCCCATCGTCACCTTGTATTCGCCGACTCACGCCATCGATGCGAATAAAAGCCACGGCAATCGTTCCGCCAGCATCCGCATCGATTCCGAGGAACTGCGCAAGGGGCGCGACTTTACGCTCTATTATTCCGCGGCCAAAGAAGGCGTCGGCTTGAGCGCCCTCGCCTACCGCCCCGACGCGGGGGATCCGGGATACTTCGCGCTTTTCATCACGCCCGGACTCGAACGCGAGGCGAAAAACACCATCCCCGTCGATGTGGTGTTTGTGCTCGATACCTCCGGCTCGATGGCCGAAGAGGGCAAACTCGACCAAGCGCGCCAAGCGCTCATTCAGTGTTTGGGAGGACTGCGGCGCGGCGACCGGTTCAACATCCTCAGCTTCGCGACGGAAGTTGAGGCGATGTCGAAGGATTTCCAGCCTTCGGACGAGGAATCGCGCCGCCGCGCCGAGTCGTATCTGCGCGATCTGCGCCCGCGCGGCGGAACGAACATCGCCGACGCCCTCCAGCGCGCGATCGCGATGGGGGATAACAATAAGGGAAGCGATTCCGAGCGCCTCCGCGTTGTCGTTTTTCTCACCGACGGCCTTCCTACGGTTGGCGAAACCACGCCCAAAGCCATTTTGCACGCCGTCGAATCCGAAAACACCCGCCGCCTGCGCATTTTCCCTCTCGGCATCGGATACGAAGTGAATGTCCGCCTGCTCGACGACCTCGCCGAGGCCACAGGCGCCGTCTCGGACTATATCCGACCCAAGGAAAACATCGAACAGCGCGTGACGGCGTTTTTCGACAAAATCGGCGCACCCGTGCTCACGGACTGCCGCCTCGACATCGAGGGCATTGAAACCTTCGACACCTATCCGCGCCAGATTCGCGACCTCTTCCAAGGCCAGCAGGTTCTTGTCTTCGGGCGCTATCGCGGCGACGGCAAGGCGGAGATCACGCTGCGTGGACGCGCCCGCGACAAGGATGCGCGATTCAAATTCACGACGCGTTTCCCCGCGCGCGACGACGAGAACAAGTTCATCGAAACCCTTTGGGGGACGCGCAAAATCGGCTATCTGCTCGATGAAATCCGCCGCAATGGCGAATCGGACGAGTTGGTGCGCGAAGTGATCGAACTCGCGAAAAAGTATCGCGTCGTTACGCCCTGGACCTCGTATCTTGTGACAGAAGATCAGCCGCTCGCGCCGCCAATTGCCTATCCGCCGCAGCCTCCGCCGCCGCGATTCCCGCGCCCTCCGCACCCGCGGCCGATTCCGAGGATATATGATGATCGCGATTTGTATTTCGACCAGCAAAACAACGTGAAGGCAATGGCCCCCGCAGCGCGCGAGGCGGGCGTGGGCGTGGACGCCGCCGGCGCCGCATGGCCGCAAGGCACTCCTGCCCCCCTTTCCGCGCCGCAGCAATCGCAGGGGCGCATTCTGGCCAGCGCCAAAGGCCAGCTCAACTCGGGCGAGGAGGCGGTCAATCTGGGCATCGAAGTGCAGCGTCTCCGGTCAGCCGGTCTTTCGGATGTGGATTCGAACGCGGGCCGAATCGCGGTCAACGAAGCGGCAGCGGCTTCCTCGGAACGCAAGGCGGCTGGACGCACTTTTATCGCAATGGGATCGGCCTGGGTGGATTCCGGGCTGATCAATCCGCCGGCAAATTCCACGTCCGGCGCGTCGGGCATCACGCCAGACGCCGCCGCGAAAACCGTCGCCATTCGATTTGGTTCCGCTGCGTATTTCGAACTCCTGAGCCTGCGCCCTGACCTCAAAGAGGCGTTGATGCTTGGCAATCAAGTGCGCTTGCGGCTCGCCAATGGAACGGCGCTGGAAATCGCTCCCAATGCCGGCCTCGAAACCCTTGACGACGCCTCCCGCGCCCTCTTGCGGCGGTAAGAATCTGGAAGAATTTCCACCACGAAAAATACGAAAAATACGAAAAAGTTAGAGAATACTCTTTCCGGGCCGGTTTCAGGGTGCATCTCTCGAAATCGTGAGACGGTTGGCGCATGATAGTTGGGAATCGATTGCGCCA
>CAYUNT010000280.1:0-4597 GCA_964446285.1 uncultured Candidatus Sumerlaeota bacterium | reverse complement strand
AATGGCGTCCGACAATGCCCCGCCCCGCCCGAGGCGCCGCCCCTCAGTGTCGAACGCTACGCCCGGCGCCCACAACCAATCGAAACGTTCGGGAATCACCTCGCGGCTCCGCTCCGGGTCGGGTTCGAGAATCCCGAACGAACCCGCCACAAGCCCTTGTGCCGTGCCGTTTGTTTGGTAAAAACGCATTTCGGGCGGATTGCGCGAAATCACCCGGGGAAGCGCCAGAACACGCCGCGCCCGCCCGGCGATCCGGCCTCCTCCCGCGCCCCTCGCGCCGCCCCCGAGCAGCCACCAGTGAAACGCCCCGGCGAGATCGGGTTCGCCCGCCGTTGCCCAATACGCCCCCAGGACCTTGGCGCGAGGCCATTCTTCGAGCGCCTGAAGCCGCTGGCATATCCACCGGCTGCGTTCCGCGCGCTCGCCGGGAGTCAGGTTTCGGCGCGCTTCGGCCATCCGCTTGCGGATTTCGTGCTTGCGTTCCCTGATGTCCATACCAAGATTTCCAAAACGTGGGGATTTGCAACCGGCCATCCGCCCCAGCGTTCTTGCGCGGCCTGTGCACCGCGAACGGTTTTGGCGCCAATTGCCGTTTGGCCCGCTTAGAACACCCCCCGCTTCCCCTGGTTTCTTTACACGATGCTTGACTGGCTTCTCAATGAATCCTTGATGCGCCGGGCAATGGAATGGGCGGCGATAGGCACGCCTATTCCCGGCATCCTTTTATTTGTTCTAGGGTGTTTGCGCTCGCGAAGGGCAAAAAACTCCGCTTCCGAACAGGCGCCTTCTCCTTCCGGCTCTTCCGGTCCTCCCGGCGCGCCCGCTTCTTCCCCGTCCTCTCCGCCCTCCCGGTCCTCCCGCAAGCCGCCGTGCGCACTGCAAGCCACGGGCGCGCTCATCGCAGTGTCGGGGCCTGGCGTTTGGCTTTTGTGGCATCTCTACGAATTCATTATGAATACATTTGGTTTTGCCAGTGTTCGCGGCATGGTTATATCCGTGCTTGTTTTTGCCGCGCTGGGTGGATTCGCGGGCTGGATTCTTGCCTTGTGGCTCAAGCCGAAAGCCGCCGCAAAACCCTGACGGCCGCCGCACTTCCCGCGCGCCGCCCATCCGCCGAGGCCCCCCATCGGATTATGATGCGACCCTCTTCCCAAGCGGCTTGTTTCGCATTTGCTTTGGCGGCGATTTCTCTCGCGCTCCCAGCGGCGGACGATTCTTTCTTTTTCAACGGGCACTTGATAGAGGCGAATTCAAACGCCCCTCTCCCCGCTCCGGGTCCGGATTCGCCGCCGAGCGGACTTCTTGTGATCCGGCTGAGCCGCGCGCCCGAGCCGCAAGACGCCGCCCGTCTCGCCGCCCAGGGGTTCGAGGTTCTTGGCTTTCTCCCGCCCGATGGATTTCTGGTTTATGCGGCGGATGGTTCGAAGGGCGCCAGGGAACGCCGGGATGGTCTTTCCGATTCAGATTCCGCAATTCCAGCGCGCTGGATTCGGTCCCTCTCGCCGGGATGGAAGACAGACACGACGCTGCTCGAACGGGCGTGTCTCCTTGCGCCCGGCGACGAAACCGGCGTGCTGATCCGCGCAGTGGCCGACAGCGATGCCTTGCGCAACGCCTTGGTTGCGGCGGGCGCGATGCTGACCTCCTTTTCCGCCGATCCGGCCCTGGTCAATGGCGCACTGGGCGCGAACCCGGCAAATCCCAACTCGCGCCGCGGCGTCAGGATTGGGGTTCGAATTGCCGCCGAGCGCTTGGCGGACCTGATCGAGGCTGCCGCCGCGCAACCAGGCGTTTACTCGATCGAACCGGCCTCTGGGGCGCGGCTCATGAACGACAATGCCGTTCCTATCCTTCAAACGGGCCGCTCGAACCTGGGCCGCCCGATCTGGGAACGCGGCCTGCGCGGCGACGGGCAAGTGATTGCCGTTCTTGATACCGGCCTCGATTACGATTCCTGTTACTTCCGCGAATCGGATTCTTCCGCCCCGCCGCTGGTTCGCGGCACGGACCCTTATGTGACGCCCACCTTGCGGCGCAAGGTGATCGCCTATAATTTTCTGCTCGTGGCGGATTATCCCGCCGGACCGTATCAGTTCGACAGCCAGGGTCACGGGACGGCCGTCGCGGGCAATGCGCTCGGATCACGCATCGATTCGCCCTTCACGTGGGATGTCTATAATGGCTTTGCCCCCGCCGCGCGCCTGATCGTCCAGGACGGCGGCTACGGCGTCGATCCCTGCGCCGACCTGCCCGCACTCGGCTGCCCGCTCATCGATCTGACGCCGGTTCTCGAACAAGCCATCGCCCAAGGCGCGAATATCCACAACAACAGCTGGGGCGACGGCGAGGACCTTCCGCCCTACAACCGATACACCGCCCCAACGGCCGACATGGACGACGCCGTCTGGCGCCATCCTCAGTTCCTCATCGTCTGCGCTGCCGGCAACAGCGGCGCGCAAGGCAACGACACCGTCATGAGTCCGAGCGTCGGAAAAAACGTCCTTTCTATCGGAGCCACACAAAGCCCGACGGGAAGCGGTTCGGCGGAATCGCGCGCCACATACTCGAGCCGCGGCTATGCCTCCGACGGGCGCATCAAGCCTGATCTTATGGCACCGGGAATCACGCTGACCGCGCACGGCGACCGCAATGTCACAACGCGCAATTGCACGACGGCCCTCCTGCAAGGCACGAGCATTGCTTCGCCGCTGGCCTGCGCCTCGGCCGCCATCGTCCGGCAGTATTTCACGGAAGGATGGCACCCGGCGGGACGCCGCGTTGCGCAAAATGGATTCACGCCTTCGGCGGCGCTGATCAAGGCGGTGCTGATTGGCGGCGCGATGGATATGGCAGGCGTTCCGGGTCCGCCGCCCAATCGCGACGAAGGATGGGGCCGCATTCAACTGGACAATACTCTGTATTTCGAGGGTGCGGCGAGGCGGCTTTTTGTGCTTTCGCGCGACAAGCAGTTTACCGCGGCGGGCGAAAAGCCCTATTCATATTATCTGCGCGCGCTCAGCAATTCCGAGGGCGGACTGATTAAAATCGTCCTCGTCTGGACCGATCCGCCCGCAGCCGCCGGCGCCTCCACGGCGCTGGTCAACGACCTCGATTTGAGCGTGCTGCGCCTGGGCGACGAGACGCTTTTCCGCGGCAATCGTTTCAATTCGGGATTTGGCGATCCGGGCTATTCGCTGCCCGGCGGCGATCCGGACCGGCTGAACAACGTCGAGGTGGTTGTCTTTGCGCCCGATACCGATGCCGTGTTGCGCGTGGACGTCGAGGCGGCGCGCATCGTCACGGGTCCGCAGCCATTCGCCCTCATCGCCACCGGCGCGATCGAAATGTATGACGCCGATTTATGGATTGTGAAATAGCGCGGTTCTCCACGCGCCCCAGGACAAGATGAGGCGCCCATTGCACAAGAAGAAGCCAATTCCATGACAGCGCATGTCTTCGTAAACAAAAATCCCATAGGTCCCATTCGTCGCATAGGTCCCATCTCCGCAGGCCGGAGCCTCTGTGCATGAGCATGAACTCCTTGCTTAGAAATACCTGGGTGGAAATCGATCTGGATCAACTCGGGCGCAATGTGGCGGCGCTGCGCGAGTTTGCGGGACGCGGCGTGGCGCTGGCGCCGGTGGTCAAGGCAGACGCCTACGGACACGGCGCGGTGCGGATCGCCGCCGAACTCGCGGGGATAGCAGGCGTTGAATATCTGGCCGTGGGGATTCTTTCCGAGGCGCTCGAATTGCGGCGCGGCGGCATTGCGGCCCCGCTGCTTGTTCTTGGATACACAGACGGCAGCCTGCTCGGACTGGCTGTGAAAAACGATGTCGCGGTAACGATTTTTGAGTATGAGCAGGCGGAAGCGTTGTCGCGCGAGGCGGCGGCGCAGGGAAAAATCGCCCGCGCGCATATTAAAGTCGATACAGGTTTCAACCGCCTCGGCAAGCGCCCCACGGATGAGTTCGCCGTGGAAATCCAGAGGATGAGCGCCTTGCCGCACCTTGCGCTTGATGGAATTTTCTCGCACCTGCGCCTGGCTTCTCCCGAGACAGACCGCAGGCAATTCGAGCAGTTTTGCGCGTTTGTGGACCGCCTGAACGCTGCGGGCGTTGCCTTCAAATATGCGCATATTTCCGACAGCATCGGGGCGGTGAAATACAGGGAATTCGCGCCGAAACTAAACCTGATCCGCCCCGGCGCTATCATCTATGGCTATGTGCCCAAATACCAGATCGGGACAATTGACGTCCGCCCGATCATGACTTTCAAAACCAAAATCACGCGCGTGCAGGCGCTCGAAAAAGGCGAAGGCGTCGGATACGATGAGGAATTTGTCGCCGGGGAGGGCGTCATTGCGGCTACTCTCGCCGCCGGTTACGCCGACGGCTATCCGCGCGCCCTCGGCAACAAGGGCGAAGTGCTCATCCGCGGAAAACGCGCGCGCGTGCTCGGTTTTGTCTGCATGGATCAGATGATGGTGGATGTGTCGGCCCTGCGCGGAGAGGCGCGCGCGGGCGACGAAGTGATATTGTTCGGCCCCGGCGGCGCGGAAGGGCAGCCGAACGTCGAGGAACTGGCCGCGCCGCCG
>CAYUNT010000279.1:0-4605 GCA_964446285.1 uncultured Candidatus Sumerlaeota bacterium | reverse complement strand
TCTAGAGGGAGGCCCAGCCGATCCTCCCGTTCCCCCCGCCCCCACCGCGCCTCCTGCGGTTTCCGCGCCCGCTCCATCCATTCCCTCTGCTCCTCCCGCTCCTCCCGCCGCCGCTCCCAAACCGAGTTTTGCGTCTGCCGATCCTTTCGCCGCACCTTCTTCAGCGCCTCCGCCCGTTGCGGCGGCGGTCCCGGCTCCCGCTCCAGCCCCCGCACCGGCCGCATCCGCTCCTCCCCCTCCTGCCGGTCCTCCACCGTCCTTTGCGCCGCCTCCTCCGGTATTTGCACTTCCTCCCTCTCCCGCAGGGGGGATGCCGTCTTTCGCCCCCGAAGCAAGCGCGCTGGCGATCCCCGGCCTTTCTCCCGCAGGAGCGGAGCCGTCGGCAGTGCCGTCTTCCGAGGCTGGACTGCCCCCTGTTTTAGAACTTCCCTCCGGCGCGCCTCTTTCGGGCCAGCCCTCCGAGGCCAGCTCGATTTCCTTCCCGGATTTCATGGATTCCACCGGGTCCGGGCGCGAATCCACGCAATCCCAGGTCGCTTCCGCATCCGGCGGGGCGACGCCTTTCTTCATGCAGCCTTCGGAAGAAACGGCCACGGTAGGCATGGGAATGGGTATGGGGGCGGGTATGCCCCCTGCTCCGGCGGCCGCGCCGCAACCTTCAGACACCGCCGGCGCGGGCGCGCCAGGCGCAGGAGCGGGAGGAGCGGGAGAAACTCATGGCGCAATCTCGCTGAACGACCTGCTCTTCACAGGCTCAAGCCCTTCGGAGACAAAAGCCGCCACAGTTGGCCCCGGCGGCGCAACCGGCGCTCCGGGAGGATTTCGCGCGCCGTCCGCTCCATCCGCAGCGCCAAGACCTTCCGCCGCTCCCACGCCGCTGGATTTGCTCTCAAAAAGCTCAGGGCCTATTTCGCCGCAGACCGGTGCGACCCATGCCCCGGCGGCAACGGCCAAACAAGCGCCTCCTTCTGTCCCGGCGGGTGCGCCCGTCGCAGGGAGCGAAGACCTGACCGGAACCAGTTTTGGACGCGAATTTGAGCGTCTCATGTTCGCTGGAGCGCCCGGCGGCGAGGCCACGCTGGGTGGTGGCGGCACAGTTCCAGGCGCTATGCCAGGAGCCATTCCCAGCCAGCCAGCCCATCCCAAAGAGGACCAAACCGCATTGGACTTGCTGATGGCGGGCACACCAGCCGGATCGGCCATTCCTGCGCCTTCCGGTGGCGCGGCCGAGGCCGCCACACTGATGGACGACCTTCTACACCCGGGTTCCCAACTGATGGGTCCGGCGCAGGAGGCCACGATGGCTGCCACGGTTGTGCCCTTGTCACACCCGGCCACCCCGCCCGGCATGCCGTCCGCTGCCGCGATGGAAGCTACCGTTGGGTTGCCCGCAGCGCAGCCTCCCAAGGCCGCACAGCCGCCCGCTGCCCCGCTCCATCCGGCCGCGCCTTCCCTCGATGCCACGGTGCCTTTCCCGGCCACGCCTCCGCCTGTGTCAATTTCCGCGATGGACACCATCCGCCTCACTCCCCAGCAGGCGCAGGCACAAGCGCAGGCAGCAGCCTCCGCCCCTTCGACATCCGCTCCTATTCCCCCTCCGGCTGCGCCTCCGTCAGCGGCTCGCGGCAAGGCCGAAGACTCGCTGTATTTGTCGCAAAAGAAAAAGGGCCTCGATGCCTTTGCCGCAAGCGATTGGAAACAGGCGGTGCATTATTTATCGGTGGCCGTGTCGCTTCGCCCGGACGACCAGGAAATCAGCGACAAACTCCAGGAGGCGCGGCGCCAGCGCCGCGGTTCGGGCGGCGAGGCATGATCGCCTGCCGATAGATAATGACATGATTTGCGATCATTCCGCGCACTTCCTGGCGGAAGCGTTTTTCATTGCCGTTCACACGGAAATAGCATGAGCAAAGCCCTCAAATCACGCTGGCTGGAATCCGCTGATCGCCCAGCTTATGAGGATTTGCATGCCGCCTCGCGCGGCGCGGCACCTTTCAACCGATGGGAATGGTGGGAGGCGGCATTCGGCCCCAGTTTCGATGAGGACGCGGGGCCGAACAAGAAATTTGGAATCCTGGGCGCATTCGATGAAAAAAACCGTCTGATGGCGGCGGCGGCATTTTTGCGCAGACGGCGCGGCGGTTTTCTTGCGCTGGACGTTCCGCTGCCCACCCCGCAAGCCACGCTCATCGCCCGCGATGCGAATCTATGCAATCCGCACCGCCTCGAAGCCCTGCGGCGCGATATTGCCCAATGTTTCGCTGAGGCGATCCGCGCCTTGCCGCGCTTTGGGATCGCCTCGGTTTTGTTTCCGCCCTGCTGGGACGACCCGCGCCACTGGCAGTGGTCCGGATTCGAGATTCAGCCGCGATTTTCATTCGTTTCGGACATTGCGGATTCGGCCAAGTGGGAGCGCGAATGGACGACTTCCGTTCGGGCGAGGGTGCGCCGCGCTCGCGAGTCGGGCTGGCGGTTTGAGTGGGATGCCCCTGTGGAGGATTTTTTGCCGATTTGGCGCGAAACGCTGGCGGCCGACGGCCTGGAAATGCCCCTGGACGACTCCGCATTGCGCCGCGTGGTCGAAACGGCGCGCAAAGGCGCTTGGGGCGCGATTGCCCTGGCCTATCCCCCACCATCTGCGGCGAAAGAAACCGGCGGCGAAGGCGCGGCGGCGGCAAACACGGATAAGGCGGCGGCGGGTGCGCTTATTCTTTGGGACGAGTCGGGAATTGCGCCCGTGGCGGCAATCGCAGGCCCGGCTGCTGCTGCGGCAGCGGCGGCCACGACGGCAGCGGCGGCGGTAGGCCCGGTTCCGACCGCCTGGTATGTTCTGGCCGGTTCGAACGCCGCCGGACGCCGTGAAGGCATTCCAAGTTTTCTCGTGGCGGAGATCGGCACGCATCTGGCTCGCGAAAAAGGAATCCGTTCCTTTGACTTATGCGGCGCCAATGTCGAAGAAGTCGCCGAATTCAAACATTCCTTTGGCGGACGCCTGATTCCTTATTGGTGGGGCTTGTGCGAAACCCCTGCCCGCGCTGCCCTGAAACAAGTCTCGCGCCTCCTCCGCCCCTAATCATCTCTTATACCAATTTCCCGTAATTCTGTTCCCTGAATTTGCTCTGAAGGAGCAAAAGAATACAGCCCAGGGCAAGCGAAGCGCCGCCCTGGGAAACCGAGACACCAACAACATAATCGCCTGGCGCGGTTTTCGCTCTTCTCGCGAAAACCGTGACAGGCGATTGGGAACACAATCAAAGGAAAATGGTATTACAGCCCTTGGAAGCCGGATTATTTTCAACGAGCCTTGGCGTTCAATAGCTTATTCATCCATCGGACGTCTTGCCCAATGAATTGCCTCATCGTTTGGCGGCCTGGGCAACCACAAGTCGGCGTTGGTTGTGGCCTTGGCCGGGGGGGGTGACTCATAAATATGTTACCCGACCTTTTCCAGGCGGCAACTGTGGTTCCAGACGCAACGCAGCCCGAATTTTCTTCTCCAATTAGGAACGCCGCTCAATAAAGCATGAATGTGGAGCCGGTCGTGATAGCCGGGCTGATTTCGCCAAGGACGTCGATCTCCTTGATGATCGGCGCGACGTAAGCCGGCCCGGCGCCGTCATTATCCAATTCGGGATTGGTCAACGGGTCCCATCGGTCCAAAAAACCACCGTTGATCGACGACGTGCACCAGAATTCCACCTCTAGCGATGTAACCTTGGTGGCAGCCCACATTTCTCCTGCCGCGGGCAGCCAGCGGACGAGCGACACCGCCGACGTCCCGCCCGAAACCTGCCCATAATTGCCTGTCGTCAGTTCTGTCGCGACGCGAACGCCGTTCACATAAATGTCATTGGATTGAAAGGCGCGGTTGCCGCCGTCAGAGAAATGCCCGGCGAACATTCGCACCTCAGAAATATCGACGGGCGGATCGAAAGTGTAGCGAACCCGAAGCGCCGGGTCGTCATAATCGGCCAGCACCAGCGTCAATGGATTCGAGTCAAATTGGCCGTTGGTAAGCGCGGATGCAGTGCCAACATTCGCCGAATGAAAACCGCCCGAAACAATCTCGCCCACACGCCCTGCAATCAGATCGGTTGCCGACACCTGCGCCGCAAGCGACGCATCGCTTGTTGTGTTCCATACGGGAGGATTTTCGCCCGGTTCCAGTGTATCTTCCGGCGGTTTTGGCCCTGCGGGAGTCAGCGCGAGATAGGCCGCATAGGAAGGCTTCTGGCGCGATTGATCCTGCGTGACAAGACCCCACATGTCGGCGGCGCTGAAGTCGGTGTAGCAAAACCAGAAATAGCGGTCCACATACGGAGGATCGTCGGGATAAGCCGGATCGCGCAGGTCGTCCAACATCTCATAAGACGACGTCATGTATTGCGCCTGCCTGCTCTCCGTAACCGCCGAGGTGCTCCATCCCATCTCAGTGAGCCATATCTTCTTGGCGCGGTCGCCGTTGGCGTTCATGATCGCCTTGACGCGCGTGTTCAGAACGTCGTCAAGGCCCGTCCCGCGAGTCGGGTTGGGATTGGTGAAAATTTCCGGATACGGGAGCAACAGGAACATGGTGCCCCTTTGGTTTAGGATTATTGCATATAT
>CAYUNT010000278.1:0-4618 GCA_964446285.1 uncultured Candidatus Sumerlaeota bacterium | reverse complement strand
GTTGGGGGTTGTGGGTGGCGAGTTGTGGGTTGTGGGTTGTGGGTTGTGAGTTGTGAGTTGTGAGTTGTGAGTGAAGAGAGAAGAAGTGGGCAGTGATCAGTGAACAGTGGGAAGTGCTTTCGGTTTCCGTGGCAGAACTTCTCATAATCATTTCAACCTTTTTACATGCCATCTCTTAACTCACAACCCACAACTCACAACTTCCCGTTCACTATTCACTGCTCACTGCTCACTTTCTTTCTCACAACTCACAACTCACAACCCACAACCCGCAACTCTTCCCCCCAATTGTTATTCCTTCATCCGGTAGCCGATTCCGCGAATGGTTTCGACACATGGGCGCAGGCGCGCGCCCAGTTTGCGCCGGATGGCATTGATGTGGACATCCACTGAGCGATCGACCACACGAACTCCGCGCGGCCAGCAGCGGTCGAGGATATTCTGGCGCGAAAACACTTTGCCCGGGCGCGAGCACAACAGCGCCAGAATATCAAATTCAGTCTTGGAGAAATTCAGCACGCGCCCGTTCAAGACCATCTCGCGCTTCTCCGTGTCGATGGCCAGCCCATGATAGGCGATTTTCGCGGGAAGCGCTTCCACCTCGTCTTTGTCGCGGCGCAGGAGGCTGCGGATGCGCGCCAGCAGCACTTTGGGGCTGAAAGGTTTCGTCACATAGTCCTGCGCGCCCAAATCCAGCCCATATACGACGTCCGTCTCGCTCGAACGCACAGTCAGGATCATGATGGGGGTTTTCGCCGTGAGGGGATCGGCCCTCAGGCGCTGGCAAACCTCAAAACCGCTCATGCCGGGAAGCATAACATCGAGCAACACCAAGTCGGGACGGAACGAGCGCACCAGGTCGATGGCATCGTGTCCGTTGTCGGTCGTGCGGATGTCATAGCCCTCATGCGTGAGGTTATAGGCCAGCGTTTCGGCGATTGTCAGGTCATCCTCGACGATCAGGATTCGTTTTTGGGTCATGGCCACCGCCAGAACGCCGCCTTCGTAAAAGACGGCGTGAAATAGTTCGTCCCGAACAGGATATTTGGCTTCCAGGGGCGGTGCGGGGCAATGGAAAAGGATGAGTTAAGCGATTAATCCCATTTCTTTTCCGATGCGCCCTATTGTTTCGAGCGCCCAGGACAGCTGCTCCTCGGTATGCGTGGCCATCACAGAGACGCGGATGAGCGGGCGGTCGGGGGCGGTGGCGGGCGCCACCACGGGATTAACAAAAATACCGGCATCGTGCAGCGCGCGCCAAAGGCGGAAGCACGTCTCGATATCGCGCAGCACAATCGGAATGATCGGCGTTTGGGTTGCGCCCGTGTCGAATCCGAGCGACCGCAATCCCTGCTGCATGAATCGCGTGTTGCGCCAGAGGTGTTCGCGGCGTTCCGGCTCATTTATGATGATTTCGAGGGCTTTTCGCGCGGCTGCCACGTTGGCGGGCGAGGCCGAAGCAGAAAAAATCAGCGCCCGCGAAAAATGTTTCATATAATTGATCGTCTCGCGGTCCGCCGCCACCCACCCGCCAATCGAGGCCAGCGACTTCGAGAACGTCCCCATGATGACGTCCACTTCGTCCGTCAGGCCGAAATGGCTTGCGGTGCCGTTGCCGATGCGCCCAAGGACGCCCATCGCGTGCGCGTCATCCACGAGAATGCCCGCGCCGTGGCGCCGGGCAATCTCGACGATTTCCGGCAGGCGCGCAATGTCGCCTTCCATCGAATACACGCCGTCCACGACGATCAGTTTCCCGCGCGCGCCGCTTTCGCCCACCACGCGGTCGAGGTCGTCCATGTCATTGTGGCTGAACTTGAAAACCTTGCCGAACCCGAGGCGCGAACCATCGACAATCGAGGCATGATCCGTGCGGTCAATGAACACGTGGTCGCCGCGCCCGACAAGCGCCGCAATCGCGCCAAGGTTCGTTTGGAATCCGGTGGCAAACACGAGCGCCGCTTCTTTGCCGCAGAATTCCGCCAGGGCGCACTCGAGTTCGATATGGATGTCGAGCGTTCCATTGAGGAATCGCGACCCGGCGCATCCCGTGCCGTATTTGCGCACGGCTTCGAGGGCCGCCTGTTTGACGCGCGGGTCATTCGTCAGGCCCATATAAGAATTCGAGCCGAGCATGAGCATCCGCCGGCCAGCGATCAGGACTTCGGTGTCTTGCGCGGATTCGATCACGCGAAAATACGGATACAACCCGGCGGCGGCCAATTCATCGGCCTTGCGAAACTCGTGGCACTTTTCGAACAGGGCGGGCAACGTGCGGCGCGCGCTGGCTTTGAGAGGGCTTGAAGAGGCCTCAGCGGCGGCAGAGGATGCGGAGGACGGGGAGGACGGGGAGGAAGTTGGGGATGCGGAGGATGCGGCAGCTTTCGCCCCTTTTGCGGCATCTCTGCCGATGGTCTTCTCCAATGCCTCAATGCTGATTTCCGGAGCAAATTCGCCTTCGGCAGATATTGTGGATTCCACCCTGCGCCGCTCAAGTTTCGGCGCATTGTGGACTTGGGCCGGCAGCTTCGGTCCGCTCATTCTGCCCCCCTTGCCTGAATGAATTCGTGCGATTCGCCTTTCCTTGGACCGCAGATTTCCTTGCGCGTGTCCCGAGCGGGTTTCTCGAAAGGAAAGGGCATCAAACAAACCCATCCGCCATTTTCCTTCCGCGGATGCTTGAGTCAAATGCAAACATGCCCAAACGCAAAATGCGGCGGAAACTCCGGAAAATGACATGTGGCATGGGCATCTTGCCCATGATTCCGGCAGCTTGAGCATCCTGCTCAGGATCGAATTTTCACTTTCAGAAGTTTCTGGCGTCGAAAGAGCCGAAAAGGGTTTGGGATTGCCTGAGCGCCACGCGGGGCTTAGTTGAAAAGGCGGCGCGCTGCGGCGCGCTCTTCAGCGATTCGCTGCATCTTCCCGGAGAACCGCTTTTTCATCATGCCTTATCGTTCCGCCGCGCAACTGGCCCAGGCGCTCGCCTCGGGCGCAACCACATCGCAGGAAATCACGGATTTGTATCTGGCGCGCATCGAGGCGCTCGACCCGAAAATCCGCGCATTTATCACAGTGACGCCTGATTCGGCCCGCGCCGCCGCCCGCGAAAGCGACGCGCGCCGCCGCGCCGGACGCCCATTGTCGCCCTTCGACGGCGTGCCGATCGCCCTCAAAGACAACCTCTGCACGCGCGGTGTGCGCACCACATGCGCGTCGAAAATCCTCCACAATTTTGTTCCGCCCTACACAGCCACCGTGGTCGAAAAATGCCTCGGCGCCGGGCTGATTCCGCTGGGGAAAACCAATCTCGATGAGTTCGCGATGGGTTCCTCAACCGAAAACTCGGGCTTTTTCCCGACGGCGAATCCGTGGGACATCACCCGCGTGCCGGGCGGATCGTCGGGCGGTTCAGCGGCGGCAGTGGCGGCGGGAATGGCCCCGTGGGCGCTAGGCTCCGACACGGGCGGCTCGATCCGCCAGCCGGCGGCGCTCTGCGGAATCGCCGGACTGAAACCGACCTACGGCCTGGTCTCGCGCTACGGGCTGGTGGCCTTCGCGTCGTCGCTCGATCAGATCGGACCGCTGGCGCGAACGGCGGCGGACGCGGCGGCGTTGCTCGGGATTATCGCCGGTCACGATCCGCGCGATTCGCCCTCGGCACCGCTCGCCGCCGTGCCGGATTACGCGGGCGACCTGACGGCCGCGCCCAAAGGCCTCGATGGACTGCGCGTCGGACGCCCCCGCGAATACTTCCAGGAAGGCGGACTCGACCCCGAGGTGGCGCGGGCGGTCGAAGGCGCGCTCGCCGCGTTCGAGCGCCTCGGGGCGCGCATTGTCGATGTCTCGCTTCCGCACTCGGAATATGGAGTCGCGGCCTATTATTTGTGCGCCACGGCGGAGGCGTCCTCCAACCTGGCCCGCTACGATGGCGCGCACTACGGACACCGCGCCGCCGGGACCGATAACATCATCGACATGTTCTCGAAAACGCGCGCCGAGGGGTTCGGACGCGAGGTGCAGCGGCGCATCATGCTCGGGACGTTCGCGCTTTCGGCGGGCTACTACGACGCGTATTATCTGAAAGCGCTGCGCGTGCGTTCGCTCATCAAGCGCGACTTTGACAAGGCGTTCGAGCGCTGCGACGTCGTTGCCGGGCCGACCTCGCCTTCGCCCGCGTTCCGCATCGGCGAAAAAACCGATGATCCGCTCCAGATGTATCTGTCGGACATCTATACGATTTCCGTGAATCTGGCGGGGATCACGGGAATTTCGCTCAACTGCGGATTCACTGAAGGCGGCCTGCCAATCGGACTGCAACTGACCGCCGGGCCGTTCGAGGAGGTGAAACTCCTCCGCGCGGCGGACGCGATCGAGCGCGCGCTGGACCTGGGTGGGAGAACGCCGGAACTGTAAGAGAGAGTTGTGGGTTGTGAGTTGTGGGTTGTGAGTGGGGAGTAGTGAGTGAAGAAGTGGGCAGTGAGCAGTGGACAGTGAACGGGAAGTTGTGAGTGGTGGGTTGTGAGCGAAGAAGTGGGCAGTGGACAGTGAACAGAGAATGGGAAGTTGTGAGTGGTGGGTTGTGACTGAAGAGAGAAAAAGGGATTAGGGGGCAGGG
>CAYUNT010000277.1:0-4692 GCA_964446285.1 uncultured Candidatus Sumerlaeota bacterium | reverse complement strand
TGGGTTTTTTCCTTGCTGCGCCTTTGGCGCTCCAGAAACGGCATCCCCTCCCTATTGCTTCAAAAACACTACACTCCAGTAATCCTGCTGGCGTAGGGACTTAGTGAGCCGCCGCCAAGACGCACAATATCGCCGTTGCTGACCGTGCCATTTGTGGCGTCATAAACCTCTGGCGATTGAGAGCCAGTGTAATTCCAGGGCGGTGCGAACTCGAGATGTTCGCCGTTGCTTTGCTCGCGATCCGGCCCCCAGCTGACCAGCGAAAAAGCCTCGCGATACACTGAGAATTGCAATGATCGCCACAACAATTAGCAGCTCAATCAGCGTAAATCCGCGTGCCCATCTCCTGAGCATGGCGTCTTTTCCTTTCCATGCTGGCATATACCTCCCCCCTCCCCCTCCAGGCCATCCTTCACCCAATTATAGACACCTGAAAAGGACATTAAGTTGCATGAATTTATAAAAGCAAAACCGCCCGCCCCCCAAACTATTGGCGTGCGGATTTTTTCTTCAGCAAAATCTCGACATCTTGCCGCAAGGGAAGCGCGGGTTGCGCGCCAAAGGTCTCGCAGCAAATTCCTCCCGCCGCATTGGCGAAACGGACCGCCTCGGGCACCGCCATTCCTTCCGACAGCGCCACGGCAAGCGCTGCCGTGAACGCATCGCCCGCCGCTGTTGTATCGGCGACCTTAACGGGGAAGGCAGGAGTACGTAGTTCCCATCCCGATGCGCCGCGCGCCCAAGCCCCCTCCGCGCCAAGTTTCAGCACAACCTTTCCCGCGCCTTTTTTTATAGCATCCTCCGCCAATTTCCTTCTTTCTGCTTCCTTGTCCGCTTTTCCCTTCCTTGGCGCGGCTTTTCCGGCATTTCGGGCCGGCCTTTTTCTTGCGCCTCGCGCGGCCGCGAAGATCGCCTCCGCCTCGCCCTCATTGGGGGAAAACACATCCACAGCGAAAAGCGAATCCGGAAGCCCGCCGGGCGGAACCGGCGCGGGATCGAGCATGGTGGGCGTTCCCGCGCGGCGGCAAACCTCAATCCCATAAGCCACCGTATCCAGCGGCAATTCGAGTTGGAAAAGCACAAAGGCGGCTCGCCGAAGCAGCGGCTTGGCCCGGTCAATATCGCGCCGGCTCACGCGCGAATTGGCTCCGGGAGCAACTACAATGGAATTTTGCCCCGCGTCATCGACCTCGATCAGCGCGCATCCGCTGGAAATCCCCCGAGTGGCCGTCACATAATCCGTGCAAACTGTATTTTCGCGAAGCCCTTCCAGCAACTCCGCGCCAAAGGAATCGCCGCCGACGCGCCCCACCATCCAGACCTCCGCGCCTAGCCGGGCAGCCGCCACCGCCTGATTGGCGCCCTTGCCGCCCGGAACCTTGGCCAGCGCCTCGGACCCGAGCACCGTCTCGCCCGGACTCGGAATGTGGGGCGTGCGAACCACCAAGTCCATGTTAATTGAGCCGATAACGACAATGGGACCCTTGCGCATCGAAAGCCTCCGAGCGTCGGGAAAATATAGGAAATCGCCGCACAATTCGATTGGGCGAGAAATGCAATTTCACAATCAGCCGGAGGATTTTTACGAGCGGCTTGCCCGCTTATCTCAAAACATCCGGTGGCTTGGGCGTCTCGCCCAAGATTCTTTTCCGGGCCTTTAAGCAATCTCTTATCCGAAAATGCGAACCACATCGTGGACCGACACGGCCACTGTAATCAAAAGCAGCAACGCCAGGCCAGCATAAAGCAAAGGCACATGAATCCGCGGCGAGAGCGGACGCCGGAAAATGGCCTCGTAGGTGGAGAAAACAATGTGCGAACCATCGAGCAGCGGGATGGGCAGCAGGTTGAAGAGCGCCAGCAGCAGGTTCATCGCTTGGAAAAACATCAGGTATTCCGCCAGGCTCCGCTGCGCCGCCCGGTAGGCCACTTGCGCCACCATGATTGGGCCGCCGACTTCTTCGCCCACGGCCTTGATTCGCAGGTGAAATAGATTCTTGAAAATCTTGCCCATCTCTCCCGCGAAAGCGATCGTGGTGTAAAACGTCCGAACCGGAGCATTGCCTAGCGCCGTGAAGAACGGCTCGCTCACTATCTCGCGCTCGTTGTTTCCGCGTATAACGCCAATTTGCCCTTCATCGGGGCGTTGCGCGCTAACCTCTGGCGTCATGGACATCGCCACGACATGATCTCCGCGCTGGACGCGGAAACTCAATTCCTTGCCCGCGCTGCGCCGGATGATCGCCGCCATTTCCGCCCAGGAACTGACCTTTTCGCCGTCAATGTCAAGAATCAGATCGCCCGCTTTCATTCCCGCTTTGTCCGCCGGTTTGTTGGGAAAAATCTGCTCAACAAACGGCGGATACATGGCGTCGATATAAGTCAGCGGCGACTTGCCCGATCCAGGCAGGCGTCCCGGCATTGTGACTTCCAAGGTTCCTGCGCCTGGACGTTCGATTTCGAGCGGCACATCGCGCGATTCCTCAAAGCCCCTCTGCATTGCGTTCGCCACATCGCCCCAATCGCTCACAGGCAGATGATCCGCTTTCACGATTTTGTCACCCACCTGAATGGCGGGCGGCGCGACTTTTTCGGGCCATCTCTCGATCAGGCCCACTACGGCCGCGGGCGGTTTCGGGGCATCGAATCCCACCCAGTAAATGACAACCGCGGCCAGCATGGCGATGATCCAGTTCATCATCACGCCGCCGCTGTAGATAAGCACCTTTTGATAATACGGGCGATTATGCAGCGCCGTTGTGTCGCTGATGCCCGCATCCACCATGCGCTGGATGGCTCCCGCGCCGCCTCCCTTGCCCTCTTCCGCTGGCCCGCCGGCGCTCGCCGAGGCGGCGGCCGCTTCTTCAACCTGGCTGGCGGATGCCGAAACCGTGGCCCCGGATGCCGCCTTTTTCAATTCCTGCTCAGTGGCCGCTGTGTCCGCCGCCACATCCGCTTCGGCTTCCGGCGACGTCCCCCCGGCGACGAAACTTTGCGTCTCCGGATTGAGCGCGCCGTGCATCAGCACATAACCGCCCAGCGGAAACCAAGCCACGCCATACTCGGTTTCTCCCCATTTCCATTTGAAGATAAACTTACCGAATCCGATGGAAAACTTAAGGATTCGGACCCCGCATATCTTTGCCCAGAGAAAGTGCCCAAATTCATGAACCAGGATGGCAACGCCCAGGAAAAAGGCGATGCCAAGAATCCCACGCAGAACGTTAATCATTCGTCAATTCCGTATGGCTTCAAAAAAGTTTGCGGCAGGAGAAGAGCGAGCGGAAGGATCGTGGGAACAATAAGAAAGGAAGGTGAGAAAGGCAGCGAAAGAACAGGAAACAGAGCGGGGATCGGGTAAAGTCTCCTGCGTCCGGCGCGGGCGCGCCCGGACCTTCCGCCCGCCGCAGCAGAATCATTATTGTGGTGTGTGCCAGAGACCTCGCTTCAAAAATTACCCCGCGTTGGCCTCAGCGCCTCGCGCGCGGGTTAACCAGTCCAAAAGAAATAAAGCATGATATGTGCCAGTTCAATTGTTTCGGGCATTCCCCTCCGGCCTGAAAAATCTGAACGGCAAACGGCATCATGAATCACCCTAAAACCTTCAGAAGGAGCCACTTTCTGAAGATTCTCGCCCATAGCATGACAATAAAAACATACCGCGTCAAGCCATCCTGATGTCCGGCTGCAAAAAATCGCAAATCGTGATTTCGTGCAACATTCTCAATTTGAACGACTCATTTTGACGCACTTTGCGTTTTGCCTCCAATGCCGCCTCCGCGCCGACAGGCTGCTGGGCGCACGCCATTTTCCGTTGCGGAGCGCCATACCGGCATTCTATCTTCCTTGGCAGTTGTTTGAGTATCGAGAACGTATTCCGTTTGGCGCAGTCAGTATAGGAAGCAGGAACTCTCCATCCCTCGCGGACGCCTTGTATTCCGTTTTCCATCGCTGCAATGGCGTGTATTGCTGGCTTGCGCGCATCTTTCTCCGCGCCCCTTCGATAAAACATCATGCCGAAAAAACGAGAATCCAAACCGGAAGTTCAGCAGTCAATCCGCACAAATGGAAGCAGTAACATCATCGTGCAGGCCGCGGGCGACGGCGTTCACGTCGAAATCGGCGGACGGCCGCACCTGGAACTCACTCCGCCCCGCAACCGCGCCCCCCAACTTCCCGCCCGGACCGAAATCGACCTCCTCAATCCCTATCGGCGGTCCATCCCGGTCACGGGCCGCGAGTCCGACATGGCCGATTTGCGCCAATGGCTCGCTTCGCCCGCGCCAATTTCCGTCCGCACGCTGATCGGACGCGCCGGGGCGGGCAAGACCCGCATCGCCATCGAACTCATCGAGAGCCTCGCCGCCGAACACCCCGGGGCATGGCTCGCAGGATTTGTTTCGGGCCGCGAAATGGTCCGTTTCGCCGCCCAGCAAAACCTCGCCGCCTGGGGATGGCCCAAGCCCACCCTGGTCGGCGTGGATTACGCCGCCACCCACGCCTCGGCCCTGCGCGACTGGCTCGCCGAACTGGCCGCCCACGCCCCCGCATCCGAAGCGCCCGGCAATCCTACCCCCGCCGCCGCCCCTCCTCCCCTCCGCATCCTCCTCCTTGAACGCGAAGCCGCCGCCGGCCAGGGATGGCTCGATTCGCTCCTGCGCGGCGGACACAGCAACGAACGCGTACGCGAAC
>CAYUNT010000276.1:0-4721 GCA_964446285.1 uncultured Candidatus Sumerlaeota bacterium | reverse complement strand
ATCAAGACCTATGCGCCCCTTCTCGCCGCTTGAGGAAAAAACGCTACACTCCAGTTAATCTGGAAATCATACACGACCGGGTCCATCGCAAAAGGCAAGGCGTCTTGCAATTCCGACTTGGCCGACCGCAAAATCCCAAGGATTTCCTCGCGGAATTTTGCCTGGCGTTCGGGCGCGACGAACATCGCCATTCCGCCTCCTGACATTCCGCCAAGCATGAGAAATCCCCAGAAATCCTTGCCGAGACGCTCGCGCGCGCGGGCGATGATCGACTCCGTAAAATAGTTCGTCACCCACGGGATGATCGTCTTGAGCGGCCCATTCCAGTTGCGCGTGGTGGCGTCGGCGAGCGCGCTCATGTCGCCTTCCGCCAGCGCCCGCAGTATCTCGTCGAAAATCCCGCGCATCGAGAGTCGCGCCTCCCATTCCGCCCGGCTCCGAAGCAGGTATTTCTCCGTCACCATCTCAAGAATCGGCCCCACATTCTGGGCCATTCCGCCGTGGATCAGCACGAGCGAATGCGTGAGCC
Source organism: uncultured Candidatus Sumerlaeota bacterium (assembly GCA_964446285.1). Classification (GTDB taxonomy): domain Bacteria; phylum Sumerlaeota; class Sumerlaeia; order SLMS01; family CAYUNT01; genus CAYUNT01. The sequence goes on along the minus strand of CAYUNT010000276.1, from coordinate 4,192 downwards.
GCTCCGTGATTTCCGGATGCAGATCGCCCTCTCCGCCCAGCAGCCGGTGGCGCGGCAAAAGGCATCCGCGGCTGATGCCGAACTCGGGATCGTCGGCGGAGGCGAGCGCGCCCTCGATCACCTTGAATCCCGGCCATACGCCGCCCGAATCCTGCCATCCGCCGCCCGATCCGCCAAGCCATTCGCCCAGGATGGCACGCGAAGCCACCAAGCGCCGCTCGCTCTCGGAAAGGCCGCCTTCGAGGGAAGCCGTCTGGCCCGTCGCCCGCATCAGGACGCTCACAATCGAAGCCAACAGCGTCGTCGAAACCGCTAGGCGCGATCCTTTCGGAATGTCGTTCACCTTCGTGACGAGTTCGATTCCCATGCCCGGCCCGACGATCCGCGCCAGAATCTCGCGAACAGGCTGGTTTGTGCCCTCGAACGACGGCGGAATCAGCCCGGAGGCAATCACGCCCGCCTTGAGCAGGCTCAGATAATCATTGCCGAAATTGAAGAGCTCGCGCAAATCCGCGACGTCTTTGGTCGATTCAAGATCGATGCTCGTCAGGCGCACGACCGGCTCGGGGATGGCGCGCACATACGCCTCGACCGGCGGGCGCGTCGAGGCGTCGCGTCCAAACACCCCCAAGTCCACCGAGATGTTCAGCACGCGCGCGCCCTCGGGAAAATCCATTCCCAAAAAGAAAATATCCGACCATCCACTATGGCTCAGGTCGAGCCGAACGGGCGTCGCTTCCATCAGGATCGGATACAGCAGCGCGCCCTCGGGACGCTCCAGAAGCTCGCGGCGCAGGCGCACCGGATGGTCGTCGATGTGCCCGGCGCGGAACATCCATTGATTGCCCCGGCTCGCGCGGACGCTGCGGCGCACCTGGTCGATCAGCGTTTGGAACGACAGATGATGATAGCACTCGGCCAGCGCGCTGTAGAGGGCGGCGTTGGGGCCTTGCTCGCGCAACGCCGCGCGGAATCGCCCTATCGCCTGCTCGAACCGCCTCGCCAGAAGGTCCTCCACCCCGGCGGGCGGAATCATGCCCGTGGCTGGCGTTTCTGGCGATTCCATTAGGAAAAACCGATAAGCCGCATAAAGAAACAGCGTAGCGCGCACCCGCTCATAAAGATTCGGCGCGGCGCGGCGGAACTGCTCCAGTTCCTCGCACGCCTCAAAAAGCGCATTGGGCGTCATCGCCCCGCACAACGCCGCAAACGGACGATTCCGCAACTCCGCCTCGGCGCTGGTTATGGTTTCGAGAAGTGGGTTCATAGGGGAAGATGGGAGGAAGAGTTGTGAGTTGTGAGTTGTGAGTTGCGAGAAAAGAAGTGGGCAGCAATCAGTGAACAGTAGGCAGTGTGTTTTGGTGTCGCGGGGGTCCTTTAGGCCCTTTTTGTTGCCTAGGTCCTTTGTTGTCCGGGCGCCTGGCGGGCGGAGTCGGCGAGGGTTTCCACAAGGGTCGCCAAAAGCAAATCGCGGTCGCGTCCGGTCAATCCCAGCGCCAGTTGGGTTCGCAACAAGCCATAGCGCGCACCGATATCGTAACGCGAACCGGACACCTCAAGCGCCAGATATTTCTCGCGCCGCGCCAGTTCCTGCAGCGATGGAGTCAGCGGAATATCACCGCCCTTGCGCCCGGTGCGCGCGATTTCCTCGCCGAGCAAGTCGAATACCGGCGGCGTAAGCACGTGCATCCCGAAGAAGCACAAATAATGCCCCGCGCGCAGTCCGGGAACCTGGACCTCCTGTTCGGCGCGGCTTAGCGAAGGTTTTTCGAGAATGCGCTCAATCTGATACACACCCGTGTGCTGGGGCAGGCGGCGTCCGCTGAGCGTGCCGTAGCGCCCGACCAGGTGCTCTGGAGTTGGGTGCACGGCGGCCACGGCGCATTCCTCGGCGGCGGCGAGGTCGATCAGTTGCTGGGCGCATCGGCGCGCCGGGTCGTGCGAAACATAGAGATGATCGCCCAAAAGCAGCAGAAATGGATCGCGCCCGGCAAACTCGCGCGCGCAGTGAACCGCATGACCATAGCCAAGAGGCTCATTTTGCGGGGCAAACCGCAGACGGCGCAGAAGATTGGTGATGCGTTCGGCCTGAAGTTGCGCCCATTCCACCCCTTGAAAGGCATCCAGAAGGTTTTTACGCAGGAGTTCGAAACGGCGGCGGTATTGCTCCTCATCGCCCGGCGCGCTAATCACGCAGATTTCCTCGACCCCGCTATCGAGCGCTTCCTCCGCGATTATTTGAATGACCGGTTTGTTCAGGCCGTCGCGGTCAATAAACGGCAACATTCCTTTTTGGATCGTATCCGCGGCGGGATACAGGCGGACCCCGCGAGCCGCTGCCGTAATAACTGCCTTGCGAATATGCACGACTTCAAGCCTCCGCGTCTGGGGAGATGCGCCGGGCGGCAAACCCTCAAATTCGCCATCTAATATAAGCGCCTGCGCGCCTCATGTCCAGCGACAACCCGCAAAGAAATTGAAAATCCCGGTGCGCAAGATGCTTTTCCTCATTCAAGCCGGAAAAATAGGGTTTGCGCCCTCACCGGTTTATCGGGTTAACTTCCTAGGGTTGGGGGACGCCGTTTTCTTTTCAATCCGGCTGGACAATCGGCGTGTGTTCGTAATGCAGAGCGGCGAATCTTGCCCCTCCGGGTCCGCCAGGCGCGGAATGGAAAAACTCTTTGAAACCAAGCAGGAAATAAGGATCCTATGAGAAGGCTTTTGTTCATTACATTTGCCGGAATACTGGCGTTTGCATGGGGGCCGCAACGGTGTCCCGCCCAGGAGACAGCAAACCCCTTTGCCCCCGCGTCGGAAAGCGCCGCTCCGGTAGCAGCAGCGCCCGCGGCCGCGCCACCGGCATCCATGCCAACCCTTGCCCCGCCAGATTCCAATGCGAATCCTTTCGCCTCTTCTTCACCACCCGCGCAGTCGCAGCCCGCGGCGGCTCCATCCGCCCCTATGGAGGCGAATCCATTTGGCGTCCCTCCCGCAGGCGCGCCAGCCCCAGCCGCCGCTCCTGCTTCGAGTGCATCGGCGGCGGCGCAATCGGACCTCGCGCCCGCTGCGCCCGAGATGCGCAAGCAGATCGAAGAACTGAAAGACAGCATCCGCAATCATTACGCCCGCGGCGATTTTGAACGCGCCCTTGCGGAAATAGACAAACTCAAGACCATGGACCCCAAAAATTCAACCGCCATCATGATAGAAACTCGAATCCAGCAGCGGCGGCTGGCGGGCCAAGGCGGCGGCGTGCCCTTGCGAGATGAGATTACGCGTTCAGAACCCGCTCGCGCATCGGTTTCAGAGCCTTCATCGAGCGTCGGTCAGCCCCCTGCATCCTCAGCAGCCTCCTCGCAAGCCGGGACAGGTCCGGCATCATCTTCGGGTTCCGCTGCGGGGTCTGGGGCAAGCCGCGGAGCAAGCGTTCCTGGATCCACTTCCGCCAGCACTTCAGCCAGTGCAACCACTTCTCAATCCATGATGGGAATCCTGCTGGCGGTTGCTGGCGGGCTTTTGGTTGTTGTTGTGGCCGTCACGGCCGCCTTCCTCTTCATGAGACGTTCACGGATGCAGGTTCAGGAGGCCATGAGCGCCGCCGCGCATAGATCCGCTCCTGGGCAAAAAGCCGCTCCGGCGCAATTCGCGCAGGCAGCGCCCGCCGCCGCCCCCTCGAAGAAAAAGGCCAAAGGCGCAAAAGGCGCTCCGGCGGCGGCCCCTTCCGCCCCCGCTCCTGTGCCGCCCTCGCCTTCTCTGGAAGCGCCGACGCTTACAGGACCCGCTATCCCGCCCACGCCCTTTCCTTCTGAAGATGAATCCGGGCTTTACGATCAGCCAACCACTGTGCTCCCTGAGGATGAAAAGGAAAAAGGCGGAGTGGACTACCACCCCGGATCAACAGCCCCCTGGCCTGGATTTGCCCCTCCATCGCCTTCTTCACCCGGAATCCTGCTTCCCCCGGCGCCTGCGCCGCCAATTCCTCCTTCTCCTTCCGCTCCGGCCTTTGGCGCAGCGCCTCAACATCCGCCTGCCGGTCCGCTTGGAGCCTCCGACTCGCAAGCGCCAGAAATCCAGGAAACTGGCGGACAGACCTTTGCTGCCTATGGCGACACCGGGCCGCGCATCGGTGATGTAGTTGGAGGACAAGCCGTTCCTCCCGTTCCCCCCGGCCCCCCCGCGCCGCCTGCCGGTT
>CAYUNT010000275.1:0-4752 GCA_964446285.1 uncultured Candidatus Sumerlaeota bacterium | reverse complement strand
AACCCATTCACCAACACCCCTCCAGGGGGGACACCATGTACCTGTGTATTACCTTAAAATCGCGAAACGGCCATTGACTCTCACAAAATAAAAGGCAACGTTCATCATGCAAGGTGAACATGCCTGCGCTCTGATGGTCGCGCTGGCGGAATAGTATCTTTGCGTAACAGAGTTGGCGTGCAGGAATAACTCAGGAGGTCTTCCATGCAAATGAGTCGTGTTATCCAGATGCTGTTTGCGGCGATGGCGTTCGTGGCCCTGGGGGCATGGACGGGCACGCCGGATGCCTCGGCGCAAACGGCCACAGGAGTGCGCAATTTGCCAGATACCTACCGCCCGGGTGAGACGATCACTGTCACGATTGATCTGACAGTGACAGGCACGCCTATACAGGCCGCAGTGGCCGAAGGGCTTCCTTCGGACGAGTGGGTATTGGTTAGCGCAAACCCAACCCCCGCCGTTGCCGCCGGCAGGAGCCTCGGCTGGTTTTTTCAGGGCGCAACAGGCAACGGCGTTCGCATCACATACACGGTGCGCGCTCCAGCCAATGCCACTGGTTCGCAGAATTTCGACGGTGTGGTCTCCGCAGTCACAATGACAGGCACAATCCCCTCGATTATCACAGGTGACACAGTGGTGAATCCTGAAGGAGGCGCGACTGGCTTTGCCGTAACGGCCGTTCGTGATCTCCCATCCTCCTATCAGGCCGGCGTGGAATTCGATGTGACGCTCCAAGTCACAGTGCCCGCTACCCGGGCCGACGGTTTTGAAATCGTCGAATCGCCCCCTGGCTCCAACCTGCTGGAATTTGTTTCCGCCAATCCCACTCCTGACAGCCAGGATTCGGATACGAACGACATGATTTGGTCGTTCTCGGGCGCGAATGTGCAAAATCGCACAATTACATACCGTATGCGGCCCAAGACAGGCGTTACAATCGCACTGCCATTCGTAGGCACGGTGATGTCGAGCCTTGCCGGCCATGACAATGAAGTCCGCGAAATCGGAGGGGATTTTCTGATTCCCGGCGATATTCTGCCAACCATAATTCCAACCACAATTCCAACCATTACGTTCACGCCTATTGCCACCTTTACCCCGGGGCCAACTCCCACCGGCGAACCCACTGCTTCTCCAACGCCCGTCGCCTCGGAGGAAGTGGCCCTTGCCCGAACGCTGCCCAATACATACACAGTTGGGCAAAATGTGAATTACACCATTGCGATCGACATCATTGCCTCCGGCGTCAAGCAGCTCGCAGTTTCCGAGCATATCCCGGCCGGCTGGACTCCTGTGAGCGCCAATCCGGAGTGGACCACATACACAGAGGAGGAAAATCTGCTGGTTTGGAATTACGGCCCGCTTCCCGCCCCCGTCGATGGACAGATTGAGATCACCGTGGCGCCCGCACAGGATTCTGTCGGACCCAAAGTGTTTGTTGGAGGATTCGAATATACAATTTTGGAAGGCATTACTCCCCGGGTGGGCACGGGAGTCATTCTGGGCGATGCCCTGCTGCTTCCGAGCGCGTCTCAACCCGGTCCTGTGACAATCTCACGCACCCTGCCCGCGCTCTACGCGCCCGGTGTGAATGTAAACGCCTCTTTGGCCGTGAATGTGGACGACTCGGCCCCTCCCACAATGCTCATGATCCAGGAAGGAACGCCCCCTGGATGGACAATGGTTTCCGCCAATCCTCCTTATACTTCCTATAGCGACATGACTGGAATCGCAGTCTGGAACCTGAATTCGGGCAGTCCGATTGCAGACCAGACAATCACCTATGTCATTACGCCGCCAAACGACGCGAGCGGACCCTATGCATTCGCGGGCGCTTTTGAGTATTCCTCGGGCGGACTGCCGCAATACGGCGCCATTGAAGGGAACGGACTGATTTCCAACCAGCCAATTTCGCCGGACTTGCAGGCGCTGGTTCAGGCGATCCTCGGCGCGGGCGATTTCCCAGATGGCGCGGACATTAATCAGGACGGCGCGGCGGATGTTGCCGACATTATCCGCGCAATAACCTCGCGATAGCTGCTTCCTGATATCCTTGCGAAAACGCCAAACTCAGGGATTTGGGGGAGATATGGAGCGCCCTAAGTCTCGTGTGCTCAGTTGTAAAGAGCGATTCGCCGGCGATGCCACGGTCGGCGCTCCATTGAATTCGCAACCGGTTGCATAAAGGCGAATTCCGCGCGTTTTCCTTGACGCCCCAAACCCCATGTCACTATACACGAAGATTGGGATGCCACTTGCAGGACGCTGCATCCTGCTTTCGGGGTTCCAGTCAGTCACGGGGGGAATTACCGCTTGATTTGCCTGGACGCTGATCGGCGCCTTCGGGCATATAAATAATGGCGGAGTTGAAATGTCGAAACATATCCTAATCGTCGATGATGAACCGGATGTTGTTCAAATCATCCAGACGATTTTGCGTTCCAAGGGATACGATGTAACCGGAGTAACAGATGCGAAGTTTGGCTTGGACACCGCACGGCGTCTCCGGCCCGACCTGATTTTGTGCGATTTGATGATGCCGGGAATGTCCGGCATGGAATTTATCAAACAGATTCGCAAAGACGAACAATTGCAGGCCACGCCGATTATTGCGCTTTCGGCGCTCGGCGCCACGTCAGGGAAATCCGAGGATTTCTGGAAACGCGGCCTGCAAGTGGATGATTTCATGGCCAAGCCGTTCGATCCGCTCGATTTGCTTGGCCGGGTGGAATATCTGTTCCGCCGCACGAATTATATATCGGAGAACGATGGAGAGGGCGGCCAGGGGGGAGGAAATGGAAGCCGCGAACCCGCAGGACCTTCGGAAGCAGACTTGGCCGAAGCCAGCCCCAAGATGGTGGTCCGGTATTTTGTGGAGGCGTGGAACACACAAGACTTCGCAACGGAATTCCGCTGCCTATCCAGTGAGATGACAGGCGGCATCAGCGAACGGGAATACATGGGCAGGCGCCGCCAGTGTTATATCGAAGAACAAGGCGAGAATCGCCGCCAGCACATAACGAATTACATCGAGGACAAGACCAGCCATAATGTTTCCAAGGTGATTTGCGAACGCGAGGATGTGATTTCCGGCCGCAAGAAACTTCGCCGCGAAACGTATGTGATGCGCAAAGACAACAACGGCTGGAAAATTGTGTCGATGCGTTCGGTTCCTGTGGCTCCAGGGGCCGAAAAAGTAAGGCAGGAGTAAGGCCCGCCCAGGCGCAATCGCCAGCAACAATCCGACTCAACCATAGGTTTTCGCAATGCAGCATCCGGCGGAAGTGGTGGCCATCGACGGCCCATGTGGTGTGGGCAAGTCCGTTGTGGCGCATGAACTGGCACACAAACTTGGATTTCGCCACCTAGACACGGGAGCCATGTATCGGGCCATTGCCTGGCTGGCCTTGCGCAGCCGTGTCGATTTGCGCGACGGCGTTGAATTAGGCCGCCTGGCGGAGTCAGCGCAGTTGCGAATGGATATTCCTAACGACCACGGCGAAACCCGCATTTGGTGCAACGGAGAGGAAGTGACAAAACCCATCCGTGAGCGCGATGTGAACTTGGCTGTCTCCGAGGTCGCGGACTGCGAAGGCGTCCGGCGGGCGCTTGTGCGCCAGCAGCGCGCGATTGGATTGCTTGCCCCCTCGGTTCTCGAAGGGCGCGACATCGCCACAGTGGTCTTCCCCGACGCGCGCTGGAAGTTCTTCCTCGAAGCCGAACTGGAAATCCGGGCGCAACGCCGTCTGGCGCAGGCCGTCGCCGCGGGCAGGCAAGCGCAAATCGAAAGGGTTCGCAAGGACTTGGCCGACCGCGACCATCGCGACCGCACCCGCCCCTGGGGCGCCCTTCGCCTGGCCCCGGACGCCGTTGTAGTGGACACAAGCCGGATGGATAAGAACCAGGTGGTGGATTTGCTGGCGGCGCTGGTTTTGGCGGACAAGGCAGGGGCCAGGCCATGAGTCCGGAGCACGGCAGACGCCCTTTTCGGGACTACCAAGTCCGCTGGCTATACCGCGTTATCCAAACGACTGTTTATTGGATATTCCGCCTTATGTTCCGAATCCGAGTGAAGGGCCATGAGCGTGTGCCCGCGCAAGGCCCGTTGCTGGTCGTATCGAACCACGCCAGCAATCTGGACCCTTGCCTTGTTGCCGTGCTGATCCACCGCCCCCTGCACTTCTTCGCCAAGGTCGAGCTTTTTTCCGTCCCTGTGTTTGGAGCGCTGATTCGGAGGCTTGGAGCCATCCCCGTCGAGCGAGGCGGGGCGGACCGGGCGTCGTTGGAGGCGGTCGCCGGCGTCTTGAAGTCGGAAGCGGCCGTGTTGTTGTTTCCCGAAGGAACGCGTACGCGAGATGGCAATCTCCAGGAAGCGCGTGCCGGTGTGGGCATGTTGACAGCCCGCCACGCGGACGCCTGGATTTTGCCGGTTTATATACATGGCTCTTTTGATGCGTGGCCGCGAACACGCCGGCTTCCCAAATGCCGGCCCATCCAGATGTATATCGGACAGCCGGTCCGATCGCGAGACCTGCTGGCCTCGCCGCCAGCCGCGGAGGTTTCCCCGGTTGGGGCGTCCGAACCAGAACGGGGAAAAAAGCAGTTGTATTCGGCTATTGCGCGAGAAATAATGAATAGAATCGACCACGTGAAGCGTGAGTGGATAGTGTAAAATTTCAACACACCTCCCAGCATCCAACCCAAACCAAAGGTCCTTCACGAGGAACTTAACCGACCAGGAGATCACCCCAT
>CAYUNT010000274.1:0-4770 GCA_964446285.1 uncultured Candidatus Sumerlaeota bacterium | reverse complement strand
TAAGGGATTTCGGCCCGTTGGGCCTGAAGAAAAGAACGCTATATCCTGCAATCCCGGCGATGTTCGTTCCGCCGCGCGGGCGCAGATCGCGGTTGGGCCTGAAGAAGAGAACGCTTTATCCTCCAATCCCTGCCAATCATAGAAGGTTTACGGAATTGTCCTGGAAAAGTCCCTAAAAAACAGTCATTTCCCCTTGACGATTTCCGTTCGGCGAGGGTTGTTTTCCTTTCGACATTCTTTGACTCGCGCTGGGGGCGCCAGCCGAAGCACTCCGCACGATGGAAAGCGGCCGCACGACGTGATGGACAAGGCTGTCCTGCTTTGCAACGCAACGTCACTTTTGCGCAAGCGAAGGGAATTTCTGCGTCCGCGGATGCAAGAAATACGCGGGCATTTTGTTAGCCATGCCTCCGCGTGTTCCCTGGCAGCTGCGGATTTTCTGGTCGCTGGGCATTCCCCGACCCTTGCGCATTGCTTGCCGTCCGGGGCATCGCACAGCCCTGTCCTTTGCGCCGGAACGCCGCGGCCATTCGCACGTAACTGTTTCGGATTCAATGACCCGCAGGCGCGTGCTTTGAGCCAGATTTGTCTGGATTCCGGTCCGGTCAGGAGCCTATTCATAAACTCGCTCAAGAATCTTGGACGGGACGTCCAAGCCACCGGAAATCTTGGGCAAGATGCCCAAACTGCCGGAAATCTTGGGCAAGATGCCCAAGCCGCCGGAGTTTTTCGGATAGGTTCCAAGCAATGTTAGGTTCGGTTCCATTCGGTTTGGTTCCATTCGGTTCGGTTGGGAACGCAGGGCGCATACGCGCCCTCAGAACGCTCGGACGGCGCGCAAGCTCCTTGGCGTGCTTGCTTTCGCCCAGGCGTTGATTTTCTCCTCCAAAGGAGTTGCTCTCCATGCCGTTTCGTTCTTCCGCGCAACGCTGGAGAAAAGCGGGACTGCTGATTCTGTTCGCGACAGCGATGGCGGTTGTGTGCGTGATTGCCGCGCATCGCGGCGCGATGAAACCATCCGTGCCGATGGGGGTTGGCGCGGATACTGCAACCGTTAGCGCAAGCGAAGGAATTGCCGCCGTTGCCGGTATTCAACCGGCGGCTATCAAAGTAACGCAACAGTCACAAGAACCTGAAACGCCCGGAGGCGTCGGCGAATTGGCCGCTGTTTCTGGGGCCACGCAGGATTCGCGGGACTTGGCCGCGGGGCAAAGCGCGCCCCAGGCCGATGCGCCCAGGCAAGCGGAGGCGCTTGAGCGCCCCGCGCCTCAGGCCGAACCCGTTTTGGCCGCTCCGGCTCCAGCGCCCGCCGCACCCGCGGCCGCTCCAATTCAAGCGCCCGCTGCGGCGGCGGAATCGGCTCTGAACGGCGCGGAATTGGCCTCGGCGGCACCGGCGGCAGCGGACGAACAAAGTGTCGAGCAGGCGCGCTTGCTTGCCTATCTCGGTCCGGACAAATACCATGACTACTATGGCAAGACGGCCCGCCTCGCCCAAGGCGTTCAGGCCGCCGCTTCGGAGGACGCCGCCCTTTCTGGCCAGAAAGCGCCCTCTTGCGAAGAAATGCAGAAAGAGGAACTCGAGCAGCACGAGTCACTTCCGAGTGACTTTGTCTCGCTTCCACCCGAGGAAGACTGGCGTGAAAGCCCCGGTGGCCTTCCCGCCGTGTCGGAGGCGGCGCCCTCCGCGCCGCAAGGCAAAACCCGCGACACGATGGGCACAGTCGGCGGTCCGGTCGGCTCGGCGAAACGCCAGCCCTCGGGCGCGCTCTCGGGTGTGGTCATTTACGCAGTTGCCGGCCACGGTTTCAGCCCCGGCACATCGTCATGGGCCACGCAACGCGGCCTCACAAACGGCATGGTCGAGGACATGGGCAACCTCGATCAGTTCAATTTCTTCTGCAATTATTGCTTCAATGCCGGCGCCATGGTTGTTCCGATCCGCCCGGTCGGATACCAGGCCAACATGGTTCTGCTCGACAACGACGATGCAGGCGTGACGTGGTCCGGAACGTGGAGCAACAGCACCTCGACAATCTTCTGGGGATCGGCGGGCGATGTTCCTTATCGCTATGCCACTGTATCGACCGCCGAAACGGCCGTGGCGCGCTACACGCCGAACATCCCTGCGGCGGGCGATTATCCCGTTTATTGCTGGACGCGCCCCGGCTCGGACCGCATCCGCCAGCTCTACCGCATCGTCTATAGCGGCGGAACGAGCGAAATCCGCATCGACCACCAGAAGGTCGGCCACGGCTGGGTCTGGCTCGGAACGTATTACTTCGAGGCAGGCACGGGTGGTTATGTGGAAATCTCGAACCAGAGTCCGGACCAGACAGGCGTGGTCATCGCCGACGCCATCCAATTCGGCAACGGCATGGGCGACTACAATCCGGGTTATGGCGTTTCGGGTTTCGAGCGCGAGCTCGAGGACGCCGACACCTACAATCGCCATGCACAGGGCCAGGGATGCCCGGACATCGCGGGAACTTACAGCGACGTTTCGGCGCGCCCCCGCCTTGCGGCCTGGATGAACAACAGCGCCGTTGGCAGCTTCTATGACCGCATTTACCTAAGTTTCCATACGAACTGCTGCACGGCGCGCGGGGCAATGGGCCTTGGCGCGCTCGACGACTGGCCCACCAACCAGGAGCAATTCGCTTACGCGGTCAATAACGAGGTCGAAAACGACATGGAGGCCCTCGATCAGGGCGTCGAGTTCGGCCAGGATTGGGTGGATACCAGCACGGATTATCTGGGCAACTACATCACCTATGGCGAAATATCGAACACAAACCTCCAGGGCGAAATGACAGGCACGATCATCGAGATGGCCTATCATGACGTGGCGGAGGACGCGAACCTCATCAAAGACCCGCGTGTGCGCAACACGATGGCCCGCGCGGCCTATCAGTCGATTGTCAAGTTCCTCAATCAATACGGCGACAACGGCGTTCCGCTGAACCTGCTGCCCGATCCGCCGACGAACCTGCGGGCGGTGAACAACGGCAGCGGCGGTGTGGTGATTTCATGGAACGCGCCGGTGGTTGATAGCGCAGGCGGCGCGGCGGCCACCGGTTACGTGATTTATCAATCCGCCGAGGGCAAGGGCTTTGGCAATCCGGTCACTGTGAGCGGCGGATCGACCCTTACGCAAACCATCACAGGCCTGGCGGCCGGTTCGACGTGGTATTTCCGCGTGGCGGCCACAAATGCCGGCGGCGAATCGATGCCGTCCGAAACGGTGGGCGTTCGCGTGAGCGCGAGCGGCGCGGCCACGGTGCTCGTGGTCAACGGCTATAACCGGCTCGACCGCCAGTTGATGCCGACGCGCTATTTCGCCAACAATATCAATGGCGATGTGACGCTGGTTCGCCCGGCGCAGGCCAACTCGTTTGCTTATGTGGTCCAGCACGGCGAGGCGATTGCCGCGGCGGGCCGCTATTTCGATTCGACGAGCGACGAGGCAGTGACGGCGGGGCAGGTGGCTCTTGGCTCCTATCCGGTGGTCGTATGGATTGGCGGGCAGCAAGCGACGATTTCGCCCGAAGTCTTCCCGGCATTCAGCGCGGCGCTCCAAACCGCAGTCCAAAACTATCTAAATGGCGGCGGGCGCCTCTTTGTCAGCGGTTCCGAGATCGCGTGGGACCTCGATCGCGACACCGATCAGGGCGACGCCAACAGCCTTTTTATTCAGAATTACCTCAAGGGCGACTATGTGGATGACGACGTGTATTCAGCCCTAACCACGCCGCCCAACACAGCGACTGGCGCCGCCGGAAGCATCTTCAGCGGCATCAGCCTCACGTTCGACAACGGCGACGACGGCACGTATTTCGTCAATTATCCCGACGTCATCAACGCCTCGGGCGGATCGACGGTCGCCATGACCTATACCGGTTCAAGCGAGGCGAACGTCAACGCGGCCATCCAGTATGGCGGCGCGGATTTCAAAGTTGTTTATCTCGGATTCCCCTTCGAGACGATCTTCCCCGCATCGAGCCGCAATTCGGTGATGCAGGCGGCACTTGATTATCTGTTCGCGGCGGGCGGGCCAACACCAACGGTTTCCGCTTCGCCGACGATTTCACCGACGCCAACCGCCTCGCTTACGCCTCTGCCGCAAGACCTGGTCGAGAACTTCGAGGCGTATGAGACAGGCGTGGAAGCGATGTTCAAAGACCCTGCCTGGTCCGGCTCGACCACGGGCGTGGACGTGAATACGGACGCCTCGGATGTGTCGAACCTCCAGGCCAACGACATTCTCGATCCGGCGGTTGGCTCCCCCGGAACCAAATCGCACCGGTTCTTCTGGACCTGGACAACGCCTGGCGCTGGGTTGGTGCGAGCGACAACCTACAACGCCACAAACCGCCCGAATCCGTGCGTGGACTTCACCAAAGGCTTGTCTGTGTATGTGAAGTGCACGCAGGGCGAGGTGGATTTTACGGTCCAGTTGCGCGAGACGGGCGTCAACGCCGGCATAGGCGGAAACGGCGGCGTCACGGGCACAATCGAACGCGTATCCACCTTGCGGCGCCTTACGGCCTCCTCCAACTGGCAATATATCTACTTCAATCTCCCGAGCGAATCCTATACGGCTTTCACGGGCAACGGCGTGCTCGAAGGACAATGGGGCACGATCGAAGCCTTTGTGTTCCAGGCCGTCTCGGGCAGTTCCGCCGCGAACATTGAAGTGTATGTGGATGACATCTACCAGGGCGCGCAGCACACGCCCCTTGGTTCGGCCACCCCAACCCCAACCGCCACC
>CAYUNT010000273.1:0-4897 GCA_964446285.1 uncultured Candidatus Sumerlaeota bacterium | reverse complement strand
GCAGCGGAGGGGGCGGATAGATCGATCATCCCCGCTTGCGCCGGAAGGCTCACAGGCGGTGCGGGGGCCGCAGCCCCGGCATAAGGCGCAAAAGACGGCTGGGCTGCGGAAGCGGGCGCGGGCGGTTGCGAAACTGGCGGGGCGGCGGCGGGCGCTGGCGGCGCGGCTCCCGATCCTGCAACGGGGACAAGCGGGGCGCGAGCGCTGGTTCCATCTGTTTCGCCCACTACGCGGAACATGGCCATGCCGCCGCCGCTTTCCTCCTTGGGACTGGCGCCCGGCATTTGCGAGGAAATTCCTGGAACTCCGGCTAGCATGGAAGGATCGGGCGACCCCGCCATGACTTCTTCCTCCCGCACTGCCGCGGGAACATTCCGGACCCGGACCCCGTCGAGGATGCCCTTTGTTTTTACTCCAGCAGATCCCTCCGACGGACGCGGCGCGGCGCCACGGGCGCCAATGGTCGCTTTTCCGCCATGGCGGCTGCGCCGGCGGCGGCGGCGAGATTTTTCTTCGTCGGTCAGGTCGCTGTGAACGATAGTCAGCGATTTTTCTTTTTGCGATCCTAACTCCGTGGCCGTGATTTCCATCACGCCGTCGGAATTGATAAAGAAAGTAACGCGAATTCTCGCCACGCCAGCGGTGGCAGCGGGAATGTCGGTCAGTGTAAATTTGCCAAGCGAACGATTGTCCGCTGCATTTTCATTCTCGCCCTGGAGAATATGGATGTTGACGAAAGTCTGATTGTCTTCGGTTGTCGTAAAGGTCTTGGCGGCCTTGATGGGAATCGTCGAGTTTTTCTCGATAATCTTGGAAAAACGGCCGTTTTTGACCTCGATGCCGAGCGAGTGGGGCGTAACATCGAGCAGAACGACTTCCTGTATGTTCCCCTCGAAGATGCCTGCTTGCGTGGCGGCGCCAAGGGCCACTACCTCATCTGGATTCACACCTTTGAAAGGAGGAATGCCAAAGAAATCCTCGACTGCCTCTTGAACAAGAGGAATTCGCGTGCTGCCGCCGACAAGGATGACCTTCGAGATGTCGCGCTTGGATACGCCCGCTTCTTCGAGAGCGCGGCGGCACGAACGGATGGTCCGCTCGACAAACTCCTCGCAAAGCGACTCGAAATCCGAGCGCGAGAACGTGCGTTCCAGGTGCAAGGGCTGGCCGTTTTTGTAGGCGATGAAGGGAAGGGCGAGGACCGTTTGCATAACGGTGGACAACTCGCATTTCCCCTTTTCCGCCACTTCCTTCAGGCGGCGCAGCGTAACGGGGTCCTGAGTGAGATCGACTCCATGTTGCGCGGCGAACTCTTCAATAATCATGTGCACAATGGCATTGTCGAGATCGTCGCCGCCCAGATGGCTGTCACCCGTCGATGTCAGCACCTCGATTGTGCTGCGGGCGATTTCAAGGATGGAAATATCGAAGGTTCCGCCGCCGAAATCATAAACGGCCACCAATTCCTCGCTGCCTTTGCCAAGGCCATAAGCGAGCGCGGCGGCAGTGGGTTCGTTGATGAGGCGCAGCACTTCCAGACCCGCCATGCGGCCCGCCTCGAATGTGGCATTGCGCTGAAGATCGTCAAAATAGGCAGGAACCGTGATGATCGCCTGCTTCACAGGTTCGCCAAGGCATGTTTCCGCGCTTTCCTTGAGCTTCTTCAGGACAAGCGCGGAAATTTGCTCGGGCTTGTAACCCATCCCGTCGATGTCGATGAGAATATTGTCGTCCTGGTCCACCACATCGAACGTGAAGACATCGCCCGATTCCTCGATGTCTTCATATTTGCGCCCGACCAGGCGCTTGATCGAATAGATGGTGCGTTTGGGATTGGTGGCCGCCTGGCGGCGCGCAATTTCGCCAACGACCACTTCTCCCCCATCGAGAAATGCTACAACCGACGGGGTTTTGTTGCTGCCCTCGAGATTGGGAATGACCACGGGTTCGTTGCCTTCCACGTAAGCAACGACGGAATTGGTCGTCCCCAAGTCGATTCCGATTACTTTTCCTTCCGTTTCCATACAACCAGCCTGCGGGCGCCGCCGTTTCGCGCCTGGCGCGTCCCTGCCGATTTATAGTAGATTCCTACTGTGCATGAGCGAGGGGAAAATCATCCTGGCGCGAGCGTTTCGCCGCCTGCGCCCCCAGGGAATTTCAGCCAGACCCACATTCGCCCTTGTTCATTGCTATCCTCTTTCAGGGGGGAAATCAAGCGGGAGTAATTCAAACGTTGATTCGATTGAAACGAATGAAGCCGCCACGCGGAAGGACGCAACGCGCCTCCAACGCCCCGCGTGAGGCTAGCATAGATCGCCGCGCCTGGAATTACGCGCCATATAACAGCTGCAAAGCGGGCTTGATGACGCATGAGATCCCGCCAATTCTGTTCCCCTCCACTCTCTCCATTGATCTTGCGCGCTATTCAGCTGTTATGCATATAGTAGAATAGTTCGAAAAACCCGCGCGATGTTTGGGCCGGTTTTTGCCGAACGAGGAAGCAGATACTATATCCGCACCCAGTATTTTCCATTCCTGTGTGGACATGGGAGGTTTGTATGCGTCGGAATCGTGGGGCATATCAGGCGCGAGATGTTGCTGGCAAATCCCAGGGCAATGCACTGCGCGAGTCTTTTCCGCGAGTATTGTTCGCCGGGTTGATAATTGTCTTTGGCGGCTTGTCGCTGATTCCGCCCCTGGCGCGGGCGCAGGTGGTGATTTCCACCAACATGCAAATTGGCTGCGGCGACGCCTCGTTCGATGGACAGAACATCGTTGTGAACGGGGCGACGCTGACCATAGATTGCCATCATGAATTTCAGAGCCTGCTGCTGCGCAATGGCGCGATAATTACATGTCCGGATAATCCCACGACGCCCACGCACAAGGTGGACTTGTCCATTATGGGCGATTTGACAATTGAGGCGGGCTGCCGGATCGACGCCACCGCCAAAGGCTGGCCCGCACAAATGGGGCCGGGCGCGGGGCAGGCCGTTGGCAGTTACGGCGGCGGCGGCGGTTACGGCGGCGCGGGCGCCAAGGGCCTTAGCAATTCGGCGGGCGGGGTTTCGTATGGGTCGTATGCCGCGCCCGAGGATTTCGGCAGCGGCGGCGCGCCCGCCGCCACGGGACGCAAGGGCGGCGGCGCCATCCGCCTCGACGTGGGCGGCACGTTGACAGTCCAGGGCGATATTCTGGCCAATGGCGGCACAACAGGTGCTGGCGCGGGTGGCGCGGGTGGAAGCATCTATATCACGGCGGGCGAAATCGCCGGAAGCGGCTCGCTCGCCGCCAACGGTTCGCGAGGCCCTAATCTCAACCAGGGCGGCGGGGGCGGCGGACGCATCGCGGTCTATTGCGGCGCAGACAATTTCTCGGGTGCGGTTCAAGCCACGGGAGCGCTGGGCAATGGCACCACCTGCGGAGGCGCCGGATCCATCTACCGCAAAATCGCGGGAGCGCCCCGCGGGGTTTTGTCCTTTGATAATGGCGGAAACGCAGCGCTGGAAGCCTCCCTGCTCCTCTTTGAAACCCTTGATCTGACTTTGGGCGCAGGGGTGTCGATTGCCTGCCCGCCTCCACTAAAACTGGGCCGCCTGGAAATCCACAATGGCGGGCGAGCGCGGCTCGGCGGCCCTGTCGAACTGGATTCTTTGTGGATCGGTTCGGGCGGGGTTCTGACCCACACGGCGAACACGCCACCCGGCTTGTTGATGGAAATTGCCGGCGACGCCGACATCGAGTCGGGCGGACTGATCGACGCCGAGGGCAAAGGCTATCCGACGCAATCCGGCCCCGGCGCGGGCGGACTGGGCACGAGTTCCTACAATAACGGCGGCGGCGGCTATGGGGGCATTGGATGGGGATACATCGCCGGAACGGAAGGCGCGGCGTATGGCTCGTATAAGGAACCCGTGGACTTCGGAAGCGGGGGCGGCGGCCCGGCCAGCAAAGCGGGCGGCGGCGCGGTGGTTCTCGATGTGAAAGGCCATGCGCGCATCGATGGAACAATCAATACCAACGGCGCACCGAAAAACGCGGCGAACAGCACCCACGGCGCGGGCGGATCGGGCGGACGCGTGTGGATCAAGGCCGGCACGATCGAGGGAATGGGCGTGATCACGGCGAACGGTTCGTCTCGCGGAACGGGATCGGACGGCTACGGCGGAGGCGGGCGCATCGCCATCCATGCGGATACCTACTCATTCGGCGGCACTCTGGCCGCCCTGGGCGCGGGACGCACCACCACTTACGCGGGCGCGGGAACAATTTATCTGAAAAAAGGCACGAGCCGCGGCGAATTGCACGTCACAAACAATCAGACACAAGTGGGCAACAAAACGCCCTTGGGATTCAGCGAAATACTGAACTTGTATTTGTCGGATGGGGCACAGATGGAAGGGCTGACGACGCTGACGCTGAATCAGATGCGCGTTGGACCCAATAGCATGGTCACTCATCCCGCGGAAGGCCCTGGGCTTGCGCTGAATGTGGCGGAAAATCTGGAAATTGCCGCAGGCGGCTCAATCGACACCACAGGCAAAGGCTGGGGAGTTGGGCGCGGTCCAGGCGCGGGAGGAACTGCGAGCATATTTCAAGGCGGCGGAGGGGGATACGGCGGACGCGGCGGCACGCATTACTTGGTTCCTGCGGCGTATGGAGGCCCCACCTACGGATCGGCCGAATGGCCGGTGGACCTTGGCAGCGGCGGCGGCGGCGGCGAGGATCACGGTCGCGCGGGCGGCGGAGCGGTCTGGCTTCGCGTGGGCGGGGACCTGGTTCTCGACGGGGCCATCCGCTCGGACGCCGATGATCGGGATATTCAAGGCGTAACTCGGGCGGGCGGCGGGGCGGGCGGAAGCGTGCTCATTCAGAGCGCGCGGGTGCGCGGCAGCGG
>CAYUNT010000272.1:0-4930 GCA_964446285.1 uncultured Candidatus Sumerlaeota bacterium | reverse complement strand
CAGGATATATGCAATAATCCTAAATCAAAGGGGCACCATGTTCCTGTTGCTCCCGGACCCTCTGTAAAAAAACGCGAAGACGTCCTTAAATCGACCGCATTGGGTTGACTCGATGAAGGCGAATATGAAAAGCTGTCGTAGATGGAGAGGGAAACGCTCGGGCGGCGTTTCGCCATTTCGTTTGTGGGACCATCGGGGCGCAAGGAGGAGCGTCCGGTTCCACCGGATTCCATTCTCCCGCCAGGGGAGAATGAAATCCAGCCTGTTGCGCCGCTCCAAGCGTGTTCCTTTTCTAGGTTTCCACATCTACATTCTGTTTATTGCATGGAGGCATGGCCATGAATTCCATCCGGGCTTTTCCTTGCTCCGATCTGTCAAATGCTCCGCCGGAAATTCTGCATTCGCTCAACCCTCCCCCCTCCGAAGCGCCGCCTGGTTCGCGTGGCAGCGGCGCTGGCCATCGCGTGCGATTTATTCGCGACCTGAAACTTGTTCCGCAATTGCGGCCGGATGAAGCGGAAAAACTCGATGCGGTCTCGCGGCGCTTTGCATTCCGGTGCAATGACTACTATCTCTCGCTCATCGACTGGAGCGACCCCGCCGATCCGATTCGCCGCATTGTCATTCCGTGCGAGAATGAATTGGAGGAATGGGGCCGCCTCGACGCCAGCGACGAACACCGCTACACCGTGGCGCCTGGGTGCGAGCACAAATACCCTCGCGTGGCGGTCTTGCTGGTTTCGGCGGTATGCGGTGGGCTGTGCCGGTTTTGTTTCCGCAAGCGGCTTTTCCTGCCCGGCAACACCGAGACGGCTCTCGACATCGCGCCCGGCGTTGACTACATCCGGAAGCACACGGAAATCACAAATGTGCTGGTTACGGGAGGCGATCCGTTGATTCTATCAACGGGCCGCCTAAGAGAAATCCTCCGGATTCTGTTTGATATTCCCCATGTGGGAATTGTCCGAATCGGCACCAAAATGCTCGCCTTCAATCCGTTCCGCGTCCTGGACGATCCGGCGCTGCCTCGCCTGGTTTCGGAGTTTTCAACAGGATCAAAACGGCTGTATTTCATGACGCAATTCAACCATCCGCGCGAGTTGACGCCACCGGCGCGAGAGGCCATCGAGCAGCTAAGCCGCGCGAACGCAATCTTGTGCAACCAGACGCCACTCTTGCGAGGAATCAACGACGATCCCGTGGTCCTGGGCGAACTTTTCCGCCAGTTGTCGTTTATTGGCGTACCGCCGTATTACGTGTTCCAGTGCCGGCCCACCTCAGGAAACCGGCATTTTGTGGTTCCCCTGGCGCAGGCGTTCAGGATTTTCGAGGAGGCGCGCTCGCGAGTCGGCGGACTCGGGAAACGCGGACGCTTTGTCATGTCGCACGTCACTGGCAAGGTCGAAATCCTCGCCATGACAGACACGCATTTCTATATGCGCTACCATCGCGCGCTCGATCCTGCCGACGAGCGCAAACTCCTCATCTTCCCACGCGATGAAACGGCCTGCTGGCTGGATGATTTGCTGGAAGCCGAACAGCAGATTCCCGCATCCACCTAACCGTCCATTCGACCATCCGCCTGGCGCGAAATGCCATAGAGGCGCATGTGTGTTTATTCCAAATTCCTTTGACGCTGTTCTCTATTTCCTGCTGCCGCATTTTCAAATACACATGCTTGAATTTGGCGTCTCGGAGAGACGGCATGAAAATGGCCCGCCGTTTCAACGCTGAGAACAAGCGCGAAGGAAATTTAGGCCCCATAGGGACGGCTGAACCACGCGGATTTCAGCCGTCCCCTCGGGACTCCGAAAACATGCAACCTCCGCTCCCCGCCGTTGAAACAGCGGGCAGTTTCCGTTTGTCCCTCCGCGACATTTCCATATCGAATCCCATGAAAATCTGGTTCAGATTGTTGCTGGCGTCGCAGGTTTTGGATAGATCAACACAACTCCCCGCTTCAGGAGGTAATACGTAACAACCTGCCGGGGATGTAGCACGTCAACGCAATTGTGAAAAGAAACGCCAGTGACAGTGCTCACGACATCAGACAAAGAATCGCGGGTGCGGAGCCTCGCGATCCCAAAAAGCAAAGCGCACGTTTCCTGGGACGATGTGCGTGTTATTTCCAGTGCTTCCAATAAGGCAATTTGGATGAAGTCGCGGCGATCAATTCGCGGCCCTGGAGGAGTTCGGCGGTGGTGTCCCACAGGCCCTCGACGAGCGAATTGCGCGCGCCCTCGGGGATGTCCAGCGCGGCGCTCTTGCCTGCCCACGAGACGGTTTTCTTTTCCAGATCGACCGTGACAACGATCGTGGGATCGGCCTCGACGGCGGTCATGATCTTTTCGATGTCGGCCTCCGCGACGCGCACACACGGCACGCCGTTGGCCAGGCAGTTGCCGAAAAAGATTTCCGCGAACGATTCGCCAATGATGGCTTTGATGCCGCGTCCCCAGCGTATAATCGACTGCGGGGCGTGTTCGCGCGACGAGCCGCATCCGAAATTCTTATTCACCAGAAGGACTTCCGCCTTTTTGAATCGCGGATCGTCGAAGGGATGCACACTACCCTTGGCCTTCAGTTGTTTGCGGTCGTCCTCGAAAGCGTGCTCGCCCAAGCCATCGAACGTCACGCAGCGCAGATAGCGCGCCGGAATAATGCGGTCCGTATCAATCGAATTGCCGCGCACAGGCGCCGCCTGGCCGGAAATGCGGATGCGTTTGGAGGAGTTTGCCATGATCTATAATGTCCTTTCCCGAGTGGGGTCCGTTAACAGTGGGGAAACTTGCAGGGAGTAGAATGCGCGCGCCGCATAAGCATTTACGCATACACACGCGCGCTTGGGGTTAAAGGGTTACTTGCCGATGCCGAAGAACTCGCGCGCATCCACGACCTTGCCGGCAATCGCCGCCGCCGCCGCCATCACAGGCGACATCAGCAGCGTCCGCCCCGTCGGCGAACCCTGGCGGCCCTTGAAATTGCGGTTTGAGGTCGCCGCGCAAATCTCGCGTCCGCGCAGTTTATCGGGGTTCATCGCCAGACACATCGAACAGCCCGCCTCGCGCATCTCGAATCCGGACGCCTCAAACACTTTATCGTATCCGCGCGCGATCATTTCGCGTTTTACGTCCTGCGACCCCGGCACGATCAGCGTGCGCACATGCGGCGCCACTTTATATCCGCGCCCCTGGATCACCTTTACCACATCCTCGAAATCCGAGATGCGGCCATTCGTGCACGACCCGATGAACACCACATCGACCTTCGTTCCGGCGATGGGCTGTCCGGGCGCGAGCGACATGTATTCATAGGCTTCCTTGATGACCGAACGTTCCGACTCCGGGAAGGACTCGGCGGCGGGCAGCGTTCCGCCCACGCCGACCGACTGCCCGGGCGTGATGCCCCACGTGACCATCGGCTCGATGTCCTCGGCGCGGTAGCGAACCACATCGTCGTAGTGTGCATCCGGATCGCTCCGCACCGATTCCCAATACGCGACGGCGCGATCCCACGCCGCACCCGCCGCCGGGGCATAGCGCCGCCCCTTCAGGTATTCGTAAGTCACGGCGTCGGGATTGATATATCCGCAGCGCGCGCCGCCTTCGATCGACATATTGCAGACGGTCATGCGCTCTTCCATGTTCATGCGTTCGAAAGCCTCGCCTGCGTATTCGTAAGCGAATCCAACGCCGCCATTCACGCCGAGGCGGTTGATGATATAAAGAATAACGTCTTTTGCATATACGCCGGGCCGCAGGCGTCCGTTCACCTCAATGCGGCGCACTTTAAGTTTTCCCATCGCGAGGCTTTGCGTCGCCAGCACATCACGCACCTGCGACGTCCCGATGCCAAACGCCACCGCGCCAAATGCGCCGTGGGTGGCCGTGTGCGAATCGCCGCAACAGATTGTCATGCCGGGTTGCGTCAGGCCGAGTTCCGGGCCGACGATGTGCACAACGCCCTGATCGCCCGTGGCGGGGGAGAAGAACGTGATGCCATTCTCGCGCGTGTTTTTATCGAGTTCTTCGAGCATCTGATCCGCGATCGCGTCGGCATAGGGACGCGCCTGATTGTCGGTCGGGATAATGTGATCGACCGTCGCGAACGTGCGTTCGGGGTGCATGACCTTGAGGCCGCGTTCGCGCAGCATGGCAAACGCCTGGGGCGACGTGACTTCGTGAATAAGGTGCAGCCCCATCAGAAGCTGCCATTGCCCCGAAGGCAGTTGGCGAACGGCGTGGCGCTCGAAGACTTTTTCGTAGAGATTCTTGCCCATAATCGGCCTGTCCATCCTTTCATTGTCGTCTATCGTGGCGGGCGTTTGGAGAAAAACGCCTCCACGGGATTACATGCTTTAACCTTATGATTCCATTACGCATGGAATAATTTAGGCGAATGGCCCGAAATAGCGCGGGCAAAAAGCGTGGGCGGGTTGATGAAAAAGTGGGCCGCCTGGATTCGCCCATCGCCCTTGAAGGCTCAATATGCTCTATCGCCCTTGGCGCCGTCCAGAGGGATTCTCGCCATTCGCTCCGAATCTCCCGAAGCAAAAACTGCTCAAAATGACAGAATAGAATAGGACAGGCTGCCAGCCTGTCTCTGAAAAAGCGATGCATGACAGGCAGGCTGCCTGTCGCACTTGGGATTAATGCAATTGTGCCCAAACTGCTTTGAACAGCTCCCGTTTTCGAAACCCAGATGCCCGGCACGCAGCTGCCTTTGTGCCAGGACAATTCCGTAAATGCTTCTCACGGGTTTTTGAGGGGATGCCTTGGGCTTTGCATTTCAGCAACTCGTGAGCCTGTGCACAAGGCCTGAAGGGCTGAAATCCCTTAGCCCAGCCCAACGGGCTGGGGATAGGAGCCTCCACCAAAAATCAAGCCCCAGCGGGGCGCAATAACCAAGGAAATGTCAGCCAATGGGTGTG
>CAYUNT010000271.1:0-4971 GCA_964446285.1 uncultured Candidatus Sumerlaeota bacterium | reverse complement strand
GTTCCGCTTCGCTCCACCCCAGGCTACCTTCTCGCGCCTCGTTGAGGCGCTTGGCACGGCCCTCTCGAAGCTTGTTGAGGCGCTTGCCGCCGTCCGCGCCGCGAGTGGTTTCGCCGAGAGAAACCTGATGGTTTCGCCTGCGGATGGGTGCAAAAAAGTGATATGCGCCCCCTTTTGAAAAAGAAAAACTTTTGCCCTTGACGTATTCCCGATCAATCCGATAGACAAGATGCAGAATTGCGGCGGACGAGGATCGAGTCCTTGCCAGACCCGGCGCGCCGAATCCAGAAAATAAACAACTCGCCGGGCAAAGGGCGCCCCCCTCATCGACCCTCGAACCATCAGACAAGGAGAAATTCCTTCCATGCCGGACACTCCCAAGCACCGATTCGAGACACTGGCTCTTCACGCGGGCCAGTCGCCGGACTCGGCCACATTGTCTCGCGCTGTTCCCATCTATCAGACCTCGTCTTACGTGTTCCGTTCGTCGGAGCACGCCGCCAGCTTGTTTGCCCTCAAGGAATTCGGCAACATTTATACCCGCCTGGGGAACCCAACCACGGACGTGCTTGAGCAGCGTCTGGCGGCCCTCGATGGCGGCACAGGCGCGCTGGCCGTTTCCTCTGGCCAGGCGGCCATTACTTTGGCCGTTCTGAACATTACACAGGTTGGGCAGAACATTGTCTCCACAAGTTACCTCTACGGGGGAACTTACAATCTGTTCCATTACACCTTTCCCAAGATGGGCATTGATGTCCGGTTCGTCGATTCCTCCAATCCGGAGAACGTCCGCCGGGCCATCGACGCCAACACCCGTCTTGTGTACATGGAATCAGTCGGAAATCCCAAGAACAACGTTGACGACTTCGAGGCGATTGCGAAGATCGCGCACGATGCCGGCATTCCCTTTGTGATCGACAATACGGTGTCGCCGGGTATTTTCCGCCCGTTCGACTGGGGGGCGGACATCATCGTGTATTCTCTGACGAAGTTCATCGGGGGCCACGGGACATCCATCGGCGGCGCAATTGTGGATTCGGGGCGCTTTCCCTGGAACAACGGCAAATTCCCCGAACTCAGCGAGCCGGATCCGTCGTATCACGGCCTGAACTACTGGGAAGCGTTCGGACAGCACGACAAAGCGGTGGTTCGCGGCGCGGCCTACATCCTGAAGGCCCGCACGCAACTCCTGCGCGATTTGGGGCCATGTCTTTCGCCCTTCAACGCCTTCCTGCTCCTTCAGGGACTCGAAACCCTTCCGGTGCGCATGGAACGCCATTGCGAAAACGCGCTGGCGGCGGCCCTGTGGCTCGAAAAGAACCCGGCTGTGGCGTGGGTGAATTATCCCGGCCTGCCCAGCCACAAAAGCCACGCGCGCGCCAACAAGTATCTGGGCGGACGCGGCGGCGCCATCATCGGGTTCGGAATCAAGGGCGGCATCGAGGCGGGCAAGAAGTTCATCAACAGTGTCAAACTCCTCAGCCACCTGGCCAATATCGGCGATGCGAAAAGCCTCGTCATTCACCCGGCCTCGACGACCCATCAGCAGCTCTCCACCGACGAACGCCTTTCGGCGGGCGTTACGGACGACTTTATCCGCTTCTCGGTTGGCATCGAGCACATCAACGACATCATCGCCGACCTTGACCAGGCGATTCGCGCGTCGCAGCAATAGGGGCGGGCAAGCATGAGACATGGGGGAGCGCGCATGATGCTCTTCTGGCGCTCCCCCCGCCTTTCTCATCCTGGCTGCCGCCGGAAACGAATGCCGCGCGACACTTTTTCGCAAGTGAGAATGAGACACTACGCATGAGCGAGCAGGAAGTAAAGGGACTGGGAATTGTCGAGCCGAAGTCCATCGTGGTTGCGCCCGAGGGGCTGCGCCTGGACAGCGGCGTAAGCATTGGCCCAATTACCGTAGCCTATGAAACATACGGCTCTTTGAGCGAAGAGCGCGACAACGTGATCCTGGCGTGTCACGCCCTTTCGGGAGGCGCGCACGCAGCGGGATTCCTGCCAGAGCAATCCAAGCCCGGCTGGTGGGACGTCATGATCGGTCCCGGCAAGGGATTCGATACCGACAAATATCACGTTATTTGCATGAACGTGCTGGGCAGCTGCTACGGCACCACAGGCCCGTCCTCAATCAATCCAGAGACAGGCAAGCCTTATGGCCTGCGGTTTCCCGTCGTCACAGTGCGCGACATGGTTCACGTCCAGAAACTTGTTCTCGACCAGTTGGGAATCAAGTCGCTCCTGGCCGTAACGGGCGGGAGCATGGGCGGGATGCAGGCGCTGCAATGGGCCGTGTCGTATCCGGAAATGGTGCGTTCCGTGATTGCCATCGCCACCACGCACCGCCATTCACCCCAGCAAATTGCGTTCAACGAAGTGGCCCGCCAGGCGATCATGGCCGATCCCGCCTGGAACGGCGGCGACTACTACGGCAAAGAAGGCCCGCGCCTGGGGCTTGCCGTGGCGCGCATGGTCGGGCACGTTACTTATCTTTCCGATTTGGGCATGGAGCGCAAATTCGGCCGCCGCCTGCAAAACCGCGAACGGTTCGGGTTCGATTTCAATCTCGATTTCGAAGTAGAGAGCTACCTCCGCCATCAGGGCCAAAGTTTTGTCGGGCGTTTCGACGCCAACTCGCTGCTTTACCTGACCAAGGCGCTCGATTACTTCGACCTCTCCAATGGCCACGGCTCGCTCACGGCCGCCTTCAACGAGTCGCGCGCTTTGTTTTTGCTCATGGCCTTTTCATCCGACTGGCTTTATCCGCCCAATCAACTTAAGGAAGTGGCGCAGGCAATCCGCCGCAGCGGGGCGGACGCCACTTACTGCGTAATTAACAGCGACTACGGCCACGACGCCTTCCTGCTGGAATACAAAGCCCAGGAGCCGCTCGTCCGCTCGTTCCTCGAGCGCGTATCCGAACAAACCGAGGTGGAAGATGCCGGAGCAGGCATCTAATCAGCCTAAAATCCACGAATGGATTGCCCGTCATGCTCCCGAAGGGGGCCGCGTGCTTGATATTGGGTGCGGCGGGGGGGAATTGCTTGGCCTTCTTGTGGAAAGGCGCGGCGTGCGCGGCACGGGCATCGAACTCGACGAAGCGAAAGTCATCAAGGCCGTCCAGCGCGGACTTTCCGTTCATCACGGCGACGTCGAGGAAGGGCTGGATCATTACAGCAATGGTTCCTTCGATCTCGTGATTTTGAGTTTCACCATCGAGGAACTCGGCTCGCCCAAGCGCGTCTTGCACGAAACCTTCCGCGTTGGCCGCCAGGTTGTGGTTGTGTTTCCCAACTTCAGCCATTGGCGCGCAAGGATTCAGTTGGGCATTTCAGGCCGCGCGCCCCGCACAGCGAGCCTGCCCCACACTTGGTATGACTCGCCCAACCGCCACTTTTTTACTGTCGCCGACTGGGAGGAATTTTGCCGGGAGGAGGGCTGGCAGATTCTCGACCGCGGCTACCTCAGCGGCGGACGCCCGATTCGATTCCTTCCCAATCTGCGCGCCGAGGTGGCCTGCTACTTGCTGCAATCGCCTACCCCGCCGCGCGGCTAACGCCCCCACGCACATCGCCACGCACATCGTCCTGCAAAACGCCCCGCAAAGGAGCTTTCATCATGGCAAGACTCTTTCAATCCATCACGGAAACGATCGGCAACACCCCGCTGATCAAACTCAACCGCGTGGCCGCCGAATATGGCGCGGTGGCGGATGTGTATCTGAAGTGCGAATTTTTCAATCCGCTTGGTTCCGTGAAGGACAGGATTGGCTTCGCGATGATTGACGCCGCCGAGCGCGCGGGAAAAATCAAGCCGGGCGAAACGACAATCATCGAGCCAACCAGCGGCAACACGGGCATCGGACTTGCATTTGTGTGCGCGGCCAAAGGCTTTTCAATTATCATTGTCATGCCCGAGACGATGAGCGCGGAACGCCGCAAACTTCTCAAAATTTTCGGCGCGAAAATCGTCCTCACCGAAGGCGCCAAAGGAATGCGCGGCGCCATCGAGAAAGCCGAGGAACTCGCGGCCCGCATCCCGAACAGCTACATTCCCCAGCAATTTGAAAACGCCGCCAATCCCGAAATCCACCGCCGCACTACCGCCGAGGAAATCTGGCGCGACACGGACGGACGTGTGGATTTCCTCGTGAGCGGCGTTGGCACGGGCGGCACACTGACCGGAATCGCTTCCGTTCTCAAATCGCGCAAGCCGTCGTTCAAAGCCATTGCCGTCGAGCCGGCCGGTTCGCCCGTGCTGTCGGGCGGAAAACCCGGCCCCCACAAAATCCAAGGCATTGGCGCGGGATTTGTGCCGGGCGTTCTTGATCGCGGACTGATTGACGAGGTGATTCAGGTTTCGGAAGAGGACTCGCGCAAAGTCAACCACGCCTTATGCGCCAAAGAAGGCATTCCGGCGGGCATCAGCACGGGCGCCATTGCGTGGTCCGCCTTGCAAGTGGCCGCCCGCCCCGAGAACGCAGGGAAACTCGTTGTCGCCATTGCTCCCTCCTATACCGAGCGCTATCTCTCCACCTGGATGTATGAGGGCATCAACCTCGACAGCGATCCGGTATGAAGACAGAGTAATCAGTGAACAGTGATCAGTGGGCAGAGTGGTAGGTTGCGAATTGCGGGTTGTGGGTTGTGAGTTGTGAGCAAAGAGATGGATGGCGGGTGGTGGCCAGGGGGGGCGGAATCTGCTCTCTATAGCAAACGATTACCCGGCCGGAAGCAATTCGCGCTCTTCAGGCGCATCGACTTGCTTGCGGCCTTTATACCATTTTCCCGTAATTCTGTTCCCTTTCCCCGGGCAATCCTCTTCACAGGCCGCGACAATAGAACACGGCGTCGTGGAGGATTGGCGTTGTTCGGATTTTAGCCTGCTCAAATCAGGCTGAGGATTCTGATCCCATTTTCTGAGTCCTTTTATTTTCGCCTGGGAATCCTTTTCACT
>CAYUNT010000270.1:0-5060 GCA_964446285.1 uncultured Candidatus Sumerlaeota bacterium | reverse complement strand
TGCTCTACCCTCACGCTGGCATGACTGACCCTGCAAAAAACTGAGATGCGCCCGGTGTTTTCTTCAACAAGGGCTTGACATACCCCACACAGCGTCTTGAAAGTTAATAAGAGATTAATTCTCATTTCATCCTGCGGGCTGCCTGCCTTGCGCCGCCAGCGTAGGACCGGTCCAGCAGGAAAAACAATCCAAGGGGGCCACAAGAATGAGAGAAAAGAGACTTGGTTTTACGCTGATCGAGTTGCTGATCGTCGTGGCGATCATCGCCATCCTCGCGGCAATCGCGATCCCGAACTTCCTCGAAGCACAGGTTCGCTCGAAGGTCGCGCGCGTCAAATCCGACATGCGCAGCTTGGCCACCGCCGTCGAAGCCTACACAGTCGATAACAACTCGCCTCCCCCCTCGGCAGGCGAAGCAGGTTATCCTCCTATCGTCATCCGAGGCGTGAATGGCACTGGCGTTCTTGGTCCAAACCTCAGCACGCCAATCGCTTACATTACCAGCGCCCTGATCCTTGATCCATTCGTGGATAATGATTATGCATCCAGCCCCGACGAGATGTTCTATTCCTACCACACCTACACGTATCGCTGGCCCAAGTTCAAGCCAACCGCCCGCGCCGATACAGCAGGATGGGGCAACGCGAACGAAGGCAATGCGATGACGGGCATTATCTTTAAGGAACTTTACGGCACATGGCGCTTGATCTCCAACGGCCCGGATCGCAACTACTGGAACAAACAGCCCAAACAGCCCGCAGCCAGCATCGGTCTTCCCTATGACCCGACCAATGGCACGGTAAGCGATGGCAACATCATCCGTTCGCAGATGGAATCGGCGCAGACCCACTGGCTGATGGTTAACGGTCAGTAATTTCCTGCGCATCGCCCGCCACATTCAGAGTTCGCAGAATTCAATCCACGGCTCCTTCCTTTCGGGGAAGGAGCCGTTGTCTTTCTCGGCCCTCTTGCGGCATCGCCCAGGAACGGCTCAAGATAATGCCAGTTTCCTTTGATTCTGTTCCCAATCGCCTGTCACGGTTTTCGCGAGAAGAGCGAAAACCGCGCCAGGCGATTTCTTGTTGGTGTCTCGGAAACCCAGGGCGTCGCTCCGCTTGCCCTAGGCTGTATTCTTTTGCTCCTTCAGAGCAAATTAAGGGAACAGGATTTCGAGAAAATGATATTATACTTGGGCGCGACGCCCAAGCCGCCAAATTCGCGCGCGGGTTGCGCCGGTGGCTTGGACGTCTCGTCCAAGATTCTTTTTCCGCCAAGATTTTCATGCTGCCATGAACGGCCTTTGTGGCGTCGCAGCGTCGCACGCCCCTATATTTTGCCGATAGACCGGCGGAGGCTGATTGGGTTAGTTTGCATGACGTGCCGTGAGAACGGTTCGCCTTGGGCGGAATTCTCACGGAATCTCGCCGCTTCCCCCCCAAGCGCCGGAGTCCGGCGCATTCGATGGAGGTGTGTAAAAATGAAAACTCGCAACACAATTGCAGCATGCTGGCGGCGCCAGTTCGGCGCCTGCCTGTTCGCGGCTTGCCGGAAGTCCGGAGACGCTGTGCTTTTACTGGCGGCGCTTGCTGTTTTTTCCGCAGCCCCGAGTCTCCCTGCGGCCGAACCGGTGGCGCCTGAGGAAAATCTGACAATCATTCGCATCGTGCATCGCGACGCCGGGGAAATTGCCCGGATGGCCGAGGACATCCTCAATCGCACGGGCGCTCCGGAGGAAAGGGCCAGGGGCATCCTGACGGTCGATCCTGGGTTGAATGCGTTGGTGATCCGCGCGGCCGGACCGGGCGCCACATGGCCGGCGTCGGTGCGCCGCATTGCCGAAGCCCTCGATCTGCCAACAGATTCGGCCTTGCTCAAGGTGAGCGTCTGGCGTCTGCGGCGTTCTGCCGAGGGGGGCGGCAAAGAAGGCCCTCCGCCGCAACCCCAAGCCTTGCTGAGCGAGGACTGGAGCGAGCGCCTGGACTCCTATCAAGCGCCGGTGGAAGGCGGCGTGTATCTCGCCGCTTCGCTTGATTGTGAACCGGAGGATTCGATGCGCGTGACCGGCGTAGTAGGACCCATTGGGGGCGGGGGAGCCACGGCGCGCCTGGCCGCCCTGCGCTTGGAGGCGCCGCTGGAGGCCGCGCCCCGCTACAGCATGATGGGTCAGGCTGCCGGAATGGCGGCGGGACCGGTTTTGGCGCCTGGAGGACCGGGAATGCCCGGGGTTCCTGGCATGCCGGCGGCTCCCAATGCTCCCAATTCTCCCAATGCTCAAGGAATGGCGAATGCGCCTGCTGCGCCGCCTGCCGCGGGGCCGGGGCAAGGGGCGAATCCGCAGGCCGCCCAGCCCAACGTCCAGCAACCTGCCGTTGCGCCCGCGAATCAGCCTCCTGTTTCCGCCGGGGAAAGGCCTGCCGAGGAGATGGCGCCATCGCCGTTGTTCTTCCTGCCGCCTCCCCAGGGTGAGGTCATTTTCGCCGGGCCGCTCAATCTCGATTCACGCGCGCCTGTCATCATCGGACCATTTTCCGTATCCAATTGGCGGGGGCGCTATATTGTGTCGGTTGAGTTACTCTCTTCCTCGCCTTCTGCACATAAATAGTGCAGGGCGTGGGATGTCTGTTACACATTGCCCATTTATGCATACCTGAGTGGATGCAAGTCTGCAGCGATTAATGGGGAGAGGGATACGGGCGAAAAGTTTTTGGGGTGTAATTTTTCTTGACACAAAGGCGGTTTCTGTCTTTTGGCAGGCGCGCAAGAAGCTAAACATCGCCTTTTTTGCATGGTGAACATTTCGGGCATGGCGATTGCTTAAAAAGGCTGCTGAAGAGGGTGAGAGCCAGCGAACTGCTTCAACCCCCTTTGAACGCAGTCCTGCTTCTCTTCATAAATCCTCTTCCCGTCCCCCTTTCTCCGATGGCCGCCGGAGCCCCCCACTCCGGCGGTCTGACTTTAAGCCGCTTCCTTTTTCGCTCTTTTTCTCTCCAACCCCCGGCTTTTCCCGCAGGAACTGTTCAAGGTGCAGGAAAAATCTTGGGCGAGACGCCCAAGCCACCGGAATCACGGGCAAGATGCCCGTGCCACCAGTAACTTTGAACAATTCCTGGGCTTTTCCGCTGCATTCCACCCTTTTGCTTGCCATCGCCAAGCCAGCCGCGAGAGGCTTGGAGGCGTGTGATACCTGATCTGGGGAAGTGGCGCATGACCCCCGCACGGGAACAGCAGGACTTTCTCGAAATGGACCTCCAGGGCGCGGAAATTGGGGGCCATGTGATCGAGGGTGAAATCGGCCACGGCGGATTTGGGCGCGTGTTGCGCGCGCGCAGCCTCGCCGATGGCTGCCTGGCCGCTGTGAAAATTCTGCGCCCGATGTTTGTGGGGGTTCCTGAAATCATCAAACGATTCGAGCGCGAGGCCGCCCTGGCCGCCCGCCTCAACCACCCCAATGTGGTGCGCATTCGCGGATACGGCGCATGGTCCAACACCTTTTATTATATAATGGATTTCATCGCGGGGCGGTCGCTGTGGGATTTGATTTATCTGGAGCAGGGGATGTCCGCCGCGCGCTCGCTGCATTTGATGATGCAATGTGTCGAAGCCCTCGAACGGGCGCATGAACTCGGCATTATTCACCGCGACCTTAAGCCGGGCAATATCATGGTTGCGCCCTCCGACGTGGCCATCCTGGTCGATTTTGGCCTGGCAAAGGATGCCACTGCCACGGCCATCACCGCACCTGGGTCTTTGATGGGCACGTTCGAATACATGGCGCCGGAGCAGCTGCTGGGTCAGCCGGCCGATATCCGTTCGGATTTGTATTCGCTGGGGTTGGTTTGGTGGCAATGCCTGACAGCGCGCCAGCCGTTCACGGTCCGCGACAAGTCCATTGGCTTGCAGCATCGGCGAGTCAATATCGCCGCCCAACTCCCCGGTTGCCGGCCGGACGTGCCCCGCGATCATGTTTCCGTCATTGAACGGATGCTGGATTTTTATCCGAGCGCCCGTTATTCTGACCCCGGCCGCCTCCGTGCGGATCTCGAACGCCTTCGCGACGGGGTGGCGATTGGCTCGACGGACCCGATTCCGCCCACAACCCCGATCATTCTCACGCCGGAGGACGTGGCGAGAATTCGCTCGGGTGAAATCCTTCGCGATTCCCCCGGCGGCAATGCATGAGCCGCTGGTCTCATCGGTTGCAGAACCTCAGAGCAACCGTCAGGGTGGCCTCGGAAGCCCAAAGAGTCCAAAGAGATCAGATAGGGAGGCATCGGGGAGGCCAGAGAGGGTAGCCTGAGCGAGTGGTTTCCGGGGGGTCTTGAAGAGGCCAGAGAAGGTCGTCTGGGCGAGTGGCTTCTGAAGGGCCTCGAAGAGGCCAGAGAAGGTAGCCTGGGGTGGAGCGAAGCGGAACCCCAGGAAAGCAGAGAAAAAGTAGCGCCCCGAAGGCGGCGCGAGATCTCGCAGTGGTGGGCAAGCGATGGCAGGCACCTTCTGCAACGTCAAACTGCATATTGTCTTTAGCGTCAAGCATCGCTGCCCGCTCATTGACGCCGCTCTTCGTCCCAGGCTTTACGAATATATCGGCGGCGTAGTCCGCGGCCAGAAAGGAACCTTGCTTGAGATTGGAGGGATAGACAATCACGTTCATTTGTTGGTCGGATGGCGGACAGACGCCGCTATTGCCGATCTGGTTCGTGAAATAAAGAGCCAATCTAGCTTGTGGACGCATCAAACTTTTCCTGAAAAAACCGATTTCGGATGGCAATCCGGATATGCGGTGTTTTCCGTCAGCCAATCGAAGGAGGAACAGGTCCGGCATTATATACAATATCAGGAAATGCATCATGCGCGCAGGGATTTTCGCGAAGAGTATCTCGCCTTATTGCGCGCTCATGGCCTGAAATTCGAAGAGAAATATGTTTTCGATTGATCCGCAGACGTTTTTTGCCAAGGAGACCCCTCCGTGTTCTCGCGCCGCCGTCGGGGCGCGGGTTTTTTCCTGACGAACCTGGGGTTCCGCTTCGCTCCACCCTGACTTTTATACACATTTTCGGGCTTGT
>CAYUNT010000269.1:0-5085 GCA_964446285.1 uncultured Candidatus Sumerlaeota bacterium | reverse complement strand
CCCCCGCCGCCAGACCCTGCCTAATTCTCTCGCGTCCTTTTGGTCCTTTTCGTCCCTTATTTGCCCTATTTCGCCGCCTGGGGCATGGCCGCTGCTTTGCGCAGATTTCCCCTGGCCAGAGAAGCGAAAATCCCGCCAAACGAAAGCGCCGCCAGAATATAAAACACCATGCCGATGCTCGAAAGCAAACGCTCCGTGGGCGCTGCCGCCAGTTCCACGTTGCCGAGGTGCGCGGTCATCACCAGTGTGACGATGGCCATGCTGACCGCTTGTCCGATCAGGCGCATGGTGCCGAGCGTTGAGGACGCAATCCCATAATCGCGGCGGTCCACGGCGCTCATGACGGCGTTGGTATTGGGCGACGAAAACAACGCCAGCCCGCCGCCAAAAAACAGCAAAACGGCAGCCAGGGCGGCTGGCGGCGTTTTCGGGCCGATCTGCGCAAAGGCAATGAGGCAGATCACCATAATCGCCATGCCGGCGGATGCGATTTTGCGCGGCTCCACTCTATCGGAGAGCCGCCCCGCCAGCGGAGACAGCGCGGCCATCACAATCGGTTGCGCCAGCAGGATCATGCCGGCCTTTTGCGAATCGAATCCGCGCGCCAGCTGCAAATACACAGACAGCATATAGCCCACGGCAAATGTCGCGCTGTAATTGATGAGCGCGGCCAGGTTGGAAAAGGCAAAGACCGCGTTAGAATTGAACAATTTCAGGTCCAGCAAAGGCGACTTCACGCGCCCTTCATACACAATAAAGGAAAACAGCAATACGATTCCTGCGCCAACAAATGCCCGCGCAAGCGTCGACCTCGCGATAGACGACACGCCATACAGCAGGCCCGCGCACATCACCGAACCCGCCCAATCGAGTTTCTGGCCTTCCGCGCCGCGCCAGTCGCCCTTGAGTTTCCGGATGAAATGCAGCGCCGCCACGCCGACGGCCGCGTTGGTGTAAAAGATGAACCGCCATCCCCAAAAGTGGTTTATGGCCCCTCCCAGCACAGGTCCAAGCGACAAGCCCGTATATACCGCCGCCGTATTGATGCCCAGCACCCGCCCCCGTTCGCTCGCCGGAAACACAGAGGTCAGAATGGCCATTCCGGTTCCAAAGATCATCGCGCTGGAAATTCCCTGAAACACCCTGAGCGCAATCAGCATTTTAATGCTTTGCGAGAACCCGCACAAAAGCGAAAACAGGGTGAAGCCGGAAATCCCGGCAACAAACACCTTTCTGCGCCCAATAATGTCCGCCACCTTCCCGAACGGGAGCAAAAACGCCGCCGAGGCGAGCAAGTAACTCGCCACCATCCACCCCAAAAGAAAGGCGTTCGCCCCAAATTGCTTGCCAATGCTGGGGATGGCCAAATCAATCGAACTGCCCATGAATGGCGTCAGGAAGGAAGCTGCGACCACCGCCAGCAGAGTATTTCTTCGAATAAGCGCTTCGTCCGTCATGCGGCGTCAGCCTCGCAGTCTGGAAAAAATTCCGTCGCGGCGTGGTTCCTTCCTCCAGATGCCCCACCCCCTCTTCTCACCCCCATCGCCTCAAAACCGAACCCGGAACCAGCCGAAAATAAATCCGGCGCGGTTTCCGCCTTTGGAATGCAAAAACCGCGCCGGGCACATGATTTTAGTTGTCACGAACCGCCGTTTGCGGTTTGTCAGGCAATCGTAACGTCTTTGCAGAGATAGACGTCCTGAATCGCATTGAGCAGGGCGACGCCTTCCTTGAGCGGGCGCTGGAAGGCCTTGCGTCCGCTGATGAGGCCCATGCCGCCCGCGCGCTTATTGACCACGGCGGTGAACACGGCGTCGGCCAAGTCGCTTGCGCCCTTGCTCTCGCCGCCCGAGTTGATCAGTCCGCTGCGGCCCGCGTAGCAATTGAGCACCTGGTAACGGCAGAGGTCGATCGGGTGATCGGTGGTCAGGTCGGTATAGACCTTCTTGTTGGTCTTGCCGAACTGCAGGGCGTTGTAGCCGCCATTGTTCGTGGCGAGTTTCTGCTTGATGATGTCGGCCTTGATCGTCACGCCGAGGTGATTGGCCTGTCCGGTGAGGTCGGCCGAGGTGTGGTAGTCCACGCCGTCTTTCTTGAAGGCCGAGTTGCGCAGATAGCACCAAAGAACCGTGGCCATGCCGAGGTCGTGGGCGATTTCGAACGCTTTGGAGACTTCCTGAATCTGGCGGGTGGATTCGTCGCTGCCGTAATAGATGGTCGCGCCGACGGCCACCGCGCCGAGTTCAAAGGCCTGCTCGACGCTGGAGAACATGATCTGGTCGTATTTGTTCGGGTAAGAGATGAACTCGTTGTGGTTGATTTTCACGATGAAGGGGATTTTATGCGCGTATTTGCGCGAGCAGGCGGCCAGAACACCAAGCGTCGAAGCGACGGCGTTGCATCCGCCCTCGATGGCCAGTTTGATGATGTTTTCGGGGTCAAAGTAATCGGGATTGGGTGCGAAGCTGGCGCCGGCGCTGTGCTCGATGCCCTGATCGACGGGCAGAATCGAGACATATCCCGTGCCGGCGAGGCGACCGTGGCCCGCGATCTCCTGAAGAGAGCGCAGAACGCGCGGCGAACGGTCGGAAAGTCCAAAAATCCGGTCCACAGCATCCGGACCGGGAAGATGAAGGGCGGAAGAGGGGACTTTGGGCTTATGCGCAAGCAGCGAGTCCGCATCTTTGCCAAGAAGTTCGCGAATTTTAGCGATGTCTGCGCCCGAGGCGCATTTGCCGGTGCTCATGGTTCTAAAGACTCCCTATCAGAGATATAGCGGGGATGAAATCCGCAAAAAAGCGGGCATCCTTGCGCATCAATCAACAAGTATCTTGCGAATGCCCCCTGCCCATCAAGCTGTTTTGGGGGTGTTTTGTTTAAGAAATCGTTAAGATCGCCATAAATGAGCGGTCCCCCTGCGTTCTTCTTGTGCGAAAATGAATAAAGAAGCCTCGAAGGACTTAGCTTGCCTGGAGAGCGCGCCAGACGCATCATGGGATTTGAAGCCGGGGCATCCGGTTTGAATCGCTTTGGGGGTCAGTCCTCCATTTAACCCGAGGAGTAATGCGCCAATGGACCTGAGCCAAAAAATCCGCAACATTCCTGACTTCCCCATTCCAGGAATTCAGTTCAAGGACATCACTCCGCTGTTGCAGGATGCAAAGGCATTTGCCGAAACAATCGACCAACTGGCCAAACGATACGAAGGCAAGGGGATAACGCAAATCGTCGGCGTCGAATCGCGCGGATTCATCTTCGGCGGCGCGCTGGCCAATCGCCTCGGCGCGGGCTTCGTTCCCGTGCGCAAACGCGGAAAACTCCCCGCGGAAACCTTCCAGGAAACTTACGATCTCGAATATGGATCGGCCACAGTGGAAATGCACAAGGATGCGCTGACAAAATCGGACCGGGTTCTGATTCTGGACGACCTTCTGGCTACCGGCGGAACGCTGGCGGCGGCGTGCCGGCTGGTCGATAAATTCGGGGCGCAAGTTGTGGAGATTGCCACAATTATTGAACTCTCATTTCTCAAAGGGCGCGACAAATTGGGCGGGCGGCCCTATTTCACTCTGATCCGGTTTTAGTCCTTGTCTTGAACGCAGGCCTCAAAGACACAAGGGCGCAAAGAAACAGGGCCTTTTTTCATGGGGCTTCATGTCTTGGTGTCTTGGTGGCTTGAGAATTAAGGCAGGATCAAGATGAGCAGTTGGTGGCGGGCATCGGGCGCGCGTCCCGGGCGCGGAAAACCGGGCGCCTCCGCGGATTCGGCCGATGGAGCGAGTGCGGCGCGAATTCGCCGGCGCGCATGGGCGGCGGCATTCGCCTCGCTTGTCGTGCTTTTCCTGTTGCTGGCAGCGTATTTGGCCACTGTATGGCTTCGAATTACCCCGCCCACCGACCCGCGATGGTATGCAAGCAAAGACGCACGCATGGTCTTGCAGGCGCGCTGGGCGGGCGATCAGGAACCAATGGCCCGCGCGCTTTTCACGGCGATTCTGCGGCGCCAAAGCGCGCCCGAAGCAGACCCGGAGCCTCTTTGGGGTTCGATCAAATTCATCCTTCATCCAGAAATTACGGTTTGGATTTATAACGTGGAGGCGGCGGCGGACGCGGCGGCGGGCGCGGCGCCAGAAGTGCAAAATTCCCCTTCCTCCCCGTTGGAGGCAGGCGGCAGCGAGTTTTGGGGACCAGCCGCCGGTCCCGGCAAACGCGGGACGCCGTGGCTGGCGTGCCTGAACCTGAAGCGGCGTCATGCACTGATTGAGCGGCGCGTGAAAAGACTTCTGAGCGCTGTGGATCCTCGCTATTCCGCTGAAAACTTAGGAGGTGGAGAGGAACAGAAGGATCGAGAGCCGGATCATGCCTCGCAAGACGCGTCAAGCAACACGCCCGAGGACGGGCAACCCGGCAAGTGGGTTGGAAGCGGATTGTCCGCGGAGTTTCACGATGGCCTGATTCTGATCTCGAACGACGCCAGCCGCCTCGAAAACGCTTCGGACCGCCTTGGGCGCGCCGCGCGTGTTTCCAAAGGCCGCCACCCTCAGCCGGAGCGCCAGGAAAACAACCTGTGGGATAAAGTCCCGAGCGGAAAACCCCTGGCGTTTGCCATGCGCCAGCCCAGAGAATTTGCCGAACAATGGATGAAAAAAAGAGCGAAAGCAAAAGCGGAATCCGCGCCGGAGACGCCAGGAACGCCACAAACGCCTAAGGCTCAGGAGTTCGTGGATAAAGAATGGGAGGAATTGTCCTGGCTGATGGATCGCGCGCTGGGCAACAGCGCCATCCTGGCGGGCGAAGGCGCAATGGAAGACCCGGACACTCTTCGCATCAGCGTTCGATGGGAAGCCGAGAAAGAGGCGGCCGCACGGGCAGACCAGCTGGCGGCGTTGCGTGAAATATCAACCGCATGGCCTCGAATTTTCAATTCTCTCGATGGGCGTTCGCGCTGGACGGTCGATGTAGTTAAAAATGCCCGGACAGCTGCCCAACATAAAACCCAAGGCGGCCACGCCAGCAGCGATCCCGACATCGATCTTTTCAGCAACTCGAACGGCAACGCGGCGGCTGCCCCCACTGCCACGCCCT
>CAYUNT010000268.1:0-5197 GCA_964446285.1 uncultured Candidatus Sumerlaeota bacterium | reverse complement strand
CTCGCGAAAACCGTGACAGGCGATTAGGAACAGAATCAAAGGAAAATGGTATAATTCCCGCATTTTTTCAGATTTGTATCAGGCAATTAATGGCCGGCAGCGGGAGTGGGTTTTGACTTCTCTGCCTGCTGGCGGCGTTTGCTGCTTTTGCCAAATCCTTTTTCGATCAGCACATAAAACAGCGGTGCAAACAGCACCACAAGTATGGTGCCCGTGACCATTCCGCCCAGCACCGAGGTGCCAATGGCGTTCATCGCGCCCGCGCCCGCTCCGTGAGTCAGCGCCAGCGGCAGCACGCCGAATCCAAACGCCAGCGAGGTCATTACAATGGGCCGCAACCTCAGTTTTACGGCCTCCAAGGTTGCTCCGATCATGTCCATTCCCTGTTCAACGCGCGCCTTGGCGAACTGCACAATCAAGATGGCGTTTTTCGTGGTCAGGCCCAGCGTCGTCAGCAATCCGATCTGGAAATAAACGTCGTTAGGCAGCCCGCGCCAGCTCGAAGCCAGCACGCCGCCAATTGCCCCCAGCGGCAGCGCCAGCAGAATCGCGAACGGGATGGGCCAGCTTTCATATAGAGCCGCCAGGCACAGGAAGATCACCAGCACCGAAAACGCATACAAAGGCGCTGTTTGCGCGCTGGCCATGCGCTCCTGGTAAGAAAGCCCGCTCCAGTCATAGCCGATTCCCTGGGGCAATTGCGCCGTGATTTCCTCCATGGCCTGCATGGCCTCGCCCGAACTCCTGTGCGGCGCAGGCTCGCCCCAGATATTCAGCGCGGGGAAGCCGTTAAAACGCTCCAGGCGCGGCGATCCGCTCGACCATCGCGTCGAGGCAAAGGCGGAAAAGGGAACCATATCTCCCTTGGAGTTTCGCACATATACTTTGTCCAGGTCCGAGGGCAGCCTGCGATAAGGAGCGTCGGCCTGAACATACACTCGTTTCACGCGTCCGTTTTGGATGAAGTTATTCACATACGAACTGCCGAACGCCGCCGAGATTGTGTTGTGAACCGAATCGATGGGCAAGCTCAGCGCCCCTGCCTTTTCCCAATCCACATCCACGCGGAATTGCGGCACATCCTCCATGCCGTTGGGGCGGACATTGATGAGCCTATTGTCCTTTGCCGTCTTGCCTAGCAGTTGATTGCGCGCATCCATCAGGGCGGCATGGCCGAGTCCGCCTCGATCCACCAATTGGAAATCCACGCCGCGTGCATTGCCGAGTTCCACGACGGCGGGAGGCGGGAAGGCAAACACCAGCGCCTGGCGGATTTTTGAAAATTCGCCCATGGCGCGTCCGACAATGGCTTTCACGCGCAAGTCCGAGCGGTTGCGCAATTTCCAGTCTCTCAATTTGGCGAACACCATGCCGTTATTCTGCGACCGGCCCGAAAAGCCCATTCCGACAATGGTCAGGCAGGATTCCACCGCCTCTTGTTCTTTATCCATGAAATAGCGTTGAACTCGATCCGCGACCTCTTGGGTCTGCTCCACCGTGCTTCCCGTCGGCAACATGATTTGGGCAAACATGATGCCCTGGTCTTCATCCGGGAGATAACTGGTTGGCATCCGCATGAAAAGATAGCCCAGCCCTGCCACAATCAGGGCGAAAGCCAGAATGTAGCGCAATTTCCGCGCCAAGGCATGGCCAACCAACTTCACGCAGCCGTTTCGGAAAGCGAAAAAGACTCGGTCAAACCAAAGGAAGAACGGGCGAAGGAACCAAACCGCCCCTTCCGCCGCTTCATGTCCCTTCGCGACTGGCTTCAGCATGAAGGCGCAAAGCACGGGCGTCAGGATCAATGCCACAAGCACCGAAAGTAGCATCGCGGCGGCGATTGTCACTGAAAACTGGCGGTAAATCACTCCGGTCGAACCGCTGAAAAACGCCATGGGGCCAAACACCGCCGCCAGTACCAGGCCGATTCCGATCAGCGCGGGCGTGATTTGATCCATCGATTTGGCCGTTGCTTCGCGCGGCGACAGGCCTTCCTCGCTCATGATGCGTTCTACATTTTCCACGACGACAATGGCGTCGTCCACCAGAAGTCCGATGGCCAGCACCATGGCGAACATCGTCAGCATGTTGATGGAGAATCCAAACGCCCCAAGCACTGCGAAGGTTCCCAGCAATACCACCGGCACAGCGATGGTCGGAATGATTGTGGCGCGGAAGTTGCCCATAAACAGCCACATCACCAGAAAGACGAGGAAAATCGCCTCGAACAGCGCCTTTACCACTTCCTCAATGGCCACCTTCACAAAAGGCGTGGTATCATAAGGGTAGATGACCTTCATTCCCTTGGGGAAGTAGCGGCTCATGTCCTCCATCTTCGCCTTGACTGCATCGGCCGTGCTCAGCGCGTTGGCGCCGGGCGCTTGGCGGATGGCAAGCGCCGCCGCCGGTTTCCCGTTATATCGCGCGTCAATATCATACGTCTCGGTTCCCAGTTCCACCCGCCCGACGTCCTTGATCCTCACTGTGGAGCCATCTGGATTGATTCGCAGCGGGATCGAGGCAAAATCCTCCGGAGTCTGAAGAAGATTTTGCACGATAATCGAGACATTCAGACGCTGGCCTTCCACAGCGGGCAGCCCGCCGAATTGTCCGGCGGACACTTCCACGTTATATGACTTTAGCGCCAAAACCACGTCTTGCACCGTCAGACGGAATTCCGTCAGTTTGTCCGGATTGAGCCACACGCGCATGGCATATTGGGAGCCAAATGTCATCACTTCGCCCACACCCGGCACGCGCGCCAGCACCTTTTCCAGGTTGGATTGTGCATAGTCGCGCAAGTCATTGCCGTCCATGCTGCTGTCTTCAGAAATCAACCCTACGATGATCAAGTAGTTGCGCGTGGATTTGCTCACCATAACACCAGAACGTTGAACCACATCCGGGAGGCTGGCCATAGCCAGTTGCAGCTTGTTTTGAACCTTGGCCCAAGCCAAATCCGGGTCGGTTCCCGGCTTGAATGTCAGTTCCACGCGAGCCGCCCCTGCGGAATCGCTCGTGCCAGCGAGATACAGCATGTCGTCAAACCCGGTCATCTTCTGCTCAATGATCTGGGTCACGCTGTTTTCCACGGTCTCGGCCGATGCCCCCGGGTAAAAGGCGTCGATGGCGATCGAGGGCGGCGCAATGGGCGGATATTGCGAAATTGGCAGACTATAAATGGCCAGCCCGCCCAGCACCATCATGACGATGGCGATTACCCAGGCAAATACCGGCCGGTCCAGGAAGAATCTAGATAGCATTAAGCGCCTCCATCTTTCCGTTCTTGCTGTTGCGTGGAGGGCTTTCCAGGCGCTTTGTCATCCTTTGCGCCGTCTTGCGCCGCCCAGGGAACAACCTTTACCGCCGAGCCTGGTCTTGCCTTTTGCATCCCTTCGACAACTACCTGGTCGCCCGCGGCCAACCCTGAAACGACCAGCCACTTGTCGCCAAGGGCACGGTCCAGCGTGAGCTGGCGCGATTCGATTTTTCCCTCCGCATTCACGACCAGCGCGTAGGGGTTGCCTTTTGAATCGCGCGCCACGCCTTGTTGCGGAACCATGATAGCTTGGTCCTTCACGCCTTCCGGAACCACGGCCCGGACAAACATTCCCGGCAGCAAAATGGCCTCGGGATTGGGAAAAGCCATGCGCATAATAACCGACCCTGTGGACTGATCCACCGTCACGTCGCGAAATTCCAGAGTGCCTTCCTGCGGATAAGGCGTTCCGTCTTCCAGAATCAGGCGCACTTTGCTCACATCCGATCCGCCGTGGCTAAGCCTTTCGCTTTCAATCCGGCGGCGCAGCGCGAGAAGCTCGCTTGTCGATTGCGGCACATCCACATAAATCGGATTCAATTGCTGAATCGTGGCCAGCGCGAGCGGCTGATACGCCGACACCAAAGCGCCGACTGTCACATTCGAGCGGCCAATGCGTCCGGAAATAGGCGCGGTAATTCGCGTGTATCCCAAGTTGATCCGGGCGATTTCCAGGGCGGCTTCCGCCTGCTTGATGCCCGCCTGGGCCACGGTGATTGCCTTGCGGTCGCTTTCCACCTGCGCTTCGGCGGCACGGAGCGTGGCTTCGGCGGCCACGGCCTCGGTAACAGCCACGTCGCGCTCGATGGGCGAAATGGCCTTGCTTTCGAACATTTCCTCGTATCGCTTGCGGTTTGTCTGCGCAAGGTCTAGGGCCGCCTTTTGGCGCGCGACGTTTGCCAGGCTGGCCTCGAGCGCCGCGCGCGCACGACTTGTGCTTTCCTGCGCGACCGCCAGATTCGCCTGGGCATTGTCATAGGCTGCCTGGAAAGACGCCGAATCAATTTCATACAGCACCTGGCTGGTTTGGACGTCGGAACCTTCCGTGAACAGGCGCTTCTGCAACAGGCCGCTGATCTGAGGGCGGATGTCGGCAACAAGATATGCCGAAATGCGCCCGGGCAATTCGGTTGTCAACTCCACCCGCCGCGGCTGAACGCGCCAAACGGCCACCTCGGGCGCATTGCCCTCTGGACCGCCGGATTTGGCTTCTCCGCCGGGTTTCTGGCACATTGCGTCCCGCGCGGAGATCAGGAGGGCAGAAACCGCAAACAGCACTCCGCATAGCGCCCACAACGTTTGCCTGCGCGCGCTGGCATCACTTGTTTTGGGATCGCGAGGCTCCGCGCCCGCTCTTTGCCGCATTTGCGCGCTCGCGCTGGCGCCAGGGCCGGTATTTGAACGCTCGTTCATTCCTTGGAACCTCTTTGTAGAAAAGTTGGCGCGCCCCGCAAAACAGCAGGCGCGCTTTGCATAAAATTCAGCCGATGTAGTGTCCATTTCAGCATCGAGATATGCACTATGGCAGAAACTTGTGGATCATGCGCAGTTGGCCGCAAAAGAACACGGAAACCCTAGAATGGCATATACGAATGCGCGTGCGCGGCCGTTTGCCGCTGAGCGGAAAAAAACAGCCCCTGCGGGGCTTGGGGGAATCGGTTCAGAGCTTATTGGGCTGCGGAGCAGGACTGGCATATCAATCCTCCGTTTCAAACAGCCGTTTGAACTCGGCCCAATCTCCTCCCGGATGTCAAGCCCAATCCCAATTCTCCGAGGTAATACACAGGTACATGGTGTCCCCCCTGGAGGGGTGTTGGGGAATGGGTTGGAGAAGGAGGGTTTGCTAAAGCAGGCGGAAAAGGGGAGGGGCGCCGGGGG
>CAYUNT010000267.1:0-5231 GCA_964446285.1 uncultured Candidatus Sumerlaeota bacterium | reverse complement strand
CCTCTCCCTCCGCCGCCGCGGCCTCTTCGGCGGCTCCCTCCAAGCCCGCTTCGAGCGCCAGCGCGTCTTCGGGCGATAGCGACGGCGCCGCCCCACCGGCAGCCACCGGCAAGGAATCGCTGAAATCCAACGCCTTCAAAAAGTCGCGCATCGCCCGCGCGGCGGAAGATTGGATACAGCAAAGGTTGATTCCGCTTCGCGACCGTTTTCACGCCCTGGCCCGCGCCAATCCATTCAAGGCCCTCATGCTCATCGCCATTGTGCTCATCGTCATCACCGTGCTGAAAGGCGCGTTTGAATACGTGGCGAATTACTGCCTCACGCACGCGATTGGCCGCAGCACGGTGGATTTGCAGGTGGATGTATTGCGGCGCGTCCTTGGCCAAGACTACATGTTTTTCAAAAGCAAAACCACCGGCTATTTGATCTCGCGCATCGGCAGCGACATCAACACCATCCAGGGAATGGCCATCAGCATCATCCGCGATGGCATGCAGCATCCATTCACCCTGTTCGGACTGATTATTTTGCTGTTTTCGCTCAGTTGCGCCATGTCCGTTTTCACGATGTTTGTTTTGCCCATCGCCGCGATCATTCTTATCGTATTTGGCCGCCGGCTGCGCAAAATCACGCAAAAATCCAAAAAACAAACCGACCAGCAGTCGTCCATCCTGAACGACGCCCTGCGCAATTACCACCTCATTAAATTATTCGGCACAGAAGAGCGCGAAATCCGCCGCTATGCGGAAAAGGCCCTGAACAT
This sequence comes from uncultured Candidatus Sumerlaeota bacterium, assembly GCA_964446285.1. Classification (GTDB taxonomy): domain Bacteria; phylum Sumerlaeota; class Sumerlaeia; order SLMS01; family CAYUNT01; genus CAYUNT01. Next base: position 4,468 of record CAYUNT010000267.1, on the reverse strand, counting down.
CTTCCATCTAAGCATGAAGGGCCGAATCATCCGCTTCGGAACCAGCCCGCTTATGGAAGCGCTCGGGGCCATCGGAATCGGCGGCATTCTGCTTTTTGGCGGCTACATGGTTATGGTCCGCCACAGCCTGCCAATCGAGTATTTTGTAACTTATGTCCTCGCCCTGACGCAATTTTACCAGCCGATCAAGAGCCTGTCGAAACTCCATATTCAGATTCAGGAGGCGTTGGTAAGCGCCGAGCGCGTAATGGAAATGCTCGCGCTGCGGCCGCAGGTTACTCCTCCAGCGGCGGATGTGAAGCCGCCCGAATTTCGCGAGGCCATCCGCCTGGATAACGTTTCGTTTGCCTATGGCGAGGAGACGGTCCTGAGCGGCATCCGGCTGGAAATCCCCAAGGGGAAAATCGTTGCGCTTGTGGGGCCAAGCGGAGCGGGCAAATCCACCCTGGTGGGCCTCCTGCCGCGCCTTTACGATCCCACGCAGGGGCGGATTCTGCTCGATGGCGTGGATTTGCGCGAAATTGATTTGGCGGAATTGCGCCGCCTCTTCGGCGTGGTGACGCAGGAAACTCTGCTTTTCAACGACACAGTATTGCACAACATCGCCTATGGCGCTCCGGCGGCAGACCGCAAAAAGGCGGAGGAATGCGCGCGAGCCGCCAACGCTCATGATTTCATCCTCGAACTCGAACAGGGATACGACACGGTGATTGGACAGGCGGGCGGGCGCCTTTCTGGCGGGCAAGCGCAGCGAATTGCCATTGCCCGCGCCCTCTACCGCGATCCGCCCATTTTGCTTTTCGATGAAGCCACTTCGCACCTCGACTCGCAAAGCGAGGCCCTCGTGCAAGCGGCGATCGACCGTCTCCTCGAAGGGCGCACGGCGCTTGTTGTGGCGCACCGTCTCTCGACTGTGCGCCGCGCGGACCTCATCGTGGTTATGCAGGACGGAAAAATCATTGAATCCGGCACGCATGACGACCTGATGTCGCGCGTCGAATTTTACCGAACGCTCTATGCGCTGCAAAACGGCGCCGTGGCGCCCGCGCCTGCCCCTGCCCCTGCACCCGTGAAATGACCCCGGCGGAATTGCCGGGACAGACAAAACCGGAGGCGCTTCCATGCGCAATTTCCTGTTTCCATCGGCAATTCCCGGCAATTGGCCCAGAGGAAACGCCCCGCTGGGAGCAATCCTGTGCATTCTGCTGGCGATGGCGGCCGGATGCGCATCCACGCGCCCGGCCCGCCAATTTCAGTTCGTTGTCTGGGGCGACAGCCAGTTCGACAATCCCGCCACCTTCGAGCGCGCGGTCCGCGAAACAAGCCTGTTGCACCCGGCGTTTGTGCTGCATGTGGGCGACATGATCCACGGCTACCACAGCAACCCCGGGCGCGCACAGAGCGAGTGGCAGCAATTCCGCCAGCAAATCGCCCCGCTCCAGGCGCCCTTTTACCCGACGCCCGGCAATCACGACCTCACGACCGAAGAAATGCGCCCGATCTACGGCGAGGCATGGGGGCGGAAACCTTATTACTATTCCTTTGATTTTCTATCGGCGCATTTCATCGTTCTCGACGCGTTCGACGGCGGCGAATTCTACAAATTTTCCGACGCACAGCGCAAATGGCTCGAACGCGACCTCGAACGCCACCGCAGCGCCAGCGCCATTTTTGTTTCCCTGCACCCGCCGCTCCAGATGCGCCACGGCAGCGCGCCCGGCGATTACAAGGAATACGCCGAATCCTGGAACTGGCTGCATCCGCTCCTGTGCCGCTACCCCGTGCGCGCGGTGTTCACGGGCCATGCGCACGTATATGATTATGTGAATATAGATGGAATCGACTATTTCTGCTTGAATTCCTCGGGGCGGATCACGCTCGGACCGGATCATGCGGCGGGGCGGTCGCATCAATACCTGATTGTGTCGATGGCGTCAGAGGGCGGCGACGCTGGAAGGCCGCATTACGCCATCGCCGAGCCGGGGCATATATGGGGCGTCGAGGATGTTCCTGCAAGCGAGTGGGCGCGCACGGGCGCGTGGATGGAAGAGGATAGCGGCGTGACGATTCCCGATCCGTCGCGCGGGCCGGTGGATGCGGTGGTGCGCGTGCCTGTGCGCAACCGCGCCGCCGAAGAGCGCACGTTTGCGCTGCGCTGGGAAATCCCTGATGCGCGATGGAGTTTCGCGCCGCAGGCAGCCGACGTGCGCCTCGATCCGGGCACAAGCCGCACGCTCGAATTCCGCGTGCGCGGCCCGCGCGGCGAGTTCAAACGCGGGGACCTGCCACGCCTGCGTTGCGAATCGCCCTGGCGCAATTCCGCCGGCGTGGAAACCAGCCTGGCGCACTATGTGCATCTGTTTGTTCCGCCCGAGACGGCGGCGCAAACCCCGCGCGGGGCCTGGGTTTTCGACGGCAAGACAGACGATCCGGCCTGGCGCGGCGTGCCTGCCATTGCGAAGTTCCAGACCGACACGCTCGGAACCCCCGCGCCGGAAGTGACCGAGGTGAAAATCCTTTACGATGACCGGTATTTATATTTTGGCGTATGGGGCGAAGAGCCGAATCCCAAGGGCCTATCCGCGGGCGCGCACGGGAAACTGCCGCTCGTGTTCGGCGATGACGATTTCGAATTTTTCCTGCAGCCCAATCTGGCCGGGCGCGATTATTTCCGCATCATGGCCAATTCAAAAGGCACAAAGTTTTGCAGCAGTCCCAAAGGACTTTTCAGTTACGACTATGACGTGAAAACCTTTGTGGGAACAAACTTTTGGAGCGCTGAATTCCGCGTGCCGTTTAGTGCGTTTGGCGTTTCGCCGCCTCGCGCGGGCGATGTGTGGGGCCTCAATGTCCGCCGCCACCGCACCCAAGCCGCTCCTGTGCAGCGCGACTGGTCCAAGATGGACAACCACCCCCCGCAACTCTACTACTTCGGCCGCCTGCGCTTTGAAAAATAGACTGGATTCACAAGATGAACATGCGATGAAGAAGACAAGCGCATGGTGGCGCTTTTATCTATCCCTGTCCATCCTGTAAATCCTGTCTCGTCTTTTTCGCTGGTCTGCGCCGCCTCACCGAAGCACGAAGATGTCGCCTGCGCTGATGCCGCCTTGTTTCGAGTCGTATTCCTGCGTGCCGCCCTGGTCCGCGCCGTCGGGGCCGAGGCTATAGACGCGATCTGGCAAAATGACGAGTGGTTTGCCGGTGAAGGGATCGAGGAACGTGGCTGCAATCTCGGGCTTGCCCATTTTCAGCGCGCAAAGCGCCTCGCAAAGCCGCAAATACGCCAGTTCCACGTCCGCGCGGACGGATGCTTCTTCGACGCATGAGGCGAGCATTTCTTGCGCATAGGTGTTGCTTGTAACAGTCTTGAGGGAATCGCGCGTGCGCAGAGTGCGCTGGGCAAATGGCTTTTCCAAATCCGCCAAAACGAGCGGCAGCGCCCGGTTCACTTCCGTCTCGATAGCGTCGAAATTCTTGAAGTAATCCGTATAATAATCCTTGAGATTGGGCGATTGAGCAATGACCTGTTGAATCTGCGCGGGATTATTGCGCATCGCCTTTTGCGCGGCCAGACAGGTGCTAATTTCACTTTTGGTCACATCGGCGAACGTCAAGCGGGCATGTTCGAGGTCCACGAGCGCCGCGCCGGCTTTTTGCGCCGCATCCGCGGAAAAAGCGGGATTGCGCAAAATCATGGCTATCACTTTGGCGGAGGCGGCCCGCTGCCCAATGGCGATCATGTGGTGGATCAGGCCCACGCCGCTCACGGAAAACCGGTTGGCAAACCGCCAGGAGAGCACGGCACGGTGAAGCGCCACATCGGGCTGTCCGGAGGCTTCGAGACGGCACGCCTCGGCTTGCATCAAGCCGCAGATCAGCTGCGCCTTCAGAAAGTTTGGAACCGGAGACATGACCTCTGTTGTTGACGGCAAGGGGCAGGGCGCGGCTCCCGCGGCCTTCCAGGCGGCTTCGAGCGCGGCGGACTGGGATTGTAAGGCGCCAGTGACGCCGGGATACGACGTGCGCCATCCCTCTTGGGAAATTTTGTCGATATTCCTTTTCTCTTTGATGCAGGACATCGTGTCCATGCGGTCGAGCGCGTCGATAAAGTCTGTTAGTCCCGTGTATTCCGGATGCTCAGCGGCCAATTTGCGCGCTGCGGGAATCCAGAGGTCCTGATACGCCCCGGGCGCGACGGCGGCGGCAGGCTGTCCCAGGGCATATTGCGCGCCCAGCAATGGCAAAAGTCCTAAGCCCAGGCATACTCTTCGGAAAAAGCTTTGCGAGATTTTCATTTGGGTCTCCTATTATTTGCATCGGCAATATCAAATGCCGCTTTGCTTCTTCTCACAGGTCCTCTGGGGAATAGGACGCATCCCCCGCCAAAGCGTTGACGGGCCGTCCCAGCGCGAACTCCTTCTTGCGGCGGGAGGGAACTCGCCGCTACATAGAGGGCGGGGCGCTC
>CAYUNT010000266.1:0-5254 GCA_964446285.1 uncultured Candidatus Sumerlaeota bacterium | reverse complement strand
AACCCATTCACCAACACCCCTCCAGGGGGGACACCATGTACCTGTGTATTACCTTGGCGGCAAGGATTTGGGTTTGACGCCCACGCCGGGCCTGTTTAGCGTGGGGTCGTGGCGCCCCGGATCCGAGTCCGGATTATGGGGTGCAATTTGTCTCGGTCCCGTCTGAGCGGACAGCCGCGATGCGGCGGTCTGGCGGGCGAGCCGGGGCAGAAGTCTGCCGGCCGCGGCGTTCTCTTTCAAGGAAATGCCCGGGAAAGGCAGAATAGGGGTTTGGGGCCGGCGGCGTTGATCTTAAGAATCCGAACGACAGGCGACCGTGAACCGGGTCAGGTCCGGAAGGAAGCAGCCCTAAGCGTAATCGCTTGGGTGTTCGGAACCTCTTGGGGGAGCTGCCGGTCCCAAGCGCCTATTGCGCCCAAGCAACGCGGGGATTTCCTTCGAATGCGCCCATGTCCCCCACAACTTCACCGGTTCGCCCAGGTGGACGTCCGGCCAGCGGAGCGCGTCAACGCATGATCGCCGATGTGCAGGTGCTTTTGGAAGTTCAGGAGCTTGACAAAGAAAAATTCCAGCTGATGAGTCAGCTGCGCGATTATCCCACTTTGTGGAATTCAATCAAGGAAAAGCGGGATGAGGCGGAAAAGACTTTGAAGTCGCTTCAGCATTCGCTCGCCGAATGCCAGAAAGCCCGCTCGCGCATGGACAATGAAATCCGCATCGGGCGCGATTTGCTCAAGCGATATGAGGTGCAAATCAGCCAGATTCGCACGCAGCGCGAGGTGACTGCGCTTTCCTCGGAGATTGACCAGACCAAGATGAAGCTGGGCAAACTCGAAGAAGAGCACGACCGCCAGGTGAAGCGCGAGAGCTCGCTGGAAGAACAGATCAAGGAAACACAGGCCGCCTTCGAGCAGAATGCCGCGCTGGCCAAGGAAGAGCGCGAACGCATTCGCTCGCAGATTCAGCGTAAAAAAGAACGGCTCGCGGACATCGAGAAGCAGCGCGCTAAACTCTCGGTGAAGTTGGACAAAAAACTTCTAGAGCAATACACACGGCTTTTGCGCCGCTGGCCTGGATCGGTGATTGTGGCAGTGCGAAACGGATCGTGCTTGGGGTGCAATTTCGCGGTTCTTCCTCAAAAGATGGTTGAACTTCACCGCGAACAGCAGGTGGCTTTCTGCGACAATTGCGGGCGTCTGTTCAGCCAGGATGAAGATTACAAACCGGAAGCCGAAGCGGAGGCGGACAACGCCGCTTCGTGATCGCGCGTCGTATTCCCTGAAGGGCAAGCGATTCCTTCAAGGCCAGATGGCCAATCCGCCAGATGGAAACATACGCACAACTATGAAAAGAATTCCATGCTTTCCAGGGAGCGTGCTGCTTGGAATGGCGCTAGCGATTTCCGCGGGCGGTTGCGCTCGCCTCGCCGTGGATTCCACGCCGCCAGGAGCCGCCGTGCTCTGGTCGCCCGATGGCGGCGCGCCCTGGAGGCCCTGGCCGCCGCTGGGATGGTCGGAAAAGGCCCTTTTGCCCCGCGATCAGGCCACAACGGTCACCACTCCGCTGCGCGAAACCGGTCCGTGGGGCGATTATGTGTTTATTTCGGTTCGGATGCCAGGCTACTACGACCCGCGTCCGCAATTGGCGCCGCTTTACATTCTGAAAACAACCCGCTTGCGGTTTGATTTGCAGGAAACGCCCGAGCATTTCGCGGCGTGCCAGCGTGCGGCGGGTCTGGTTCCCTACAGGGGCGAATGGGTGAATCCCCAGGAGCGCGGTCTGGAGGAATTCGAGGGCGAATGGATGCTGCCGGATGAGGCGCTGGCGCGGCGGATGAAGGCGAAAGGATATCACCAGCTGGATGGCCGCTGGCTTGCCCCTGCTGAGTATGAGGCAGCTTTTTCGGCGCAGCAGCGTTCGCGCGGACTTGTGCCTTTCAAGGGCCGGTGGATGGGGCCTGGCGATGCCGCGCGCGAACGTCTTGTGGATGAGGCTGTGGCGAGCCTCGAAGCCATGCGGCCAGGTGAACTCCAGCCGCCGAAAGTGCTTGGACGGGTCGAGAAAAGGACGTCGCTGGCAGGACTCTCGCTCATCAATCCGGGGGTGGCCCCTGTGCGATGGCTTATTAGCGGACCTTCCAGCCAGTGGCTGGACCTGGCGCCGGGACAGGTGGTTCTGGCGCCGGAACTCCAACTTCTGCCGGGACGCTACACGATTGTTGTTTTCAGCCTGGACCCCAAGGAAAAACTTGCGCCTGGGACGCTCCTGCCCCCTGACTTGATCAAGGCGGCGGCGCTGGCGGCCACCCTGCGGGCAGGTGGCGATTCCGCCGATTTTGCCTCGGATGACTCGAGTTCCGATTCCGGATTGGCTGCGAATGAAAACGGCGGGACGGGCGCGTCCGCAGCGATGTCGCGCGAGATATTGCTGCTTTCCAGCCAGCCATTTTCGCCCGCGTTTGAATACCGCCTGATTTTTTCCGGCCTTCCGCCCAACCCCGCGCCTTAGAAGCAAACAGTAAAGATTTTCCACTGTTCACCTCGTTTCAGCCTGCGCACTATGCTTTTGGGAAAGGAGCGCGGGCATTTCGGACGCGAATTTTTGGCTGTCACGGGCAAGATGCCCGTGCTCCGTTCTTCGGAAGAGGTGTTGCGCAAGCATTTCGAAAAATTCCAGCGCGAGGGGCGTGGTTGTCCGGAGGGAGCGAAGGCGAGAGAAGGTTTGACGCTTCTGGCCGCTTCGCTTACAAAATCCGTCGTTGTGCCGCCTCCGTTGCAGAGGGCAGCGGCTTTTGCTGTTCGTTTTTCACCGCAATATGACTTCCACATCCTCCTCTTCCTCTTCGCCAATCGCGGCTCCAGTCCCGCCGCCGGATGCGCTTCCCGCCACGATTCTCGTTTTGTGTTATCGCAGCGAGCGATTCATCACTCGCTGCCTGGATGCGCTGGCGGACTTACGCCGCCGGCCCGGGGAAATCATCGTGGTGGAAAACGCCTCGGGCGACGCAGCGGCGGCGCGCGCGCGTGAACATCCGCTGCGGCCGCGCGTGATCGAAACGCAGGCGAATCTTGGCTTTGGCGGCGGCAACAACCTGGGATGGCGCGAGGCCCGCGGCGAATTTGTCATTTTTCTCAACCCCGATTGCGTAATCGAACCCGATTGCGCCGAGGCCCTCATCCGCCCGCTCATCGAACGCCCCGGCGAAATCGGCGTCACGGGCGCGAAACTCTATTATCCCAATTCGCACATCCTCCAGCACGCGGGCGGGATCATTCACGAAAATGCCATGAGCGAGCATCGCGGCATGGGCCAGCTGGACACAGGCCGGTTCGATGCGCCCGCCGAGGTGCCTTATGTGACGGGCGCGGCAATGGCCATGCGGCGCGAAACGTTGCTGCGCACGGGCGGATTCGATGAGGATTTTTTCCCGGCCTATTATGAGGAAGCCGACCTTTGCCTTCGTGTGCGGCGGCGGCTTGGCTTGAAGACGCTCTATGTTCCCGAGGCAGTCGGGTATCACATGGAGTCCGCCACGGTGAAGCGCGGCAGCGACCGTTTTGTGCGCCTCGCGTATCGGTCGCGCATCGTGTATCTGATTAAAAACGCCTCGGCGCGCCAATGGCTGACCGAGGTGATTCCCTTTGAACTCGACTGGCTCCGCCAGCCCTATTCGAAGGGATTTCGCTGGGCCGCCATGCGTTCGTATGCGCAGGGCGCGGGATTTGCGGCGCGGTGCCTGATGCGCCTGAGCCGCCGCCCAGCCGCGATCCGCCGCGCCACTCGCGCCCGCCTCGCGGCGGCCGGCCGCGTCGGGCCCCCCGTGCACAAGAAGGGAACTTGAGGGACCCTGGTTCCCAGCCAGGAGAATGCAATCCATGACGCGAATGCCTCTCGCCTTTCTGACCGTTTGTGTTGTTATTTGCGCCTTGGCCGCCGGACCGCTTCCGGCCCAGACCGCAACGCCATCTCCCGCTTCCGCTTCGGCCGCGGCGCCCGCCGCCGCCACCGCACCCATGCAAACCCAAACGCCTTCTACCCCTCCCGGGCCGACTCCATTGCCGCCGCCGACGCCTTCATGGACCCAAACCGAATGGGGCGAAATCGGCCTGATCCCGATGAAAAACGCCCCCTATCCGCATTCCTCGCGCGAGAATGGGTGGAAGTATTCCTCGCGTGTTTTCCCGCGCGATCCGCATTATGTGGACAACACCGTGGGCATTGTCATTCCGCCGGGATACGTCCCCAAACCTGAGGTCGATCTGATCATCCACTTCCACGGACACCTCAATTATGTGTCGCGCGTGCTGAAGGATTTCCGGATTCCCGAGCAACTGGCCGCGGCGCGGCGCAATGTCATATTGCTCTGCCCCCAAGGGCCGCGCGAGGCCACCGATTCCTCGTGCGGCAAACTCGAAGAACCCGATGGCCTCAAGCGATTTGTGGACGAAAGCATGAGCGTGCTTCGCGCCGCCGGAAAAATCCCCGCCGAGGCGAAAGTGCGGAACCTGATTCTTTCGGGCCATAGCGGCGGATACAAAGTGATTGGCTATTGCCTGAAACATGGCGGAATGGAAGACGCGATTCGCGAGATATGGCTCTGGGACGCCACTTACGGACAATTGCCTGAATATGCGGCGTGGCTTGGCCGCCGCCAGTCGTCCGAGGCGGACCTGCGCGCCATTCTCGACAAGGAAATGCCCACGACCGGATTTATGGAAGACCCGCCGCTTCCGCCGCGCCATGAACCCCAGGGACAACCGCGCCGCCTGATGTCGATCTATACGGCGCACCTGGCGGCCGAGAACGGTCAGTTGCGCGAAATGCTCCATGCCATCGGCGTTCCGTTTGACGTGTGGTCCGACGCGCACTTTGCCGAGGCGCTTCGTTCCGATCTGCCGGCGCGGTTTGTGGCGACGACGCTCGCGCACAACAACATGATTTACAAAGGCGAGTTTTTCCGCCAGACGGTCGAGTCCGCCCGCTGCCTCGAACCCATTCCCGCCGCGCAATAAGGCCAATGCAAAGCCGAGCCTTTGCCGCGGCGTCGTGGAAATGGGCCGTATGCGACCTATAGGATAAATGGGACCGATTGGACTTATGGGAAATTTTCCCATAAGGATGCGCATTGTTGTAAATTCAATTTGGCGTCGGTGGGCGCCTTGGGACTAGCTTTGGGGGCGGGTCATTTCCTTTACCGCCGTTCGCCAGCCGCTTAATCGGAAATCGAGGCCGATTTCATCGGAAGGGGGGGAGG